>NZ_CP172056.1:3911533-4259800 GCF_049860565.1 Desulfitobacterium nosdiversum
CGAATCTATGCCGGAGTTCATTGGCCCACTGATGTTTTAGCAGGCATGGTTATTGGAATCGTAAGCGCCCGAGTAGTTTGGGCTTTAAACTCCTGGCTGAAACCGCTGACACAATTCGGACTGCGCGTTTTTCATTTAGGCAAATTCGCTACTCGATAACCAACAATCGATATACAATCAATCAAAATTCAAAACCTAATAAAGAGATAAAAAAGCGAGGAAGCCAGAGATAATTATTTCTGGGCTTCCTCTTTTAGATTCTTTTAATTAGACATTTTTACCCTATTTTTTGTTAATCAATATTAATCCAATAACACAAATTGCTATGCCCAATAATTGATTTGTACCGAATCCCTCTTTATAAAAAAACACTCCAATGGGAATAAGTACAAGCGCAAGAATTATATTTGCAACCAAAGAACCTATGCTTATGTTCCAGCCTGCCCTATAGGCCATAATATATCCAAATTCCAGACCCACAATAGAAACACCAAGAACTATACTTGTCCAGTTTAGATCGCCCAGTGTTTTAAAAAACCCTTTATCCGTTTTAGTCAGTTGAAAGGCGATAAGAGTGACAACGGCTCCCGTTAAATACGTAATAAACAATGAAGAAAACGGATTTGCTTTTGCGGGTATTGATTTTGAACATATATTATAAAAGATATTAGATCCAACAATAAGCGCAATCGAAAACACATACATAAACATGATTTAACCTTACCCCCTCAACATATTTCACCGCCAAATGAATCACTGAGCATAGCGCAAAAATAAAAAGCCCGAAAATCATAGGGATGACTTTTCGGGCTTATCCTTCCGCTTTCACAGTTAATCTTAGGGCCTCACACTCTTTATAACTATGAATCTTTAATTTCCATTTTCAGTTCAGCTTAATACTCATCTTAACAAAAGATGTTTAATATATCAATATGCTTTGAGAAGAGATTTACTCAATTAAGCCGATTCGTCTCGCTGTTTCTCAGGAGAAACTAAGGATTCGCGTAAGAAAATGGATCGGATTATATCTATCCCATAATATTTTCCGGCTATAGGGTTTTACCTGCTCAATCAGACTGAACTCTGGATCAAGGCGATATAAATATCCTTCAAGAGTTATTAAAGTTTTTCCAACGAGAATAAACTCGGAAGGCAAATAGATTCCATGATGATGGATAAGGTTGAAGAAATCCTGAACTCCTTCCCCTATTCCCCTGATTCCCTGCGATTGATTAAGATACTTCGATCGCAAACCGGAAATATCTTTCAAGAATTGAGTCTGATCGATTTGCTGTGGAACAATCCCCATCTGCGATATAACTTCAAAGAGCCGCTCGTCCTTCCCTCGAAGAAGAGCCATAATAAGCTCTGCAAGCTGATAACGCATTGACTGTGTTAACGTTCCTAAAACTCCAAAATCGATTAACGCAATTTTTCCCTCGGGCAGAATGAAAATATTCCCGGGATGAGGATCACCGTGAAAGTATCCATCACTAAGGATTTGTCGAAGTAAACCTCGGCCAAGTTGTTTAGCTATAAGTGAGCGATCATATTCTTCACCTTTAATAGATAGGTCTTGATCATCAATCATTTGGTGAAGAGGGATTCCTGAAATAAATTCTTGAGTTAAAACTGTGGCCTTCGTAAATTCCCAGTAAATTTTAGGAATGACAAAGTTTGAATTTTTCCGATTTAGCCGGGCTAACTGTTCAGTGTTGCGACCTTCATTGAAAAAATCCAGTTCTTCCAATAATGTTTTGGAAAACTCGTTAAAAATCGTCTTTAGGGGATATCGTTTTCCCCATTCTGTTCTTTGTTCAAACTTAGATATCAGGAAGCTAAAAATTTCTAAGTCAACTTCTGCAACTTCTCGGACGCGAGGGCGTTGAACTTTTACAGCTGCCTTTTCTCCGCTATATAAAACAGCCTGATGCACTTGTCCGAGTGATGCTGCCGCTAAGGGCCTTGGATCAAATTCTTGAAAAGCAGCATCCAGCCGTTGCTGCAGCGCTTGTTCAATAACCTGACGTACTTGCACAAAGGGGAAGGGACGAACTCGATCTTGAAGCTTTGTTAATTCTGCAGCAACGGGTTGCGGAATGATATCGGTACGATTGCCGACCAATTGGCCCATTTTAATAAATGTTGGTCCAAGTTCCGTGAGAGCTTCTCGTAAACGGACTCCGATCAGTGTCAGCTCTGCCTCTGAGTAATGACGTTTAGAACCGATTAAACCGGCTCCTTTGGGCAACGGAATCTGTTCCAGGACAAAATAGCCCAAACCATAGCGAATCAAAATAGAGATAATTTCAGAATAACGGGCAAAATGCCTAAACGGTATTTCCATCATACTCACGATCCCCGCTTCATAACCTTCGTTATAGAGCTAAATCTTTCCCATCAAAGACCTTCATGGCTAAATAAAAAAGAATTAGAGTTCCAATACCAAGTCCTATTATCCTCCCCATAGGGTCCATGGACCCCTCCAATATTTCTTGAGGCTGATAACATTGAAAAAGCGATAACCTGCGAACCCAAGATAATTGATCACTGAGTCCACCCGTAACATCCAAGGCATAAAAGATCAATGTTAACCCGGCAGCAAAGGTAAGCGTTAGCTCCCCCTCAGCATGTAAAGCTGAGAAAAATAGGCTATACGCTCCCATTAGAGAATAAAAGGTAAAGCCAAGGATTCCAAAACGAAAATAACTCCAACGATCAATAGAAATTTCAAAGATGAAGGTTCCCACATATAAACTCAGCAGCGTAAAAAAGACGAGAAGAGCATTTCCGCTGAGCAGCACAAGCGCTTGGGTAGCAAAAAATTCATTTCGTGAAACCGGGGTTGAGAGAAGCAGGGCAAGTGTCCCGTCATCAACCATTTTGGCCAAAAGCTCATTTGCCGTCTCTACGTTATATAAAGCCATGAGCATTGCCCAAATCCGTGCAAAAAATTGGCCCGATATAAAGGCTTCAAACGTATCCATGCGGGCCTCCTCGGAAACTCCAAATACGGTTTTAACGGTTGAGGGCAGGGATTCCGCGATTTGCGCTACGGCTGGATTTTCAGATATGACAGGATAAACCCAGGTTAACAGCCCTTCATAAAGAACAATCCCCGTTGCAAGTTTTGCTATTTTTTTGCCATTCTGCTTCATCATCGCTCGAAATAATGCCCTGTTCAAACTCGATCCCCCCTTTCTTCAGCGATAATATTGCATAAATGCCTCTTCAAGCTCGAGAGTTCCTTGTTTAAATCGCTTAACGTGAATCTGGGCAAGAGTTTTCCATAGCAATTCCTGTTTATCTGCAAGAATAATAGTAAATCTACTTTTCCCTAAAGCGTAAATCGTTAGGCCGCTTTGCCGTAGAAACTCCGCGTCTTCTTCTCCCTCAACCTCGACTTCAAACGTTTGACGTTCATTTCGTTTGAGTGAGGCAACATCTTGTATATTAAGGAGTTCGCCCTCTCGAATAATCGCTGCTTGTTCACACGTTCTTTCAATTTCGGAGAATTGGTGTGAAGACATAAAAATGGTTTTTCCTTTTTTCTTTTCCTCCAGAATCAATTCGACAAAAGTCTTTTGCATCAACGGATCAAGTCCTGATGTCGGCTCATCTAAAATAAGAACCTGGGAATCCAGCATAAATGCAGCAACAATGCCTAATTTCTGCTTCATTCCTTTGGACATTTTTCGGATTCGTTGTTTTGGATCCAGTTCGAGAGAACGGAGAAGTTCAATTTGATTCCTCTTAATATCTCTGCGTTCTCCATGCATTCCCTCAATTAAATCTAAAAATTCCTGGCCGGTCTGTTGTTCTATAAAATGAAGTTCCCCAGGCAGATAACTAACGATGCTCTTTAACTCTGTACGATTTTTCCAGCAATCCAGCCCCCAAATTCTTGCGCTGCCCTGATCCGGCTTCATAAATCCCATAAGAAGGCGAATTGTTGTTGTTTTTCCGGCTCCGTTAGGTCCTAAAAATCCAAAGGTTGTCCCCGAATTCATTTGGAAGGAAAGATTTCTTATACCTCGCCCCTCACGATAGATTTTCGTGAGTTCACTCACTTCAAGCACACTCCACCCACCCTATTTCTATATTTTTTAACTGGGTTTTCTTTTCCCATTTAAGTTCGTGCAAAGAAATAATGAGAGACCTTTAACGGCAATGGTATAACTTCTATCTCACGAAATCCTGAATCTTGCAAAAGGTTACGAACCTCTTGTTTATAGGGCAGCCCTTCAAATCCTTTATGACAAGCCAGGAAAAAACTCATCAAGTTTTGGGGAATGTGTGTTTGGATAAAAGGAATCGAAGAATTTTCCCCGCGAAGTGCCGTCAGAATGCCAATCCATCCTCCCGGCACAAGCCATGTCTTTATCTGCTCAATAAGTTCTATTCGTTGTTCTGTCGAGAAATAGTAAAGATTATTATTCAGTAAACAACAATCATATTTTTCGACCGGGGCATCCTGATCTAAGATGTTTAGGCAATTAAACTGCAGCCGATCTTCAAAAGGCTTTGCAAGAAGCCTTGCTCGTTCAACTACAGATGAATTAACATCTACTCCTACTCCCTGAACTTTGGGGAATTCTTCGATCAGCTTCCTCAGATAAATCCCTTCCCCGCAACCGACATCAAGAATCCTTCGCCAGTGTTCTTTTTCACATTTTGCTTTGAGCAAGGGCCAAGCAAAATGTTCTGAAGCTCTTGACGCTTTCGAAATCAACTCATTCTCCATTTCGCTTTCCATTTGCACTGGGGAAACCTGAGTCGTTATGCGGTTAGGGAGTTCAGCAAAAATAGCGCCCCAATAAAGGACAAATTCTTTATACATAGCCTCAAGACCAAAGTCACGATAGAAATCAACAGCCTTTCCAATACGGGTTAAGCTGTATTTACTATCCGTTTGAAGAATTAAACCTTGAATTTTCGCTTGCTCAAGCCAGTGGTCGAATAAAATCGGGTCCCATTCAGGATTTAGTTCTAATAGTTCTTCCTTTGACCTTTCTTGTTGTAGTAATTTCCAAAGATCCAGTTCAAAGCCAGTATGAACAAGCCACAAAAACCCTAGGTTTTCCATGAGCGTGACTGTTTTTCCGAGAAGCGCCAAAATTCCAGTTTGCATTACGTTCACCCTTCCGCGAATACTTGGACTCTTTAACCCTGTGGATTGCTATTTCATTTTAATAAATAACTGAATATAGCCTTTGAGATTACCCACTCAGGCTTTAAACCCAAGTGGGTAACTGAAAGGTAAAGGTAAAGGTAAACGTATACTAATAACAATTATTCCTCATCTTCAGGTTCAATTTCATCTGAGTTATTCACTTCACAGGCCCCATGACAGCATGACCCCTCACAGCATGGCCCATCCGAGTCAATCAGGATTAGAAGCAACAAAGCAATAATTACTGCCAGTTCATGAACTAAAAGTCCGCCGATTAAAAAAGATATTTCTCTCGAATCCGATTTTTCCTTGCTCATGATGTTTTCTCCTTTTAGTTTCATATATTGGCATTATATTCCATGGGCCTCATATTGGTAAGTTGGCCATAACAAAGAAAAAGATGCCCACCAAGTTAAAGTGAACATCTTCGTATAAGAGATTCTTATAAGTCTTATTTTAATAAAAAAGCTAAAATTTACCACTTAGCTTCTGCTTCACGGTAAAACATACACCAAGGATATTCAGAATTAATAGAGGTTAGGCTTTTGAGACGCAGTTATCAATCATAGCCTAACCTTTTGTATTTAGTATTGTCTAAAAATTTGCTGATAATTGGGTGTCATATCTTTTATTATCGATGTTTAAATAAATATCGTAATCACCCGATAATCCTTCCCTGTTCACATAAAATTGGAAATCATTATCGTTTTGTACTTCAAACGAAACACAGGCTGCCGTAACATCATGAACAACCGTTGATATGGAATAGAACTTTGATTCATTTTGGCCTTTTAATTCAAGGATAACTTCTGATCCTTCTCTAAAGGTTGCGCGAAGAGCCAACCTGTCTTCTTCAAGGACTAAATTTAAATTATGTTTTTCTGGAAGTCCTACCTCAGCATCTTTAAACTTAATTTTCATAAACTCTGGGGTTACTCCAAAGCCACCTAGAAATTCACCCTTACCTAAAACCAGGTTCGTCTTTTCATCATATGGACTGATTTTTCTTGCTCTATAATAATTGCCTCCCTGAACTTTCAGCTCATATTTAACTTCGTCATCTTGAACTTCGACAGTAATGGACTCTAAAGTTAAATGAATGTGTTCATCTTTATATTTGTTCAAGAGCATTGCACCCAAGCCGTCGGTGTGTTTTCCTCTGTAGGTGGCGATACCGCCGGAGTGAATCATATAATGTCCTTTATCATAATAGTCTACATTGGAGATATATGGCGAATAGAATTCAGCTCCTCTTTCTTTACCATACTGCCAAACTTGTTCAATTTCCATTTTGTCAGGGTCAATTCTATAGATTACCCCTCTGGAGAAGTTCTCTTCGGGCGGAACTCGATTCGCTTCGTTTTTAGCTCTATAGGTTCCATTATCAAAGACAAATACATCACCATTCGGTAAAATTCTTGCGGCATGCTGTTCATATTGCCAGTCGAACTCTCCCTTGGTTACATTCTTGAAGAAATATTTCTGCCACTCCTCTCCCCAGCCTTCAGGATCACCAAGAATCCAGTTCAATTTTCCTGTATCATAATTGAAGTTGATAATTGCATCTTTATGTCTTCCGGACATGGTTATGGAGTTCGTCGCTTTGTCATACCAAACCGCGTTATTGTGGAACCAATCATGGTGATTCCAATCTCCCGCATTTCCTTTTTCTCTGGATAAAATCTTGAGCAAATCCCAGGATTTTAGTACTTTTCCAGTTTTCTGATCAATCTCAACTACATAATCTTCTACCGATTCATCGAAGTCATTGTCAGACGCGGATAAGATGTGCCCATTTTCCAACTCGATGGCATCATGATGGAACCCCCCCGGCAGGCGATATTCCTTATAGATTTTACCGCAGAAATCCATTTCCATAAGCCCGGCAGTATAGTAGGGTTTTTGCACTGTCCTATAGGAAGTTACCATAAGTCTTCCATTCTCTAGTTTTTTAATATCCCAGCTTTGTTTATTGGTTATTACCCATCTTAAATCACCCGCATAATCGAAGCCGGCAGTTTTTGCCGAATCGATTAAAGGAGTTGTGGTTGAAATCAGCATTAAATCTTTCCCGAAATACTCCGGCGTGGTTCGGCAATAAAGAGCCCTATTAACATCGAGTTCTTCCACTTTAATCTTAACCTGTGATGTTTGGCCATTGCCTAGGGTTAGAACAACAGTGTTCTCATAATTGTCGTATAATCCATAAATCGGTAATACATGCTCTTTGGCTGCCGCAAAGGTATGGGTTAAATCCCCCTCAACGGCTTTACCCTTTACCGTTATTTCAGCCGTTGTCTCTTCATCTGTATTAAAACAAATGACTGCAGCAAGTGGATTAATCAGATACGGATTTTCAACGACGAGAGGGTTTTCTATCGAATATTTTCCTGATCTAAGCTTAGCTAAAAACTTTTCTTCAGACTCAGTTTGTAAAGTAATTAAGTGTTTTTCTGTTTCCAATTCATTCCTCAAAGCTTTCACTCCCTTTAACAAATGAGAACATTTTCTGAAACCGCTTGCTCTTGTTCCCTCGATCACATTATATATTTCTTCCGAATCCGTTAAAAACATAAGTTTGTTGTTTAATACCACAACTCCTTGTTGTGATCATAAGATACCATGCAAAAATCGCAGATGCTTTGATAACAAAATTGATTCTTGAAATCCATTAATCTAAAAAACCAGAACTCAAACGTTATGAGATTCTGGTTTAATTCGTGGCGCTTCTTTAATTTCTTTTTTTCGAGGTAAGGATTTTCGATTCATTGGCAATTTTCGTATTGAAGGCCCTATAGGCTCTAGCCCAACTCTTTGCAAAATTTCATTAATAACAAGTGAGTTTTCTTCGTTCAACATGTTCACTCCTTTCAAAAAAAAATTTTAGGGGAGTTTTAGCTCCCCTATATGGTAAGGGGAAGGCATGAATTACTTTTATTATAAATAAGCTTTGTTAACCTCTAATTAATTTACTGTTAAATATAGATTATTTTTCAGCAAAAAGTATAAAAGGCTTTGAACCAATCAATGATTCAAAGCCTTTTTCTCTTATTATCTAATTTAAGTCTGACCGTTTTCCTGTGACTACATAAATTGTTTCTTCTGAAATATTTGTGCAATAATCTCCCATCCGCTCAAGGAATCTCCCTGCAAACAATAAGTACGTCGCTTGGTTAATCGTCGACGGTTTCTCAATCATTAAAACGAGTAATTCACGGAAAATCTGATTATATAAATGATCGACCATATCATCTTTTGCTGCCATGGCCATTGCTTCTTCAACGTTTTCATTTTTACACGCCTCTAAGCCTTGTGCCACCATTTCCCGAACAAGCTCTGCCATACGCGGGAGATCAATGAGAGGTTTCATTAACTCTTGAGAGCCAATACGCAGCGATTGTTTCGCAATATCAACCGCGTGATCTCCTATCCGCTCGAGGTTGATAGAAATCTTAAAGTTAGCAACAATTTTACGCAAATCCTTCGCAAACGGTTGTTGAGTTGCCATGAGAAGAGTGCATTGCTCTTCAATTTTTGCTTGTAGTTCATTCACCTGGAGATCTCCAGTAATGACTTGATTCGCAAGCTCTAAATCTTGATTTACAAGGGATTTGATAGCGATATCAATTTGGCTCCGCACCAATTCTCCTAACTGATATATTTTCTGATTCAAATCTTCTAAAGCTTCATCAAATAAATGGCGAGTTGTCACTCTAGATGCCCCCTTTATTAACCAAAACGACCGGAAATGTAATCTTCAGTTCTCTGATCTGCGGGTCGGGTAAATAGTACACCTGTTTCATCAACCTCTACAAGATCACCGTTTAAGAAGAACGCCGTCTGGTCAGAAATTCGAGATGCTTGATGCATATTATGCGTGACGATAACAATAGTATACTTTAATTTCAATTCCGTTACCAACTCTTCAATTTTCATCGTAGAAATCGGATCAAGAGCCGAAGTAGGTTCATCCATTAACAATACCTCAGGTTCAACTGCCAACAACCGTGCAATGCATAATCTTTGCTGCTGCCCCCCCGAAAGTCCAAGTGCACTTTTGTGTAAACGATCTTTGACTTCATTCCATAAAACAGCGCCGCGCAGACTCGCTTCAACAATCTCATCTAATCGGGCTTTAGAAGTCTCACCATGGATACGTGGGCCATAAGCAACATTTTCATAGACGGATTTGGGAAAAGGATTCGGTCTTTGAAAAACCATTCCTACACGTTTTCTTAGAAGAGCAATATCAGTATCTGACGCATAAATATCTTGGTCGTCAATCTTAATCTTGCCAAAGATTTTAACATTCGGCAACAAATCGTGCATTCGATTTAAACTACGTACAAATGTCGACTTACCACAACCTGATGGTCCAATGAGTGCTGTTACACTTTTCTCAGGCATGGTGAGACTGATATCCGATAAAGCCTTATGATCGCCGTAGTATAAATCTAGATTCTCAACAACGATTTTATTCCTCATAAATGGAGTCTCCTTTATTCGTTTTTGCCGAGAAGTCGTTTTTGCAACCAGCGACTTGGCAAGGCTAATATAATATTAAAAATAAGGACCATAATAATGAGCAGCGCTGCAGTTCCATTAGCGATCGCATCCGCATTTGTACCCGGAAGAGGATTGGACTTCACTGCAAATAAATGAACAGCCAAAGTTTCTCCCGCCGCCATTGGGTTCGTATCAAAGAGATGACGCGAGACATTCATCCCTGCTGTAAAAATTAAAATTGCCGTTTCACCTAGAGCACGACCGGCAACTAAGGTCACCCCAGTTACAATACCAGGTAAAGCCGTAGGCAGTATAACCTTGCGTATGGTTTGCCACATCGTGGCTCCAAGTGCGAGACTAGCTTCTCGATAGCTCGAAGGAACAGCCCGCAGGGAATCTTCGGTTACACGGACTAAAATCGGTAAATTTAATAAGGCTAAAGTTGCCGAACCGCCAAGGATGGAAAAGCCAAGCCCAAGCTTATTAACAAAAATAATCATACCAAATAATCCAAAAACAATCGAGGGTACGCTGGCTAAACTCTCTGTGCTTAGTCGAATTAAATCCGTCAGCTTATTCTGAGGCGCATATTCAGCTAAATAGATGCCCGCTCCTACTCCAATGGGTAAAGAGAAGAGCAAGGAAAGGAAAAGAATATAAAAGGAATTGAAAAGTTGAGCCCCAACCCCATCCGAACCCGTTAAAAATTGAATATTAAGGTAAGGTAACCCTCTGCCAAGAATATAGACAAGAAACCAAACAAGAATTCCAAGAATTATCAAGGCCGCTAACCAGAGAACTCCAGTTGCGATCTTATCTATTTTTTTAGGACTCATCGAACTGCCCCCCTTCTTGCAGCAACGCGCACGAGGATAATAAGAATAAGGGAAATCAGTAAAAGAATAAGGGACATCATAAATAAAGCATTATTCCATGTCGAACCAAAAGGAGTGTTCCCCATCTCCATGACAATATTACTCGTCAAAGTTGAAGTTGGGCTAACGAGCGATTCGGGGAATCGTGAAGAATTTCCAATAACCATTTGAACAGCCATAGTCTCACCAATAGCCCGTGCCATAGCTAAAATTAGAGCAGTCATAATACCTGGTGTTGCAGCTGGAACCAATACTCTCCAGATCGTTTGCCAACGCGTTGCACCTAAGGCTAATGAGGCTTCTTCATAAGTATCCGGTAACGAACGCAGTGTATCTTCTGTAATACTAATAACTGTCGGCAGAATCATAATCGCCAAAACAATTGAACTTGCCAGCAGGCCAAAACCAGTTGGGGATTTTGATGTTTTGCGTATGATATCCACAATAACCGTTATGCCGACATAACCGTAAACAACGGATGGGATACCCGCAAAAAGGTCGGTAGCCGGGCGCATAACCCTTCTCACGCGATTCGGAGCAATTTTAGCTAAAAATACCGCACCTGCTAATCCTAAAGGACCTCCAATGAGAATAGCAATTATGGTCGAGGCAATAGACCCAGTAATAAATGTAAGTGCACCAAATTTTCCGTTGCTTGGATTCCAAACACTGCTCGTAAAAAACTCGACAATACTTGTTTGACGGAAGGTTGCCAACCCTTGATTCCCTACAAACCAAATGATTGAAACGATGATCAGCGAAACGAGAATTGCACTCGCGATAAAAAGGTATCGAAACAAACGATCGTTAAAATAAACCATGGACCTTCTTTGAGGCAATACCTCCACCTCCATTAAACTCGAAACCTTTTATTTAATAATGTTCGACAAATCTTTCATAATTAACTTTAGCTTCCCTCTGTTAAGTGCGAATTAACCTATTGTTAAGTTTATGTTAAAAAATTTTTTAAAAATAAATCCTAACCCCTCATTGAGATCGTCATCTCCTTAAGGGTTAGGATTATATTTTACGATCTATCGAATTCCTTCAATAGATTCCATTATTTTTTCATTTTGCTGACAGGAATGAAACCAGCTTTTTCAACATTTGCGTTTTGGAAGTCAGCGCTCATGATGTAGTCGAGATAAGCTTTAACCGTTCCTGTAGCCTCTCCTTTGGTATACATATGACCAAAAGCATAGATTGGGTATTTTCCACTGATAACTGCATCTGCACTATAAGCTACACCATTATATTTCAGAGCTTTTACAGTATCTTTCAAATATGCTGCATCGATATAACCAATTGATCCAGGAGTTTGTGCTACACCTGTAATTAAGTTACCTGTTGAATCCTGTGCTGTTGCTGCAGATGTGAAATCCTTACCGCCCATTACAACTTTGCTGATGGTTGCCCGGGAACCAGAGGAAGCCGCACGACCAATGATTGTAATTTTTACGTCTTTACCGCCAACTTCTTTCCAGTTTGTAATTTTACCTGTAAAGATATCTGTTAGTTGGGCTTGGCTTAAATCATCAACAGTTACATCTTTATTGACAATGATGAGGAAAGGCTCAACTGCAACTTGATGGTCAACCAATCCTTTGTCTTTTAAATCTGGAGCAGAATCAACCGTTACATCCGAACTACCGATATCAACAGATCCGCTTGCAACATTGTTTAATCCTGTGAAAGATCCGCCGCCGCTGATATTTACTTGTACTCCGTTATTCTTAGCCATGAAATCTTTTGCAGCAGCTTGAGCCAACGGTTGCAGCGCAGTTGATCCAGCTGCCGTAATCGTTTTCTTGTCAATTGTAGCAGATTGTGCTGCCCCTTGAGGTGCAGCAGCTTGTCCGCAACCTGCGAGAGCTAATAAGGCAACTAAAGCTGTGCTAACAATAGCGATTCTGGACTTCGATTTAAACATGTTTTAATTTCCCCCTTAAATTCACTCTTAAATTATTTGAAGCAATTTACAAAATGAATTATAGTTAATGTTTGTTAATTAACAATGAAATAATCGTAAAAGGTATGTTAATTTTTTGCTGCTTGATTTGAAGTAATAGAAGCAAATCGATAACCGATGCCCCGTACAGACTCGATGACTGGACCCAGAGACTTAAGTTTATTTCTTAAATTACTGATATGGACATCCACGGTTCGTGTATCACCGCTTGCTTGATAACCCCATACTTTCTGCATAAGATATTCACGACTAAAAACTTGATTCGGTCTTTTTAGAAAGATATGCAATAGTTCAAATTCCTTAGCTGTTAAATTCATGTTTTCTCCCGCTAAAGTGACAATGTAACTATCTGGCCATAATTCAAGTTCTCCCCAAAGAATGGATTTTTCTTTTTCCGGTTCACCGCTGCGTTTACCTTCACGAAATCTAGCCTTAACCCGAGCCAATAATTCTCGAGTGCTGAAGGGTTTTGTTACATAATCGTCTGCTCCTAATTCCAGTCCGATTACTTTATCCGCTACTTCATCCCTCGCACTTAACATGATTATCGGCAGGTTTGTTGTATCTGAATTTGATCGAATTGCCTTACAAACTTCATATCCATCCAACTCAGGCAGCATTACATCTAACATCACTAAATCAGGATGTTCAGCATAAACCATCTCCAATCCTTTTTTACCATCTCCGGCAACTTTAACGTCATATCCTTCCCGCGTTAAATTGAACGTCACAAGCTCTTGAATGACCTGTTCATCTTCGATTAATAATATTTTAGGCATTTTGACATTCCCCCCGCCGGTTTGGAGTTGTAATTTATTATTTAAGCCATTTCAAGTTTATTCGCTCCGTGTTAATTCAAAATGAAAAACAGGTTAATTTATTGTTAAAAAATAAATTTTTAACAATAAAAAAGCCGCTGAATCACTAACGCAACCCAGTCGGCTTTCACTCTACTACCCAATATTCTTCAAAGTTTTAATACATAAATCTTTAATATTTATGTCGTAATTGTTTATATGGGATTATTTTCTTTTACAAACTAACTCCCTGGTCATTTCTAACTACTGCTTCTTTATAGACAAGCGGCCATTTGTCAAAGAAGGTGTTGAAATAGAGGAATACCATGAGTAAGGCAAATTGACCAGCCAGAACGCCCATGACCGGGAAGCCCATTCCGAGATCATTCCCGGCAAATGGAAGAAGTTTGTAAACTTTAAGCCAGGTAAGGCCAAAAACAGTTCCAAGCCCAAGCCAGATCACGAGTCGGATAGCAACCCGCTTGGCAGGACTTGAGACGATTTCGGCGCCGGGGTAGTCATCGAACAGGTGATGCCAGCACAACATGGCAACAATGACTGACAGCTCCAGGGAAGCGGCTGTAACGTACGAATTAACTCCGGGATTGATGTTAAAAGCATGAATCAAAGCGACATAAAGAGCAGGAGTTAAATAGCCGCCTAGTATTAGAGCCCCCACTACACCGATAAGCCCCATCCAAGGCTGTTTTCCGGTAATAAGCTTATAAGGATAACCTTCCCCGCCTTCCGCCGGAATGAGGAACCAGAGAATAAATCCTTGACAGAAGGCCAGCACCGCCGGCCAGGATCCCATGGGCTGAGTGATAATGTCGTGCCCGCCCAGTTGAAAGTTCATAAAGCTGGGAATGAACATGGCAAACCAAACCAGTAAAGCAAATACGGTGCTCATCATCATCACAGCTAAGCCGTCAAGGGGAGGCTTCAAATTACCGGCCCATGGTTTCTTTTGAAATAGAGACACAAAAGGAATTTGGGCGATAAGCACAGGAAGGACATAGAAATTGGCAGCTTCCCATCCTTCAAGGGCCAAATGAAGTTCGGCAGCATTTTTGGGAGTAAACATAATGGCAAGATTGAAGGGCTTCCACCAGATACCGATAAAAGATATCAAAATGAAATAAGCAGCGATCCCACAGACAAAACTGAGAAAGGTATACCAGATTCCGGCACCGGGTTGTTTCTTCGTCAATGCATATTTTCCATAGTTGCCAAATATCAGAGTCTGCCAGACCCAGGCACTGATACTGCACCAAAAAAAGGTTCCTTCCACAAACGTGCTTACGAAATTTTTGGCCAGAGCGGGTTCTACGGCTTGGAGCCCTGCCGCAGCCGTTGCCGTAATGAAAGCTTTGGCCACTGTCGCCCAAACCGGCCAGTAAATGAGAGCGTAGGCAAAACAGATGATTATGCCCACCATCCCGGTGGTCAGCTTGCTGTTAAATCGTCTTTTTACGATATAATCCATACATTATCCTCCCAATCGGATTAATAATTAAACGATGCCTTTGATTTTCGCAACAGCCGAACCTACAACCATCTTCAGCACTTCGGATGTGCCCACTCCGATATCAAGCAGTCTTCCATCCCGGGCATAGCGTTCCAGGTCGTTGTACTTCATGTAACCGTGACCGCCGAATATTTGCAGGGCTTTGTGACAAACTTCATTCACGACTTCAGCCACAAAGATTTTCGCCACAGAGGTATCCAAAGCATAATCCTTTCCGCTATCTCTTTTCTTTGCCGTTTCAAAAACCAGCAGGTTAGCGGCTTCCAACTTTACATACATATCCGCCAACATTTCCTGAATCGAAAAAAGTGTGTTCAGCGGTTTGCCGAAGGCGCTTCTCCTGTTTGCATATTCCGCAGCAGTCTCCAGGGCGGCTTCGGCAATGCCCAGCCCCATGGAAGCCATCCCCAGACGTCCTCCTACCAAACCATACATAGCGATTTTAAAACCGTCATTCATCTTGCCGATCATGTTGTCATGGGGGATGACGCAATCCTTAAAGCTTAATCCCGTGGTATAGGAACTGCGGCATCCCATTTTTTCTTCCGGAGCGCCAATTGCAAATCCAGGCGTCCCTTTCTCCACGATAAACATGCTGATGCCTTTTGCTCCGGCATCCACATCAGTCTTTAAAGCAACGAAATAAATATCGGCTAACCCGCCATTGGTACAAAAATATTTAGCTCCATTCAAAACCCAGCCGGCATCAGTATTTGCGGCTACAGATTTAATTCCGGCAGCATCAGAACCCGCCTGAGCCTCGCTGATGTCATAGGCAGCTATTTTTTTACCTTGGATAAGATCGGGCAGGTATTTCTGTTTTTGGGCCTCGGTTCCGAATTTCAAGAGGACGTCAATAGCCATCCAATGCACGTGAAAGGTTAAGGCTACACCGGCACTCGCTTTGGCCAATTCTTTAGCCGCCATGTGGGTCGTCACGGAATCATAGCCACTACCGCCGTATTCAGCAGTATAATTCATACCAAAGAATCCTTCTTTGGCCATCATACCTGACAGTTCACTTGGAAACCTACACTCCAGATCCAGATCCCTGGCAATAGGCCGAAGGTGATTTTTACAGAATATCCTGGCTCTCTCTATAACATCACTGCGTGCTTCATTTTCGGAAACGTTCAAACAATCCACCTCCTGTAGTATTTCCAGAGAGGCCTACGCGGGTAGGCCTCCTAATATAATTGCTGATTATAATTTCATTTCGCAGAAAGTATCAGCAACGATAAAGTCAGCCTCCGTACATGCTTCAATGTCTTGGAGAGTTACACCCGGGGCATGTTCTTTTAATATAAGGACATTTTCTCCGACATCAAACACAGCCTTATCGGTGATGATCGTCTTAACACAGCTTTTTCCTGTTAGCGGGAGAGTACATTTCTTAAGAATTTTGGATTCCCCGCTTTTGTCGGTATGCATAAGGCAGGCAATCACTTGTTCTGTGCCATAGCAAAGATCCATGGCTCCCCCGATCCCTGGCCACCATTTGCCGTTGCGTTGAACCGCCCAGTTGGCAATGTTGCCCAACTGGTCAACTTCCAGCGCACCCAAGACGGTAATATCTAAGATCCCGCTGCGCATTGCCCCTAATGAGGTCGCCAAATCCATAATGGCTGCCCCTGGCAGCAAAGTAACGGGTTCTGAACCGGCATTGGTCATATCGGCTTGAGCTGCTGAGGCTTTTGGTTTGGGTCCAACCCCGAAAACGCCATTTTCCGCATGAAACATAACTTTAACGCCCTCAGGCAAATAATTTGAAGCCTGGGTCGGCATGCCAAATCCTAAATTGGCAAGTTGTCCGTCTTTCATTTCGCCTGCAACACGTTTTGCAATTAATATTCTGGGATCCATGTTCGTTCCTCCTCATTGTTAAGCTAAAAAATTTTTATTCTTCAGGGGTCAATTTCCCGATTTTGAGCCAATGGCGGCGATAAATCTCGTCATGCTCTTCCAGGCTTAATCCCTTAACCACCGCTTGGACAAAAGGAGCCGGAGTTCCTACCCGCTCGGGTGGAATGGTGCCCACGGGAACAATTTCTTCCACTTCTGCCACCGTATAATCACAAGCCATGGCAACCATCGGGTTGCAATTCATGCTGGTATGACGATATTCTAAATTGCCCATTTCATCCGCGCGCCAAGCTTTGACCAGACCGATCGGCGCTCTCAGAGCAGGCTCGACAAAGCACTTAATACCGTTGACTTCAATCACCTGTTTCGGTTCTTTCAACTCGGGGAAGAGTGCGGGGTCGTCCAGAATGCCTACGCCGACAGGAACAAGGACACCGCCGAGTCCCATGGCGCCGGCCCGTACTTTTTCAATCCAGGTACCCATTGGATAAAATTGTTCCACTTTCAGGTTGCCCTTTAGGTATTCATCGGTTGACTCTTGAGTCGTTCCGACGTGAGATGAAATAATTTCTTTCACTAAACCGTTCTTGTATAGCATGGCCCTTCCGAACCCGCCTAAGCCGGGTTCATTGGTTATCAGGGTAATTTCACGTATTTGGTTTTTGATTAACCACTCGATACAGCAAGTGGGTTCTCCGGCACCAACGAATCCTCCCATCATAATGGTCGCGCCGTTTTGGGGAATAACACTTAGTGCTTCATCCATAGATTTAAGTTTGTTTGCAAATTTAGACACTTACATTCCCTCCATAAGATCGTAATCTTTCGTTGGTTTAAAACTGATGGCCATCAGCATTTTCATATTATGCAATAACCATGCCAAAGAAATTCATGTTCATCCATCCGCAAATATGCAGCAAAAAAGCTCCTGATTTCTCTATTCAGGAGCTTTCTTGCTGTGACTTAAGGTTACATATGTCGCAAAAGGCTACGCTCAATTAATCACATAATATTTAGTTTTTCCATCTTTCTATACAATACTGAACGTTGCATATTCAACAATCGCGCCGCCTTAGCCTTGTTGCCGTTTGTTTGTTCTAAAACATGCAGAATCATGTCCCGTTCGGTATCGGAGATATGGCTGCGAAAACTTTGGCTTTCAATCACGGTCGAATTTCCGCTGTCGCAGCCATTCTCCCAAGGCTTGATCGGAATATTACGAATGTCTATGATCGAATCCTGACTCCAGTTGATCGCTTGCTCAAGAATATTTTCCAGTTCTCTGACATTTCCCGGCCAGTAATAGGCTTTCATAATCTTCAGGGATTCCGGGGTTATGCCTTTGGCATCAGCACCAATTCTCGAGTTTATCCGAGTAATCAAAGCATCCACCAAGAGAGGCAAATCTTCAACTCTATCCCGCAGAGGCGGCATATTAATTTCCAATACATTTAAACGGTAGTAAAGGTCTTCGCGAAACTTCTTTTCTTTGACCAGTTGTTTTAAATCCATATGAGTTGATGCAATAACCCGGACATCCAGTTTGGTAGGAGAGGTGGCCCCAATTCGCCATACTTCCCTTTCCTGCAATACCCGGAGCAGCTTAACCTGCATATAGTGAGGCATATCGCCTATTTCATCCAATAAAATGGTCCCAGTGTCTGCCAGTTCAAACTTACCCGGGTTTCCTCCCTTTTTTGCCCCGGTAAACGCCCCCTCAACATAGCCAAATAATTCGGATTCGAGAAGGTTTTCCGGTATTGCGCCACAATTGACACTGATAAAAGGGCCCTCACGCCTGACGGAGCGGGTGTGAATCGCCTGGGCAACAATTTCTTTGCCGGTACCGCTTTCCCCAGTAATGAGTAATGTTGAACTGGTTCGTGAAGCTTTCCGGGCCAGTTTTTTTACATATAACATGGGTGGTGTTTCTCCCATGATATCCAGGCAAGTACAAAGCGTCCGCACAGTGCTTTCCGGTTTACCCGGCCTTGCTAGTTTTTGCGCAATTTCCTTAGCGATGGTTTGATCGGGGAACAACGTTTTGACCATGGCGCCAATAATCTGTCCGTCAATTTTTAAGGGAAACCGTGCCACCAGAAATTCCCTGGCATTAATCTTTAGTGTCTCTCCCCAGATAGAATAGCCTTGCCCAACTGTCTCAAACAACCTGCAATTAGGAATTATATCCCATATTTTTTTATCCAATACATCATTCTCAGTGTAATTAAGAATTTCCAGGAAAAACGAGTTAATAAAAAAGATGGTTCCTGTGTTGTCAATCGCCATGATTCCTTCAAAGGGATTGTCGAGAATTGTCTTTAGCCTGTCATACTGCCTAAAGCTGAATTGTTTAGCAACTACACGGTTCATGACCAAACCTCCTAACTCATCCTTAAACTTTCTGAATATATACTCTTTGCAAAAATTGTACCAATCAGGTACTCCTTTAAAACATTAGTCTTTTCATTTAAGCCTGTATTAATTATGTCTCATTTAGTGACATATGTCCACTATTGAGTCACCTGTTTGTTGTAAGCTGTCCCCGATATAGACAATAAATATTATTATATTTTTACATAAGCTTTACAATTCTTTAACTTTTCCTTACTTCGCGCTAATACACGTTTTACGTAATAGATATACACTTTACGTAAAAATTAAATATCAATTATAAGAGAGGTGTAACATGAGCAAAGAAAACTTCTCTGCCCTTGTAACAATGACTAAGATTTTTTTAGCTCCAATGACTCCTCTGCAGTATTTTCTGGATACCCCGGGCTTAAGTCATGACTATTTTCTTAGACAAGCTTATATTATGTTGACCAATGACGGTAAAGATGAAGTCCGCACTTTTTTTCAGCCTTATCATCCTTGGATTCGCAAAGGATTGTTCTGGGCCGATCAAGGTTGGAAAAATGTTTGCCATTTTTATGCTAATCCTGAGAAGTCCGGAAGCACATATTGGCCCGGGGCGACTGCAGAAGCCCAATATTATTTCAATCATGCATTAACCTATTTTTCCAAAGACGTTATCAAAGGAATGTTTTATTTAGGCGCATCTCTTCATATCGTTCAAGACATGACTGAACCCCATCATTCCATAGGCTCCGTTTTTGACGGCCACCAGGAATTTGAGAAATGGGTAACTCGACATTGGGAGGATTATAAAACCGATGAAGGAGGGTTCTATCCAAACTTTACCCATCCGAGTCAATGGATTGAGTTTAATGCGGCCCAATCCGTTTCATATTATCCGCTCGTTTCCTCACATGCCTCTTGTAATGAGGAAACATATAAGAATGCCGCAAAAGATATTATCCCTCTGACAATTCAAACAACTGCCGGTTACTTGGATTTTATGAAAAATCAACTTAAAGGAATCACATTAAGGCTTCAATAGATTCCTGTTTTATTAAAGGGGATTGATCATGAATAAAATCTCACGTTTTAACCAACCACAGGAAGAAAAATTATATAAAATTCTCCGGGATGGTTATTCAGTCTGGGTATTATATCTCGACATTGTTAAATTTCACGAAGTTGAGTTCCGGCGGGGTTATGCAACCTGTAATCGGATTCTGGACGAATTGGAAAAAAGCATTGATCATCTTCTTCGGCAGCACGCTCATCTCTTTAAAATAACCCTTCTTGAATGCAGGGGGGGAGATGACTTTGCTATTTATTTTGTTCCGCTTAATCATACGCATTTTGATTTTAAGAGTTTTATCCATCCATGGCTTTCTTCACTATTAACAAAAATTAATAATAAAATACATGAGTTCGTATCAGAAGATCTGCGTCTCCGCTCCGGATTCGTAGAATGTAAAGCTCAAGCAGCAAGGAGTGCAGATTATTTGCTTTATAATGCCGTCAAGGAAGCTTTCCGTCTTAATAAATCTGAGCCTGACCCCTACTATGATCAGCGCAAGGAAGAGATTCATCAATTACTCATTAATCCCAACGAACATTTAACTTCAGCCTACCAGCCTATTCTCGACGTGAAACGTGGAGAAATTTTTGGCTTTGAAGCCCTAGCCCGTATGAAAACTCCCACTCATTTTTCTAACATTGCTGAGCTTTTTCCGTTTGCCGAAAAGATCGGGGAACTCTATCCGATTGAAACCTTATGCAGGCGAAGCGCTATTCGTCACTCATCTAATGTACTAGCCCCCCGGGAAATCTTATTTCTTAACGTTGATCCGCAAGTTCTTTCCGATCCGGATTTTGCTTCGGGTCAAACGCGTAAACTTCTTGCCAAAAAAAATTTAAAACCTTCTGACGTCGTTCTTGAAATTACTGAACGCAGTGCTATTCAAGATTTCGCCACGTTTCGTGAGGCTTTGGAACACTATCGAAACCAAGGCTATTACATTGCCCTCGATGATGTAGGAGCAGGATATTCTTCATTACAATCAATAGCTGAACTCCATCCCGATTTTTTAAAAATTGATCGTTCGCTGATCGAATCCATTCATACCGATCCTACAAAATGGGCCCTGCTCGAGACATTTATTACCTTTTCCCATCGAATCGGGTGCCGAATTCTCGCCGAAGGTGTAGAAAGAGAAGAAGAAATGCGTACTGTCGTTCAATTAGGTGTAGATTATGTCCAAGGCTACTTTGTCGCCCGTCCAGCCTTTGATCGCCCGGAAATCAATCCGATAAGTCTTGAAATAGTTAAAAACCATCCCCACGTCAAAATCAATGAGGCCAATACCATTCTTTCTCTAGTCGAACCCCTTCCCCTTTTTTCCTTTGAATCCTCGGTTCGTATCGTTGATGAATATTTTAGAGCTCATCCTAATATTTGGTTAATCGGGGTCAGTGAACACCAACGTATTGTTGGCGTTATTCATCGCGATAAATTTTATTCCTCATTGGGAACCCGTTACGGAGTCAGCCTCTACATGGAACGACCCGTTACAATGCTAATGGATAACAATCCACTAATTATTGAAGATAATACTCCCATCGAGGTTGCTTCAAGTCTTGCTATGTCACGTTCTGATGCTAAACTTTACGATGGCCTCGTTGTCATTCACCAGCAGCAGCCGATCGGAATGGTTAAAGTTGCCTCTCTTATAAAGGCTATGGCGGAAACTCAAATCAAAATAGCACAAGGAGCAAATCCACTTACAGGCTTACCTGGAAATATCGCTATTGAACAAGAAATCCAAAAACGAGTGAATAACAAAGGCTCTTTTACCCTCATCTACGCAGATCTTAATCAATTCAAACATTACAATGATTCTTTTGGATTCCAGAAAGGAGATATGGTTATCAAAATTCTGGGGAAAATATTGCTCAAAGCCGCCTCCGCTTTCCCGGAGCAAACCTTTGTCGGTCATATCGGCGGAGACGATTTTGTATTCATAACCCAAAGCCCGGACCTTAAAAAAATTTGTCAGAAAATCATTTCCGAGTTCGAATTAAAAACGGAGAAAATGATTGGGGCAAGTCACCTTAGTGTAGCTTTAGCCGTTTTAGTTATATCTGCTGAGCAATACTTTAGTTCAGCTGAAATTACTGAACACGTGGCTCATCTTAAAAAAGAAACAAAATTGATTAAGGGAAATGCATATCTTATCGAAACATTAAATCACAGCCATCAAAATGCTGAGAAAGGACTAGAACAATGATTGGTTTTCGCCATTGGAAAACAGCCTATAAAATCATCTCACTCGTCATGCTTATGATCCTGTTCATGGCAGGGTTAAGCTTTACTGGATACACCTATTATCTTCAGGCAAAACAGGCTATGAATTTAATCTACTCGAATTCCACCCTTTCCATTAAACTCCTGGGTGATGCCGAAAGCAGTGCAAAAACCTCCGAGCTCTATCTGACTCAGGCTTTTCTCCCTTCAACGGATGTAAATAAACAACACCAGCTCCTGACACAGGCCAATATCGTTGCAGCCTTAGGCGAAGAAGCTCTTGCAAAATATAAAGCAATAACTTTGCAGCCTTTCGAAGTTCAGCGACTGGCACGTTTAGAAGAACTCCTAAGTCAAATTAAGGCTGAACGGCAGAAAGTCCTTGCTCAGATAGATACCGGAGATAAAGCTCAGATCTATGAAGATTATCAAAAGAATACCTACCAAAACAATCAAGAGATCAGTACTCTTTATACGGAGCTTTTGGAATTTAGCGGTCAAGAAGCAGCAGCCACCTTAGAACGAGATAACCTGAATTTTGCACGTGCCGAAAAAATCCTTTTTGGGCTGCCTCTTACTGCGGGATTTGTTGCTTTACTTGCAGGGTTATGGTTATCTCGCTTAATCTCTAAGCCCCTAAAAACCATTCTAAAATCGGTTGAAGAAATTGCTGAAGGCAATTTAGATATTAAGCCAATTACCGGACAAGCTCGAGATGAAGCAGGAAGACTGGCTGACGGAGTAAACAAAATGTTAGAAAACCTTCAATTTCTCGTAAGCCAAGTTGTTCAATCCTCACAGCGCGTTGCGACTTCCTCAAATCACCTATTCTACGTAACTCAACAAACATCGGAAACCTCGGATCAAATGGCTGCCTCCATTGATCATGTTGCCACAGGGACGGCCAAACAATCCTCTTCTCTAAATAATACATTAAGTGGAATTGAAGAAATTTCAGCAACGGTTCAATCGATTGCCCAGCACAGTTCAAGTATCTCCAAACTTGTGGAAACAACAGAAAATACGGCTAAATTAGGACAATCCTCTGTTGGACAAGCCGTCAATCAAATGTCCCAAATTGGGCAAGGCACAAAACTTGTCGAAAACGCAATTCAAGAATTATCATTAAGTTCAAATCAAATTTCAGATATTACTGAAGTCATTTCTGGAATTGCAAGTCAAACGAATCTGCTCGCGCTCAATGCCGCTATTGAATCCGCTCGGGCAGGTGAACATGGTCGAGGTTTTTCAGTGGTTGCGGCAGAAGTCCGTAAGCTTGCGGAACAAACTGAAAATGCAACTCGTGAAATTGTTTCTCTTATTCAAGAAAATGAAAATAACTTACAAAATGCGATCAAAGCAATGAATGATGAATCCATCCTCGTTGATGAGGGAATTAAAATTGTTAACCATGCCGGAGAAGGCTTTGACTCTATCACTGGACTCATTCAAGAAGTGGTCAATGAAATTCAAGAAATCACTCAGTCAATCTACAATATTTCGAACTCTAGCCAGAGTGTCACGATGTCAGTTCGGGATGTAGAGGAATTCAGTCGAGATACAGCTGCACAAGCACAAACCGTCTACGCTGGAATCGAAGAACAAAGCGCAGCGCTGGAAGATTTAAAATCAGCCAGCCTTAGTCTTTCAGACTTGGCTCAGAACCTTCAACAGGAAATGAGCCGTTTCCGTCTTGCCTCCAAAGACACCTTCGAAACAAAGGAATCATTGGAAGCAGAGCAATCCTCGGAAACTGAAGGATTTTTGGAAAGCATGCCCCCCTTTGATCAAAGCGAGTTTACTCTAGACTTGCCTGAAGAAGAAATAAATCAGAAAGAAAATAAAGCGTTTGAAGTTGCAAAGTAAACATTTCAATAATGCCAAAGGCTTATTCTTATTAAAGAAGCGAATCTCTTATATTTTAAGAATTTCGCTTCTTTTGACTTTTGTTTTTTGTCTTTTTAACTTTTGCCCCGTGATCTGTTTAGAAATGTGTACTTCCCCTATCCAGTTAAAATAATTTAATGTATTTCCTCCCCATATTTTATTGATGATCCGTTCCTCTTTAAGCGTCACTGAGTTTCCTCCTTACTTTCATTAAGTGGATTATCCTATGAAAAATGCTGCTGTAACTATCCCTATTCCCGCCCCAATTGTAATGTCAGAGGGGTAATGCATCCCAAGGTATACTCGAGATAAAGCAACAATTAAAGCAATACTGTAAAAGATAAGTAAATAAGAAGGAACTGCCGCTGAAAGCACTGTTGCCATACAAAATGCTGCTGTGGAATGTCCCGAAGGAAAAGAAGCATCTTTATAAAGCTTTAAACCTGTGAATACCCCATTTAGGACTTCATAGGGACGACGGCGTCGGACAAACCTTTTTAAAAGCTGCACAATCAGATGGCTTATACTAAGACTTAAAGCCAGATTTATGCCAACTTGATGCCAAAACATCGATTTACTCAGCAATAAGGAAAGAGCGCATAAAACACTTGAGAGCGCCCCTCCTATTTGTGTGAATTTAGGTAAAATCCAATCAGCAAAAGAGGATCGAACCGCTTGGTTAATCCAATAAAATATATTAATATCTCCGCCTTGTAATATCTCTGCAATTCTATCCATTGAAAATTCTCCTCAAATGTTTTAAATACTTTTGATACTTCTACTTTGATAGCCTATTAGCAACACTTGAAGCCATATATGAATCCGGTTTTATTACACTTTCAAAGCCGCAGGATTTAACCCAGCCTGTCAAATCATCTACGAATTGAGAACTCGGGCCATTATAACCTGCATCGATATGAACACTGATTTGCCTTGGAATCTCCGCCTGATCAAATAATTGCTTTAACCTAAATGCGTAGTTTAAACTTAAATTAGTTTCGTAAAAGAGCTTTTGTTTCATATTATTTATCTTCGGGACTCGCTTGATTTCTGCGAAAAAGATCCCCCCACGGCCCACATTATTAACGATTTTATGTATTCCAATCGTCACAGGGATTTTTGTATAACTGAAATTCTGGCTGTCTGTTCCAATTGCAATTTTAAACTCAGCATCAGGGTCTTGAGATGTATACATCTTAATTAACTGACACATCTCCTCGAAGGAAACTTCACCGTGTGTGATACTATACATCGCAATGCTCCTTTCGTATAATTTTATTTTAAATAATCTTTGTAAATACTTAACCTGCTTAAAGTAAAGTTTTTGAAAAAGTTTGCTAAGATAACGTAAAAAGAGATCCAGTTCATTTGAACCGGACCTTTTTCAAACTTAACATTCGTTATTAAATGCTTAATACGTTACGTCTTTAGTTTTCTGTCTCTCCAAATCGATCTTGCCTGCGGCAACAGATATCGCCATATCTACCTTTGTCTTCGCTGTATCATAGTTAGAGCTTACCCATTCTTTATCGTTTAAAACCAATCCGTCTCCTGCAAAATTGGTACTGCTTGTGAAGCCGCTAAGTTTGATTTTAACACCCACTTGTTCAGGAACAACTAATTTAATTTTTGAAGCACCCGCATTAATTTCGGCCTGTGTCGGCCCCCCCGTATCCCCAAGATCCAGCTCCAGCTGGCTCGCGCCGCAATTAATATCCAGATTGTTCACGCGCAGTTCACTTAAATTCATAACACCATTAAAGGCACCTGCATTGATTTGCATTTTCCCATAATCCACCTGAGGATTTAACGTAAGGTCCATTTTACTTGTCCCTAACCCCATTTTTCTCTCTGAATTGAATTGGATATTTACGGTATTCCCATTTTTGGTGTGGGAAATTTGAGGTGCCGGATCATTAGCAGAAGCAAAATTGGCCTTCCAATCGTACTTCCCATAAAAGAGTTTATTAGGGTCGGAAATAGGGCCGGATGTATTAAGCCGTAAATCCGTCCCTCCTAAATTTAGCGTTAGATTTGCCTTTTTAGTCCCCTCCTCCATTGGAACAAGAAAATCTCCTCCCCCGCTCGAATTTCCATTAAACGGTCCAATATACCTGTTTCGGTCTACTCCAGGCAAAAATGAATATCCTACAAGAACGATTAAAAAAACAAGCATCACAGTACTAAACGGAATGCGTCTACTAAAGAGGAGGGCGATCCCTCCCAGGATAAAGATGAGCGGCCAGAGATCAACGACATTTGCCCAGAAACCCCAGGGCAAAACTCCATACGAATTAAGGAAAAAAACTATTCCCAGGACAATAAACAGAAATCCTCTGCTTAACGAATCGGCCGTACGGCGCATCAATTAATCCCTCCTCCAAATGATCCCAATACCGATCAGAATCAAAATGATCGGCCACATCTTGCCCCAGTCAAAAAAGTACGGCGCAATGCGTTCCAATAGGAAAAGAATTCCCAAAACGATCAAGGCAATCCCTACATACCTTTTTCGCCGTCCATGGTTAACAGATCTTAACTCCTCAGCAAATCCTTGAGCGCTGGTTGAAAGATCTTCAACACTTGAACGGATTTCCTCGCCAATATTATGCGGATGATCAGCTCTTTGGTGAGCCGGATTTATGGGAATGACCACCCAAGCAAGGAGATACGCAAGCAGCCCCATTCCTCCCATAAAGATCGTGACTAACACGATCAGCCGAATTAACGTTGCATCAAAATCAAAGAACTCGGCCAGGCCCCCGCAGACACCTCCTAACTTTTTATCTACTCCAGAGCGATACAATCTGTCCGTCATATTTCTTTCCTCCTGGTAATTTATATTTCGCCTTAAATTGTATTTACACTCTTAATACGAAAGAGAATCTAAAAAGTTTCGGAGGGAATTAAAAATTTTTAACGAAATAAATAGTTAAAGAAAAAATGATTTGGTCGTGTAGCTTCGCGCACAGCCGCTCACTCACTGCTTCAGGGCGTGCATACTTGCTTCCGTGGGAGCTCTGCCAAACCCTTCTGCTTTCTGCATGTGAACCACTGGCGCCGCTGCCCCACACAAGCATCGTACGCTTTAGCGCCCCTTCGCAAAATCGTTCACGTCTGTACGCGAAGCTACGCTTATGGGTCTTTATCTTTATTTTAGAAGTTCTTTCACTATTTACGTTTACATTATGCGAAAACTTATTATTTCGTTATAAGGGGGGTATACCTTGCGATTTTTACATACTTCGGATTGGCATCTTGGCCGGATTTTTCATGGGGTTCATCTTACGGAAGATCAAGCTTATTTGCTTGATCAATTTCTTGCGTTAGTGCGGGACAGCAAGCCTCAGGCTATTGTCATAGCTGGAGATGTTTATGATCGGGCTGTTCCGCCGACTGAGGCGGTGGAGCTTTTAAATGAAGTACTCTCCCGGCTGATTCTGGACTACCGAATTCCTGTCATTGTGATCGCAGGTAATCATGACAGCCCGGAACGCCTGGGGTTTGGCAATAAACTTCTTGCCCGGCAAGGCTTGCATGTATTTGGACCGCTTACGGGAAAAGCCAGTAATGTTATCCTCGAGGATGAATATGGTCCTGTTTACTTTGTTCCACTGACCTATGCGGAACCCTCAGTCGTTAGAGAACGGCTTCAAGAACCGGAAGCTTTAGACCATGAGCACGCTTTAAATATTATGGTCCGACATGCTTTACAGCAAATTCCTGAAGCTCAGCGCAAAGTTGCTATTGCCCATGCTTTTATCAGCGGAGGTTCTGTAAGTGAGTCTGAGCGTCCTCTTTCAGTCGGCGGCAGCGGCGCGGTCAGTGCAGAGATCTTTAAGCCCTTTAATTACACCGCTTTAGGACATCTGCATAATTCTCAAAAAGTAGGAAGTGACGTTATCCGTTACCCTGGCTCCCTTTTCAAATATTCCTTTTCTGAGGCCAATCAGATCAAAGGAATCAATCTTGTGGAACTGAATTCGCAGGGACAAGCCCACATTGAGAGCATTGCCATGTCTCCTCGTCGGGATGTTCGAATCCTTGAAGGTTATTTTAGACAAATTCTCGAAGGAGCAGATTCTTTTGGAAATCGAGACGATTATCTGCAAATTGTTCTTAAAGATACCGACCCAATCCTTGATCCAATCGGTCAGCTTCGGGCTGTTTTTCCGAATGTTCTAGCCCTTGAACGTCCTTACATAACGAATGCCAGTAATCTGTTAGGACTTGATGCCGATCACCGCAAATTGACGGAGAAAGAACTCTTTGCCTCTTTCTTTGAACAAATGACAGGACAGGCACTCAACACAGACCAAGAGAATGAACTCGTCAAGGTTCTGGATGAGGTTTTCCGTGATGCACGGGAGGTGTCAGCATGAAACCACTCGTTCTAACTTTTTCTGCCTTCGGTCCTTATGCAAATAAACAAACCCTAGACTTTTCAGAACTTAAAGGACGTTCCTTTTTCCTCATCCACGGTCCGACAGGCTCAGGCAAAACCTCAATTTTGGATGCGATTTGTTATGCCCTTTACGGAACAGCCAGCGGAACCTCTCGCACAGGCAAATCGATGCGCAGTGATCATGCTGATCTTTCCGTTGAAACAGAAGTGGATTTCGAATTTGTCATTGGCACAAAACAATACCTCGTTAAGCGCTGGCCTGAGCAGGAACGTTTGAGCAAACGCGGCGAGGGCACAACCCATGCTCTAGCTAAAGCAGAATTATTCCAGCTTTCAGAAAAGGGCGATTATGAGTTGTTGTCTAGCACAGGACGTGATGTTACGGAAAAGATCGAATCACTTCTCGGCTTTAAAAGTGAACAATTTCGTCAGGTTGTACTTCTGCCGCAAGGCGACTTCCGCAAACTTTTAACTGCCACCTCAGATGAACGCGAAGCAATAATGCAAACCCTCTTTAAAACCGATATATACCGTTTGATCGAAGATAAGCTAAAAGCAAAAGCCAAAGAACTTACACAGCTTCATAAAGAACTTGTTCAGGAACAACAATTGATTCTCCAGGAAGCTTCAGTTACAACCTTAAACGAATTAGAAAGCAATCTGAAAACGGCTCAAGAAGAAGAAGTCCTTTTACGAAAAAAAGTGGGAGATCTGGATCAGGAATTTAAAAATGCTCAAGCTCAAATTACGACAGCAACCCGTATCCAAGATCAGTGGAACGAACGGGAAGCTGCCGAAATTGAGCT
The DNA here is from genome assembly GCF_049860565.1 of Desulfitobacterium nosdiversum. Lineage (GTDB taxonomy): Bacteria > Bacillota > Desulfitobacteriia > Desulfitobacteriales > Desulfitobacteriaceae > Desulfitobacterium_A > Desulfitobacterium_A nosdiversum. The sequence continues at coordinate 3,941,002 of NZ_CP172056.1, forward strand.
GAAAAAGCTTAATGAGAAAATTTCTGTTGTCGATCAATTCCGCCAGAATCTAAATAAAGCACTTGCAGCTGCAAATTTAACAGATACTGAAACGCTCCTTGCGCAGCAAGCCCAAGATACAGCCACTCTCCAAGCCTCCCGCGACGGCCAAGAGAAAGCCCTGCAAGCAAGTAAAGAACAAGCAGAACTTGCCCAACAGCAACTAACCGTTCAAGAAAATAAAACACATGAACGAGAAGCTGCTGCCGCTGAGATTCACCGGCTTCAACTGCTATCCGGCACCGTCGAAGCACTTGCGCAAACGCATGAGAAAGCGCTTGAAGCTCAGGCCAACGCTCAAACAGCTCTTAAACAAAAGAATAATCTTCAAGCCCAATTTGATGAGGCTCAAAAAGCCCATCAAAGAAAAACTGAAGAATCTCAAACACTTATCTTCCTCTCCGGTCAAGCTCAAAGCCGTAAAATGGAATTAGAACAGCTTCAATCCTTCCTTGATAAACGAAACCAGCTTGAACAAGAAAGTAAAAAGCTGCTTATCGCCAAACGCAAGCTGTCCTCCACTCAACAAAGCGTAGAACAGGCTGACGAAAAACTTAAGGAGTTAAAGCAAGTTTATGGTGCTCTTCAACATGCCTGGCTTAATGGACAAGCTGGAGTCATGGCCTCTCAGCTCGTGCCCGGAACTCCCTGCCCGGTTTGCGGTTCGCTGCATCATCCCCAGCCCGCTGCCTTTTATGCGCAAACTCCGGATGAAAGTACACTCAAAAGGAAACAAGCAGAGCTTGAGCAAGCCGAAAAAAATGAGAAAACACTGCAGACTTCCTATCATCAGGAGCTGAACGAACGGGATCTCTTAGCTCAAAAGGTACAAACTCTGAAAGAAGAGCTCGGGGACTATGCTTTAATGGAACTCGAAAAACTGACATTATTGCTTAATCAGAAGAAATCCTCATACCAAGAAGCCTATAAGGCTGCTCAACAGCTTGAAACCCTTCAACACGAATTAACAGCATTGGCTGCTAAACAAATCGATTTACAAAGTGAGCAGGAAAACCTCAACAAAGCATGGAACTCCGCCAATGAGCGGTATTTGCAGGCCCAAACAATATGGGAAGAGCGTCAAGCGGCTGTTCCCCCTGAACTTCAAGACCCTCAAGCTTTGCAAGGGTCCTTGCGCAACGCAATGGATCTTCAGGCCCATTTAACCTCTGACCTGGAGCAAGCTCAAAAGAATTATCAGCAAAAAAGCCAAGCTTTAACTAAAAACCAGGCAGATTTTGATAATACCTCCGTTAACCTATCCCATGCCCGAGAACGTCTTACCCATATTCAGAATGAATTCACGAGTCGTCTCAAGTCTTCCGGCTTTTTAACCGTTGATGAATATCTAAAAACCAAATGGTCCCAAGAACGAATCCAGAAAGTACAGGAACGTATCAAGGACTTTGAACTTAATTTAAGTGCCGCCCAACAACGGGCACAACGAAGTAAAGAGATCACAGAATCCCTGCCTCGCCCCGATTTAGCTAAACTCCAACACGCCGCCGATACATGTAAAGAAGCGTATGAAGCAGCACTCCGGCATCATTCAGATCTCCTTACGACGCTCAAGTCCATACAGCGCTGGCTTGATCGATTAATGGCCAATGATCAAAAAATGAATAAACTGGCTTCCCGCTATGCTGTGATGGGTAAACTCTCGGAAATAGCCAATGGCCAAAATGATTACCGTCTTACCCTCCAGCGTTTTGTCTTGGGTGCCTTATTAGATGACGTTGCTCTCGCCGCGAATGAACGGCTTAAGATGATGAGCAAAGGACGTTATTATCTTCAACGCACAATGGATCGAACACGCAAAAACAGTGCCGGTGGACTTGATTTGGAAGTCTTCGATAACTATACTGGATTTGCTCGGGGAGTTGGAACTCTTTCCGGAGGTGAAACTTTCCTGGCCTCACTTTCCTTGGCCCTAGGCTTAGTCGATGTCGTCCAGTCCTATGCAGGGGGTATTCACCTGGATACGCTCTTTGTCGATGAAGGCTTCGGTACTCTAGACCCCGAGTCCCTTGACTTTGCCATCAAAGCGCTGATCGACTTGCAGCAAGGGGGACGCTTGGTAGGGATTATCTCTCATGTCCCTGAATTAAAGGAAAGAATTGACGCTCGCCTTGAAGTTACACCAACCGCTAAAGGAAGCGTAGCCTCATTCAAAGTAGGGTAGGCATCAAATTCATAAGACATGTAAACGGACAGCAGTTTGCTGTCCGTTTTTTCAATTCAAAAACAAAACCAGATGCGACTATCCTCCAGCTTTGTTCTTTTTGTTATATTAAAGAAAGTCCCTTGAATATGGCTGACTTTCCTGCTTTATTTTGCAGGATTTTGACATGTAAGAATTCTGTTTGTCTCATCGTCTGTAAGATTATAATTCAAGAAAGTTTTATAAAAGTCCTTTGTGACTTGATTCATATCCAGATTTGCGAATTTATCGGGATTCAATGTTTTTGCAGCCCATTGTACTTCTAACGCTTCTTCTGCTCCATAACGATCCCACATAAACGCACCATTTGGATTTACATAGACTTTTCCGTTTTTAACTGCATTAACTTTTTGCCATTGCGGGTCAGTTTTTATTAAATCAGCATTTTTAGCACCAAGACCCGAATTTCCGGTACCAAGAATGATAACATCCGGATTCCATTTTAGGATTTGTTCCATGGAAACCTCTTTAAAACTCCCTTCAACCTCCGCTGCAGCATTGACACCGCCCGCAGCTTGAATCCAGGCATCAATAATAGTTTTACCACCATCAATAATATTCGGTGAAAGTGAGGTTAAATGAAGAACTTTAGGTCTGTTCTCTTGGGGAATTTTCGAAGTCACATCCGTTACCATTTTTAGTTTACTATCGAGATAAGTGATATACTGTTGGGCTTTTTGTTTACCAGCATCGCCTAACATATCTCCCGTAAGCTGAAAGGTGGACTTCAAGCTGTCAAAATCAGTAAAGGTTAGCTGCACGACAGGAATGCCTACTTCTTTAATTTTATCAACGCTCTTATCTCCGACAGGTACGATTGCAATTTCAGGCTTCGTTTTTACAAGTTCCTCTATATTAAGATTGGGAGTAAACGTATTAACAGCCTTACTCATTGCAGGATTAACTTTATAAAGCCAAGGTCTTGATTCAGGAGTATGTACTGTCGCGACAATTCTATCTCCACCACCAAGCATAGCCAAAACTTCATTATGTGCCGGCCAGGAGTCTGCTATTCTCTGTATATTAACCGGAATTTCTACTTGCTTTCCTGCCGAATCTATAATTGTCCGTTTCTGAGGGGTCTGATTTGCTGCTGTTTGCGTATTTCCACATCCTGCTACGCTTAAAATCATTGTAAGCGCAAATATAAGAATAACCATGAGAGTTATGTTTTTTTTGATCTGTTTCATCTTCAAAATCCTCTCTTTTTAAATATAATTCATAAATATTCGAATTGATAATAGCGATTGAATTTATTTTTCTATCCTTCACCTCACTTTGCCCTTTCGGCTATTTTGGGGGCAATATTGATAAACCTCAAGGATAATCTGGGAAAAGGTTTAATTGTAAGTAAGCCTTTTTAGCTGATCAAAGGTACACAGACGTTAATCTTTTCTCCTCTGTTGTTATCTATACTGGTGATTTTCATTTCAATCCCATAAGCATCCTTAAGATTTTCTTCAGTCATCACTTCATTAGCACTGCCTTTTAGATATACTCCGTCTTTTTTTAAAATGACTACTTTAGTTGAACAAATAAAGGCGTGATTCGGGAAATGCGAGGTCATGATAACCGTTAATCCCTTTTTGGACAAATGGTTAATTTGTTCAAGCACCCGCATCTGATTTCCAAAATCTAAATTTGCAGTTGGTTCATCCATTACCAATATCCTAGGATGTTGGGTAAGTGCCCGTGCAATTAACACCATTTGCCGTTCACCACCGCTGATTTCAGTGTAAATTCGGTCTTTAAGAAAAGAAATATTCAAAGTTTCCAGTGCTTCTTCAGCAATTGCGATATCCTTTTGAGTGGGAGAATTAAACATCCCCAGATGAGCAACTCTCCCCATCACTACAACATCCAATACATTGAAAGGAAAAGGTGGTGTATAGGCCTGGGGTACATAGCCAATTGCCTTAGCCAAACGATTTCTTGACCAATCTTGTATATTTTCCCCATCTAAAAGTATTTTTCCGCCTTGCAGTTTCAAAAAGCCCAGTATGGATTTAAACAAAGTGGTCTTTCCTATACCGTTCGGTCCAAGCAAACAGAGAATATCCCCTGTTTCAACATCAAAGGATATCTCATTGATTACTGTTCTTGATCCATAACCACACTTTGCATGATTAATCTCAAGTTTCATAGCCAGCCCCTCTTTCCATTTAACAACAAATAAATAAAAAAGGGTGCACCAACCATCGATGTTAAAATACCCAGAGGAATTTCCATAGTAAATAGACATCTCGCAAAATCATCGACGACAAGCAGGTATATCCCCCCGAGCAATAATGAAGTTGGAAGGAGGATTTTGTAATTCGGTCCTACAAGCATCCTCGCAAGATGCGGGATAACCAGACCTACCCAGCCTACCATTCCGCTAATCGAAACTGTACCTGCCGTTAAGATCGTAGAACATATGATGATAATCGTTCTTAGCCGTGTTGTATTAATTCCTAAGGATTGGGCTTCTTCTTCGCCAAAGGAAAATAGATTCAATCTCCATCTTAGGAGTAATAACGGTATTATGCTGAGAATAACTGGAGGTATAAGCATTTTAAGATTAGCAACAGTTATTGTAGAGAGTCCCCCCATCAGCCAAAAAGTGATAACCGGAAGCTTCCCATCCGGATCAGCTACATATTTCGTTAGAGAAATAGCGGATGTAAATAGTGCTGTTACAACCATACCAGTCAAAACAAGCACTAAAATTGGACTACTTCCTCGCCCGATTTTAGTGCTTATTGCATAAGTCAAGGCTACGGCACCCAGGCCAAAAGCAAATGATAAAAGTTGGACACCCACAGTATTAAATGAAAGGAGAAGGGCAACCGCCGCACCGAAACCCGCGCCTGCCGATGCTCCAAGAATGTCCGCTGATGCCATTGGATTTTTAAACAACCCCTGAAAAGATGCTCCAGACACTGAAAGGGCAGCCCCAACAAGTATAGCAGCGATTATCCTTGGCAATCTTACTTTAAATATTACCGTATCTACCATATCAGAATTAGAGCCTGTATTTGCTATTCCAAGTATCTTGAAGTAAAAAATCTCGAATAATTGTTTTAATGAGATAGAATATCTACCTATTGTAAAGGAAATAAAAAAAGCTACAATGAGTAGGCAAATTAAAATAAAGAAAACTAAATTATGGCTTCTATTTATGAAAAAGTTTCTTCTAACATTATTAATATCTGTATTAATTTGATTGGTATCTCCCATCTGAAACCTCTTTAATATAGAATAAAATTTTGTCTAGTTTTATCTTAATTAAAACTAACTTAATCAAAATAAACCATACTATATTATATGTAAATATAAACAGAACAAAATACAACTCATTATATCCCCAAATTTTAATTCATTCAATATTTCCTCATAAATACCTCAAGATCAATGTTAAAATATTTATCCTATAGATTGACAACAAGGCGAGTTGTTCAAAGTTTCAAGTGCCCCAGCGAAACTGCTGTTTCCATTTAAGAAAAACCGAGGCAAAGCCTCGGTCCTTTTATTGTTCTTTGATATCTGAAATTTTCTTACTTAAGTCATCTAAATTGCTGTTCCGATTCGCTTTCCCAGTTCCTCACATTGATTGAGCCCTTCTTCATCCGGAGTCCAAAGCAGCCTGAGCCCTGGATCGACGACTTCAAAACCTGCTTTTTGAAGTTCCTCAGCAATCAATTTCGTATTTTCCCCGCTCCATCCATAACTGCCAAAAGCAGAGGCTTTTTTATTCTTAAACTTCATACCTTTGATCTCTTCTAAGATCCCGGCAACCGACGAAAGGATTCCATTATTGACAGTCGGAGAGCCCACGATGATTCCCTTTGAGCGGAAAGCTTCCAGAACAATCTCCGTCTTATCCGAACGGGCTGAATTATAGAGTTTTACCGTTAAGTCCGGATTCGCTTTACGAAGCCCAGCGGCAATTTCTTCGGCCATCCTGCGCGTGTTGTTCCACATCGTATCATAAATAATGGTGACTTGATTCTCTTGATATTCAGTTGCCCACTCCCTGTACTTTTTAACGATTTGCATAGGGTTGTCCCGCCAAAGAATACCATGGCTCGGACAAATCATCGTTATCGGTAAGGCTAATTTCTCTAATTCGTTAATTTTCCCGACCACCATTTTTCTAAAAGGGGTTAGGATGTTTGCAAAATACTTCATCGCTTCAGTGCTAACTTCATCCTGGTTGACTAGATCATTAAACATATGCTCAGAAGCATAATGCTGTCCAAATGCATCATTACTGAAAAGAATATTATCCCCTGAGAGATAGGAAAACATCGTATCCGGCCAGTGAAGCATTTTGGCTTCAATAAACGTAATTTCACGTTGTCCAAGATTTAAGTGGTCTCCGGTTTTAACCTCAACGAAATTCCAATTTTGATGGTAATGACCTTGAATAATCTTTTTTCCGGCGACCGTACAATATATCGGTGTGTCGGGAATTTCTTGCATTAAATAAGGAAGGGCACCGCTATGATCTACCTCGGAATGCTGCATAATTATGTAATCAATTTGGTTAAGATCAATTTCCTGCTTAAGATTTTCAACAAACTCCTTACCAAAGGGCTGCCAGACGGTGTCGATGAGGACTGTTTTTTCATCATGAATTAAATAGGAATTGTAGGAAGAACCCTTTTGCGTTGAATATTCTTCACCATGAAATTTCCGTAGTTCCCAATCGATTTTGCCGACATAAGTAATATGCTCGTTGATTTTAAAACTCATTGAAAGCGCCTCCTTTTTCATCCATTTCTTTCTTCTTTAGTACTATTTATTTAATCCTTTTCCGTTCACACTTTTCTGATAAGCACCATTCTACAGAGGGGTAAATTATTCCTCCTTAGAATATTATGACTATTTTGTTTTGCCTTCTTAATTAATTTGACCTCTATCTGATTTCTTATCCTAATTTAAATCTTAAAATACAAAAAATTAAAAGCATGAATTCTTCGATCTGAAGAACCCATGCTTAGCAGACTTTACTTTAATATTAACTTGAATATGACTTAAAACACACCTTTCATCAAACCCGGAAAAAGTGTTCCAAGCATTAAAAGAACGGTTAAAACAATTAAAATACCCGTAAAAATCCAGGACACAAGGTTGAAAAAAGGAGTATTGGCATACTCGCCCATGATGCTTTTCTTACTGGCAATAAGAACCATGAAAATTAGAATCGGAGGGAGAAGCATCCCGTTAATGACTTGAGTCAGAAGCATGACGTGATAGAGCGAGAGTCCCGGCCAAAGCACGATAGCTGCCCCCAAAATAATAATCACCGTATATAATCCAAAAAAAGCAGGAGCATCCTGATAGGATTTACTAATTCCATGTTCAAAACCGAAAGCTTCGCAAACCGCGTAAGATGTACTGAGCGGAAGAACAAAGGCAGCCAGGACAGATGCTCCCAGCAACCCAAACCCAAAGAGCAGGCTGGAATACTCCCCGGCTAAGGGCCTTAAAGCAATCGCCACATCTTTCGCAGTTTCAATCGAAATATGGTTCGCAAATAACGTTGTTGCTGTGGCCACGATAATAAAGAAGGCGATAAAGCCCGTGAAAAAAGAACCGATCAAAACATCCCATCGAGTATAGCGATAGTTTTTCGCAGTAATTCCTTTATCCACAACAGAGGCTTGAACATAAAACTGGCCCCATGGTGTAATCGTCGTTCCAATAACACCGATCGCCATGAGCAAGAAGTCAGGAGATTGAGAAAAGCTTGGGGTAACCGACTGTATGAGGACTTCATGCCACGGCGGATTAACGATAAAACCGGAAATAACATAGCTAAAAAAAGTTAAACAAAGGAGCAGAAAAATCTTTTCGATTCGTTCATAATCTGTCTTAATAACCAGCCACCAAATAATAGCAGCAACTAACGGAACGGAAATATATTTGCTTACGCCAAAAATCTCGAAAGCTGTGGCAATACCCGAAAATTCAGAAACTGTAGTTCCCAGATTAGCAACCATTAAAATAGCCATCGCAAACAAGACCCACTTAACACCATACTGTTCACGAATCAGATCCGAGAGACCGCGGCCCGTCGCCGCTCCAGTCCGCGCAGAAATTTCTTGGGCAATTGCTAAAAAGAGGGTACTGACAAGCATCGTAAAAATTAGAGCATATCCATACTTTGCACCCGCTGCAGCATAAGTTGCGATGCCGCCTGCATCATTATCGGCAAAAGCCGTTACAACCCCCGGTCCCATCACCGATAAAAAGAGGGCGATATTGCTTTTCCAGGTCATTCGGCCTGCCCCCTTTTCGCTTGCCTTTTCCGAACAACCAACCAAGAGTCAAGATCACTCTTTCCTCGCTCAGGAATAAGAAGTTCGAGAATGTCATCGACGGTAATAATCCCCAACATTTTATTCTCATCATCGACTACAGGTATAGCCAAAAGGCCGTACTTATTCATCGTATCGGCTACTTTCTCGGTATTTTCTAAGGGATGAGTATGAACAATTTTCTTATGCATTAACTCCTTAAGCTGAGTTGACGGCGGAGCAATAATCAATTCCCGTAAAGAGAGCACCCCTTCCAAGGTTTCCTCATCATCAACAACAAACAAGTAATAAATTGTCTCAGCCTCAGGGGCCAATTCGCGAAGTTTATTGATTGCTTCTTCTGCAGTAAGATGAAGCGGCAAGCCAATATATTCCGTCGTCATAAGTGCTCCTGCCGTATCTTCATTGTACTTCATGAGTTCGCGAACATCTTCCGCATCTTCAGATTCCATCAAGTTCAGAAGTTCTTCCGACTTTTCAGCAGAAAGTTCTCCCAAGATATCCGCAACCTCGTCGGCCGGCATTTCTTCCAAAAGGTCTGAGGCAATATTTTCATCGAGCTGATTGATAACCTCAACTTGAACATCCAACTCCATTTCAGCTAAAGCATCAATCGCCTGTTGAGAGTCCAGGGTATTAATTAAGTCTGTTCTTTCCTTATATCCCAAGGCTTCTAAAAGGTCCGCAATATCCGCGGGATGAAGCTCTCTTAGCTGTTCTTTTTCCCGTGTAATTTGGAGTGCAGAGTTCCTGCTTTCGAGAGGCTTTATATATTGCCAGCCCAAGAAATTATTTTCTATCCTTTTTACGAGAAACTCTGCGCCTAAACGCCGGAATAAACCCCGCAGCCCAATATCTACGGCAACTAAAACCATGAATCGTCTATGATCTCGGGTAATCCAAGAAAGTGTCAGATCATTTACCCGTACAAGTTTTGATCCTTTTAAATCAATAATCTGCTTATCTAAAAGCCATTTCCCGATAAATGTTTCATCCTCTTCGAGCTGATCTGTAATCTCAGGGCTAAATGCAACTGAAAGCTGCACTTCCTCTTGATTAAGCGTTGATACCCTCTCGATTGGAATCAAATCCTGAACCCCTTTGGCAAACTTAATCCCAGTGACATGAGGGGTCAGGCTGTCCCAACGCATAGCCATGTCTTTAACTCGTCCAATGCGGCGTCCTTGAGCATCCCGGATGGGCTTATTCAGGATCTGGCTAAAATAAAATTCGCCTAAAACTTTAACTTCACCCATTTTCCTCCTCCTTACTCCTGGAGTCTGACCTCCATAAACAACGGTGCGGCTCCATTTAATTGACTCATTGTTAACTTTTTTAATCCGTTCTTAAATGTCTCCTGACTGGGGCCAGAATCCATGAAAACCACCTCCTTTAGCCATTCCCAATTTAGGTAAAATAATAAATGCAAAATAAAAAAGCCCTCTAGTAAATAGAAGGCCTTCGCATATCAAGAGAAGAAACGCGAAAATTTTTTGACCTTCCCTAACTCGTTGAGCTTTAGCACTGCATAACGTAGAGGTTTCTCAGCCACCTTAAGTAAAACCTTATGCCGGTAATACCTGTTATACCCATTGGCGTCTCAAACGAAAGTCTGAGCCGTCGTAGCCAAAAAAGAACATTTCTAGCTGTTCTTTTGGAGCAATGTCTCTCGACATTTCCGGGCAGTGGCCTGTGTTTATGCAGGAGCCTCACCTAACAGAGAATTTTTAGTTCTGGTCTATTATATGTCTATTCTCGTTAATCCGTCAATATATTTGGCTAATTTCCTAAGAAAATATCGTTTCTTCTCAATCCTAAGAAAGGTTTCTCGTCTTTTCATCATCATGCGTGTCCGATTATCAAATTTAACCCAAATGAAACTGCCTTAACCCATTGAATTCCTCGCGAAAACCATGTTTCCAAGCTTTACGCCAAGATTTCCTGCAACAATTTCACATTTCGCACGAAGCAGGAAGTAAGTTTTCTCACCTGCTTCTCGGGTCGATTCCAAAGATTCATAATTGGCTTGACCCTTACTGATAATTAAATCAGCCCTGTCCATGGCCTCAATCAATTCTTGAGAACGCTTTCGGACAACAGTTCCAAGATAACCATTGCCATTGCTTATAACATCGGCAACATCATCCATTCCCACCTTGGCAGCATCTTCAAACGTTGCATCATTTAAAATCGCTTGACCTTTAACCACAAAGGTAACGTGAACTCCAAACCTCCGAAGTTCTTCAACAAGAAGCCTATCGAAAGCAATCTCTCCGGAATTATCTCCTAAAATCAGTATTTCACGGGCTTGGTTCAGCCTTTTCTTAAACTCTTTCGAATCATCCCGGGCAAACGTTCCGGATAAAGATTCTTTTAAGGTCTCTTCAATATTATAGTCTGTGATAATTCCTAAGTCGATAATATTGCCGGCTACTGAAACCTGCAAAGCCGTATATAATGGATCCTCGCTCTGCCGAATGCGTTCCCTAAGCTGTGGCAGAAGCGAAAGAGCCTTTTCATTAGCTTCTTTTTTAGCGGATAGAAAAGGATCCTCAATTCCTAAAAGTTCATTCACTTTGCGCAAAACAAGCGTTGAATTTTCAGCAGGTGTTCCCTCCGGGTCAAGTTCGGGAATCATGGGTAAAATTTGATACATCAACTCACGGGACTCCCGCTCTGAAAACTCCGTCTGTGCCGTTGCATTCATGACTTGTCTAAGGTAACAGGGGATACAATCAAGTACTACTTTCACATTTAGAGCCTCCTAGTTTCGACATACAGTAAACCTCTTTAGTATATCGTGTTCTCAGTGTTTCTTCCATAAAGTGAATGACTTTTTAATTGAATAAACAAATTTTTGGCTAGAGAAAAGCCGGGAATAACCCCGGCTTCACTTTAAAATCCGTTTTTTAGAAAATGACACCCAGGGCAATAAGAATTAAAATCGCGATTGCAATAATTCCTACGCCAACGCCAACCCCAACTGGCGGGACAGGCGGGCAACATAAATTGGAAACAGGTCCAATATGAGGCGGAGCGCCAACAGGTGAAATATTGGGAAAATAATATAAATATGGTAATTAAGTGAATAGAACTTCTTCAAGATGTTAACCTTTCCGTTGAACGGCAGCTATTTTAAATTTTGAATTTAATTGTATATCTAAAGCAAGATGGCTCGAACCATTCACAGGTTGAGCCATCTTGCTTTATAAACTTTACCCAGCTATTGCTAGAAGACGATAGTAACAACTTTAAGCTCGGCAACGTATAATAACTCAGAATTTTAATAGAAGTTAGCCCAGGTTAACCTTATTTTACTTCAAAGTTAGTCTTAGTTAACAAATATAGGAGGTGTATTGGCCAAAATTGGTCATGGAAATATCCTAAATTTTAAAGAAGGGTCTCTTTACCCGGCAGATTACTTAGAAATTGAAGAAAGTTAGCATAGAATTCTGAGTTTGACTTCATGAACGTAACAAGAGATTGAATTGACTCAATCGTTGCCAGCGAAAGATAGTGCTCCATCGCCTCAGCTTCTGCAGCAATATCACATTTACTACATATGAGTTCTAAAAATTCCTGCAGCAATTGATTTCTTTTAACAAGAAAACTTCCGAGCACTCTTCCTTTTTCAGTGAGTTCTATTTCCCCATAAGGCTGATAGATGATGTATTGCTGGTCTTTTAGCTTTCGAAATGCCTTTGAAACGGAAGGAAGCGTAACCTTCAGCTTGTTACTTATATCCGACACCCGAACAATTTGGGATGATTGTGAAATACGGTAAATCTCTTCTAAATAATCCTCTAAGCTTGGAGATAACAATGGATGTACCTCCTTTATTTTACCTGTACTTTATCATATCTCCGGCATCGTGTCTTATGATGACTTAATTTTAATTAGAAAGAGGTGCTATTCCAATGAGCGATGGGCTGAATATTCCTAACAAAGTGTCCATTCCAATTCCAGTATATGAGAATAAGTGGAATAGAATTAGATCCACATTTAGTTTTATCGGTCCAGCGTTTATCGTGAGCGTTGCCTATATAGACCCCGGAAATTTTGCCACGAACATAAGCGGAGGCTCAGTTTTCAACTATAACTTAGTTTGGGTCATCCTATGGAGCAATCTCATGGCCATATTTTTACAGAGTCTCTCCGCCAAACTCGGCATCGCAACAGGGCGTAACTTGCCGGAAATGTGTTCTCAGGTCTTTTCTCGAAAGATGAATTGGTTCTTCTGGATTGAGGCTGAGCTCGCAGCCATGGCTACCGACTTAGCAGAATTTTTGGGCGGAACACTGGGTTTATATTTACTCTTTGGGATCCCGCTGATCTATGCAGGCTTTATTACAGGCGCCCTTACCTTTCTCATTGTCTACATGGAAAAGTTCGGGCAGCGCACTGTTGAAGGGATTATTGGCTCACTTGTTGCGATCATTTGTGTTGCTTACACTTTAGAATTATTCCTTGCCAAACCTGACTGGAAAGCCGCTGGGTTACACACTTTAATTCCCTCCTTGCCAAATGGAGAGGCCGTATTGCTTGCAGTAGGAATGCTTGGGGCTACCGTAATGCCGCATGTTATTTATCTTCACTCCCAACTTGTTCAGGCCCGCAATAAAGCAGGATTAAATGACCAACAAAAGCAAAGCCTGTTTCGTATGGAGCGTATCGATATCGCTATTGCGATGAATATTGCGTTTATCGTTAATGCCGCTATGCTTATCGTTTCCGCAGCTGTTTTTTTCCGCAACGGAATGGTCGTCGATTCCATCGAGCAGGCCCATCAATCCCTTACTCCACTTCTCGGTTCTCTTTCCAGCGGAGCTTTTGGCATTGCTCTACTTGCTTCAGGGCTATCTTCTTCAGCGGTCGGAACTTTCGCGGGGCAAACGATTATGAAAGGTTTTGTTGGTCTAAATATCCCAATCAACGTTCGACGCCTGATAACAATGACTCCTGCAATAATCATTATTGCTCTCGGCATTAACCCCATGAGCGCTTTAGTCATCAGTCAGGTCGCCTTAAGTTTTGCCCTTCCTTTTGCGATCATCCCCCTGTTATACATTACCAACCGCAAAAACTTGATGGGCTCTCTTGTTAATAAACCGTTGACCAGGGTTGTAGGGTATGTTATTGCCGGTCTGATTATTGCCTTAAATGCGGTCTTGCTCTATTTGACCTTTACCGGGAAGGTATAACTTCTTAGACCTATCGGGGCTTTCGGTTACAAAATCCTTAGCAGCCTTGATAACATATGTAACTGATCAAAAGGTTTGGGCACTGGTATCCAGTATCCAATTTAACTATCCTTAAGTTCAGGGTTTGAAGTATACAGAGCTCAATATAATAGTTTATTCTGTTCTTAGAAGGATATTTATGTAAAAAACAGAAGACATATATAGTTAGAAATCTACGAACCTATTTCGGGAATACGGTAGTTATACGACAGCGGGGCCGCTCGGGTATACTCGAATGCATAATATTTATAATTGCGATTTTTGGGAATATGTAAGTTGTTATTTATAATGTTGGCCTTGCTTTAGAACAATGCAAAATTGGGAGGAAGAAAAACTATTATGCTAATGAATTATCTTCATATTAACGAAAAATCTTTGAATATGTTTGTTGAACAAATTCCAGCTAAATATTATCCAAAAAAATATAAACGTAAAAAGTCTATAAGTCTCGCAATCTCAGGACCAAAGGTAGAAATGTCTGAAGAACCAGTAGACACTAAGTTGACCAATAATGAGAAAATTCAATTATTAATACAATTTCTCAAGAAAAATGAGATGCTAGACTACGAAAGACCAAAGGAAATGTATGATTTTGCTAATCAGCGAAAAGGATTTGTTCTAGAATCAATGACTGCTACGAAAGTAATTTTCCCAAAAGAATCATTGACAAGTTTGCAGGGTATTGATGAATTTGCATTATGGATTTCAGATCCGAATCCGGATGATATAAGTAATGACCCTTTAGTTTATAATGGAACGTTTTTATATATTACCCAGATGTGGCTTGATGATGGTTGGTATACGCCAATTCATTCGGGCTGTTCGGCTCTCCAAGCAATAGTAAATTACCTTGAGGGTAGACCTATTCTAAATACAATTTTACCAGAAGGTTGTGAGCGTTATGGACGCAGTACCTATGAACATCCTATCAATAAGTTAACAAGAATTGGAGCAATTAAATCAAGCACTAAGAAGATAACGTCATTATATCAAAAACGATATATAACAAATGAACAATGTTATATATTCGCTAACAATGAAACAAGAGTTAACGATTTATTAGGTTATCCAATTTATATCTCAGAAGAAATGTAAGAGACGCTCTCCAATATATAGAAGTATCCTCAAGGGTTTGTTATTTTATGATAGTCTTCGAATAGATTTACTAGTTAAGTCTTTGGCCAATTAAGATAATCTTTGGGGTCAGGCCCCGCCACCGTATAACACGTCCATTCCCGCAACTTAGAAAATATGCATGTAATATGGCGCTGCGGGAATGGCGAGAACGTTAAGTGAAATTGGTCGCGGGGAACGTCGCGCCGTCCTTGGCGAGGATTGAGCAGTTTTGCTTTGTAGTTTATCAAAATACGTATTATTAAAGTAAGTCTATTATGAGCATCTGGGGAAATCCAAGGGTTGGCAATAATGGGAACCTAAACAAACACAAGTGAATTTCTTATTGAGGTGAATGAAATAAAAAAGCACATTTATTTAGCTCAAGCAGCACTTATTATAATAACGATTATTTTATCAATATCATTGGCAAATGCATTTTCGGGAATTAAGTTTTATATATTTTACAATTTGATCTATGGATTATTACTAAGTACGGCACTGCCTTTGTATTTTGCATACAAAAACTGTGAATCTATTAATAATTTTGGCATTAAGAAAATTGGGATACAACAGATAATCGTCCTTGTTACTTTTGACATTATGTCTATCGGCGGTCAATATATTCCATTGATAATAAATTCTACACCTCTTCATTTTGAGTTGATCCCCATATGTATAGTTCCTCTTACGATGACTACTTTTTTTGAAGAATTTCTTTTTAGAGGATTTTTTCAGATTCGGTTTGAAAAACAATATGGATGGTTGCCGGCAATCTTGTTATCCGGTCTTTTGTTCTCAATTTATCATTTGGGATATCCAGGATTTAGAGATTTAGGTGATTTGCTCTTGTTGTTTATAGTGGGTATTGGGTTTGCGGTGGCTTTTAAACTGTCGGATAACAATGTTATTATTTCATATTTTGTTAATCTTCCTAATGCAATTTTGACATATCTTCTAAAAGCAAAACAATTCCCTCCTTTTGACAAATTTACAACAGTGATCGCAGGCGTAACAATTATATTCTTTATTAGCTTCATTGTTTTTTATGAAAAAAATAAAAGGCGATTATACGACAAATGAACATAATGTCATGTTGGAAGATTTCAGACGCGCTTCCCTTTATCCATTTTACTCCAATCATCAGGAATGGCCTTTCGGGATTTGAGGAGTCGCCGTCCATGGCGACTGCTGAATATGGGGGCGACCAACTTCACTTAACAGAGTATCGCCAACACCTTGAATAGATGAATGTGGTTGGGACGCGCGGCATAGGGATGAGTTATGTGAAATCGCGCGCAGTGACGCCACATCGTGTGACGGATTTTTAAGTTCTTATTTATTGTTAAGGAGTCGAGATAGTGAGTGAAGGAAGAATAGAGAGCGAGAATGTTTTTAAAGCTATGAAGATTAGATGGCCCATATTTGTTTTATCAATTGCTTTAATTTTATCAACGTTTTTTGAGAAGTATCTGAAGATTGACAGTGAGATATTATACTATTTATTATCTGGAATCTTTATTATTTGGATTGCAAAAAGAAATAAAATGAATATTAAGAACCTTGTAGGAAAGTTGCCTAATTTTAAGGATAATATTAGTCCTTTTGGAGTTTTTATTTGTGTATGCATATTTAGCGTTGCTAGCCTTTTAATTATATTCTTTTTAATGACATTCCTAATTGATATAAATAGAGTTGTTGGTTTAAACAGCGAGGTATTTTCAAAAATTCATACTGTAAAACAAACACAATCATTAACAAAAATAATATTAACAGTAATTGACCCAATATTATTAGCACCAGTTTTTGAAGAAATATTTTTCAGAGGGATACTTCTTCACCGACTATCCGAAAAATTTAATAGTATTCGAATTGGTATTTTTCTTAGTTCAGTATTATTTGGAATTCTTCATTTATGGGGATTTTTTGGAGCTTTTATTTTTGGTGTTTTTACAAGTGTGATTTATATTAAAACTAAAAAACTCTTAGTTCCTATTCTGTATCATAGTTTGTATAATTCATATAATGTGCTGATGATGTTTAATAGCACATCAAATAATAGCGAGATTGATTTTTCTGAGATTGGTATAGTGAGAATGGCTTTTCTCATATTTGGTTTTATTGGTATTTCATTAACAATTCCATTTATTTTTAGATATGTGCGTAAGAATATATCAGAATCAAATAACAAGTTGCCATATTTTATTAATTCGTTAGATTAAGGACCGACGTCCTGTCCTGTTGGCGTCTGAATCTGGGGCACGCGACTTCACATAACAGCGTTTTCCTGTAACTTTACCAATATGCATGTGATTAGGACGCTACAGGAAAACGCGAGACGTTATCTCGAATCGGAATTTCGAAGCAGACTACATGGGATTATTTTCAAATTGAGTTTCTTTAGGTTATAATTAACTAACGAGGTGTTACTGGATGCCAATAATAAGTGAATTTTACGGTATAAAGATTATGATGTTTTGGAATGATCATTATCCGCCACATTTCCATGCGGAGTATGGTGAAAACAAGATTTTAGTAGATATTGAAAGCGCCACGGTATTGAAAGGGATCTTCCCTTCAAAACAACTTAAGCTAGTACTTGCTTGGTGCGAGATTCATAAGGATGAATTGATGACCAATTGGGAGAATGGAAAGGGCAATAATCAGTTTATTAGAATCAATCCGTTGATTTAAGGGGGTACTATAAGTGTTTCATAAAGTTTTGCAGGTAGTGCCGACTGATGATTACAAAGTATATATTTATTTTGAAGATGGGAAGATCAAACTATTTGATGCTTCGGAGTTAATAAAAAAGGGAGTCTTTCAGCAACTCCAGGATATTGAATTGTTTAAGAATTCCTGTACTGTTCTTAATGACACTTTAGCTTGGGACTTATCCGGTAATTTTGATCCCTATAATTGTTTAGACTTAGATCCTGAGGAACTTTATAATTCTTGTCCAGATGTAAAAGAACCAATTGAAAATATAATTTAGCAACATGAGGTCGACAGATAGAGTTGGCCTCATCTTTTTATAGCATGTGTCTGGGGCTTCCGACTCCAGATAACAGAGTATTGCCGAAACTAGGAAAGATGGATGTGGTTGGGATGCTTCGACAAAACGCGAGACGTTATCTGCCATGTTGGTGGTGGCGCGGCTGTCCTGGCTGTTAGATAATTTCGGATGATAGTTTTGAAAGGTTCGGTTATGAAGAATTTTGTAAAGTTGAATATGTTCAGTGCACTATACGCTCTGGCTTTGTTAATTGAAATAGAACCCATGGGAAATGTTTACCGAATTTCTAGAGTTACTAATTGGTCGCTGAATAGGACTAATTCGATTATTTTATTATCTGACTTGTTTTTATTTATTATATCGTCAATATTATTTTTTCTTTTTTCAAGAAGGTATTTAAATATTGGGAAATTAAAATGTTGGGTGTCACTGCTTTGGACCCTTATTTCGCAATTTTCACCTATTGTTTTAATTTTTTGTTCCCTTTGACAAATCCGGGAGATGATCCTGCTCCGGTATTAGGACTTATCTTAATAGCTATTTTTTGCATTTATCCATTTTATATTGCCATCATCAATGTAATCGCCTCTAAGACTGAAGATAATTGTAATAATAACGCCGCGGGAACACAAAACGTTAAATGAAATTGATTGAAAAGCCGCGTCGTCCTAACGCGGTTCAGTTGAGTGAGTCAAAAGTTATGAAACGACTACGAAAACGCCTTTATGTATTAGGCAATTTGGAGGTGGATGAAAGATGGCTATGACGGATAAATTGAAAGATATTGCAGCAAGGCAGAAAGAAATTTCCTTGGAACTTGAAAGTGAATGGCAGAATATATCTAACAATGATTTAACCAAGGAAAATGATGCTTTAAAGAACGAATTGGAGAAAGTAAAAAGTGATTTGGCCAATGCCGAAAAGAATCTTAAAGTAATATCTGACGAAAAAAATCAACTCAAAAATGCCCTTTATGAACAAATCTATAATGAGAAAATTTCAATCTTAAAAATGTCTTCAACGAAAACCGAGATTTATTTTAAATCTAACATCGAGAATGAAGTAAATCGCTTAACGGCGTTTGAAAACCGTGTTAAATCAAGGATAGATGATTTGGCCGCTACTCTTAAATTAAATAATATAGATATTAACGAGGATATTTATAAAAGACTTGATGAGCTTACTTTATTGACTAACCAAAAGATAACGCAAGCGAGGGCAGATATTGCTAAAACAACAGGAGTATATTCAGAAAATGAAGCTGACGAATTCGAAAAGCTAAGAAACGAAGAAATAAGCGAAGGACAAATTAAAGAACTATATAGGAAAAACAATATTGAAACTTTTGTAGGCCTTAACATTATCAATAAACTGGGGATTTTTTTAGTGGTTATTGGTGTTATTGCTGCCTCGCAATTTGTTTATTTCAGACTAACTGATATCTTGAAGGGTATTATGATGTTCTCCTTAGGCATCTTAATGCTGGCAGGAGGAGAATTCTTAAACCGGAAAAAGCCAAATGTTTTTTCGTTGGGGATAACGGCAGGCGGTATTGCGGTTTTATTTGCTGCAATATCTATAAGCTACTTTAGACTCCATATTCTAACCATGTATCCTGCGCTATTAATTTGTGTGCTTATCACGGCTGCAGCATTTTTACTGTCACAGTGGTATAACTCTCAGACAATCGCCGCTTTTGCCTTTATAGGCGGGTATTTGCCGATGTTCTCAATATCGGGGAATCTTACCCTTATGAATTACGCAATGCTTTATTTTGTCGTGCTTAACTTACTAGCCTTACTGCTTTCCTTTAAAAACAAATGGATAATTTCAACATATATTGGCTTGTTTTTTAATATTTTCGGAACGATATATTTGTTGGCTAACATTACATACATGTTATTACATAAAAACTTCGGTATTAACCATATCGGTGTCATACTATATGTCTTGTTTGCTTTTATCATTTACACTTTGGTTCCTGTGTTAGGCAATTATTTCAATAAACTTAAGTTTCAAAAAGCAGATATTATATTGTTGGGCATCAACACTTTTATAAGTGCAATCATCTTGTATGGAGTTTTTTATACATTCAATTTGGATGATTTTACCGGACTGCTTGCTATAGCCTTTGCTATTGCCTATTTGTTTTTTGGCAGGTTCATTGAAGCTAAATTTAAAAACGAAAAAAATGCGCAAGCCTTATTTTATCTAACAAGTTTGGCATTTGTGATATTGGTCATACCTTTCCAATTTGGCAAGACGTGGCTATCACTTGGCTGGTTAGTGGAAGGGGTTGCCTTGACAACCTACGGGATATTGAGGAACGAAAAAAACCTCCAAAAAGGCGGCTATGTGATAGATCTATTATGCGTGTTTTCGTTTATTTTCTTCGATCTGTTTATCGGACTGGACGACTTATTTGCCTATAAATATTTGGCACTGACGCTTGGAAGTTTAATTATTCTATGTGCGTATATTTATAAGAGGATATTGAACAGCAAAACACAAAAGGTATATAAATATGTCACAGTAGTGAATCTGTGGATTTATTTGCTGTACATTTCATTTGAAGTTTATAAGTTAATTCAGCCAAAACTATTGACTTCATTTTATTCGGCAGAATATCTGACGCAATCCCTCGCTGTCATATTTACCTTTTTGATTGCGTATGTTGCGCCACGAATCAGAGTATTAACCGATTCTTACATGAAGATTATTTCGTTATCCTTATACGGGATGGGGATCCTTTGCCTTTTTGCCATGAATATGTTTGAATCTGTCTTTTATCTTTATCCGCGGGGCTTATTTGTTCAGGAAATACCCCTTAGTGTCCAAGTCATAGGAAGCTTCATCATCGTAATTATGGGCCTCTTATCTTTATTTGCGCTCAGGGAATTAATAAAATGTATTGTCATGGATAAAAAGATTGGTATTGAGTGGTATCCCTTGATAATTTCCGCTTATTTTGTACTTATTCTTACGCAAAACTTAATAACTCAATACAGCGTAGCTTTCTCAAGTGTAGCTATAAGTATAATTTATGTACTAACCGCACTATCCTGGATAATATTCGGTTTTATAAAAAGGTACATATTAATCAGAAGATTTGGACTTGGGATTTCATTAGCAGCAGTTGCCAAACTATTTATTGTTGATCTAGCCTTCTTAACGCAAGGATATAGAATATTTTCCTATTTCATTCTTGGCATTACGCTGATTGCCATATCCTTTGTCTACCAATATTTCGATAAAAGACTGGAGCCAAAAGGAGCTTTGAATGATTAAGAGGGTTTGTGGAATTACTTTTTTTCTAATATTTTTTATTAATTCAACGGTGTTTGCCCACACGGCTATGGTCGATAATACCGGCAGCAATAAATATAAATCAGTGCGGTTAACTCCCGAAATTTATAATAATGCCAATAGTGATTTGAGTGATATTTTAATTAAAAATCAAGATGGAGATAATATTCCATATTTTATAAATACGAGTAATCCAACGTCTTATCATAATACAGTCAATTATCCAATGTCGCTGATCAATTCATATTCGAAAGATGATGCTTTCTACTTTGATTATAAAGTTGTCAATTTACCGGACAAGGATATCATTTCTACTTCTATTGAATTAGCAACAGGAAAAACGAATTTTGCTAAAAGTATCGAGGTTTTTGGAAGTTATGATAATCTGCAGTGGGAGAAGATACAGGATGATAGTATATATAGCGTTGACAGCAAAAAGAAACTTACCATCAACTTTAATAAGCCGCAAAAGTTCACTTACTTTCGATTTAAACTGGCTAATAACTTAGAGAAGATTGCTTTTGATGAAGTAAAATTGATTTATAATGTTTCAACTTATGAGGAAAGTGACTTTATAGAAGATTTTACCCCTAAATATCAAGTGGAAAATAAAGATAACATAACTTATATAAGGCTAAAGGGACTTAAAAATTTAAAGCTTACAGATATTACCGTTTTATCCGGTAGCATGTTCAAAAGAATGATGAGAACGCCTTTTGGAGATAAGGAAATATACAATCTGTCCTTTAATGGGATATCCTATGTGGATACGACAATTCCTTTAAATCGGAGGATTCCGTCGGATGATACTTTAGAATTAAGAATAGAGAATAATGATGATAAGCCAATCAGCATTAATGGAATAAGTGTAAAATATCATGCTGATGAAATTGTTTTTAGCGGAGAGGGAAGTAATAGCTTCAAACTCTGTTTTGCCAAAGATGACAGTAAAAAAGCACCAATATATGATATCACCTCTTATAAGCAAGAAATTCTCAAGGAGAAAATAGATAGATTAGCAATAAAAAATATTGAATTGGATGTTCCTCAGGAGACAAAACAGTATGACTATAAGATTATTTTTAACATTGTTATTGCAATTACAACAATTCTTTTGGGGGAATAATATTACTGAAGCTTAAGAAGAGATGAGAAGATCTTTGTGTTTCTAGACATTTATTTAAAGAGCATCTTTCGGAACATTATGGGACATGTCATTTCAATATGTTATATCCTGGGATAGAACGATATAATATAAGGGAAAGCTTCTTTAAGATGGAGTAAATCTCCATCTTTTCAGTTTGACTAAGTTCAGAAGAGGGGAATTAAAGCATGAACGATCTTATTTTTTTACCGATCCTCATTCTCCTTGTTCTCCTTGCCTATACCTTAATTCCTGATCTTTTTATCCACCGATTAGGCATAGGCAGCTGGAAAAGGCATTATCAGCCTGGAGTTGCTCTGACCTTTGATGATGGGCCAAATCCGCTTTATACCCCCGCTCTTCTTGATTTACTCGATCAGTATAAAACAAAAGCGACCTTCTTTCTTGTGGGAGAAAGAGCCGCTCAATATCCGGAACTTGTCCGTGAAATTCAAAAACGCGGTCATCAGCTAGGTGTTCACTGTCAGGTTCATCAGCATGCCTGGTTGATGAGCCCCTGGAAAACCTGGAAAGTATGGAATGAAGGGATCTCAACCTTAGAACAGGTCACAGGCTCCCCTATCGAATATATCCGTCCTCCGTGGGGAACCTTTAATCTTTTGACCCTACTTTGGTTCAAACGCCATAAACGCCGTGCGGTGCTTTGGACAGCTGAAGGTCATGACTGGGATATCCGCAGAACACCGGAACAAATTGCTCAACGTATTCTCAATAAGATAGAAGAAGGAGGAATTATCGTTCTTCATGACAGCGGAGGCGATGATGGAGCTCCCGAACATACCTTGCAGGCCCTAAGAATCTTGCTGCAAAAGATACCTGAGGTAAAAAAGCTCCCTCTTCTTCCGCTTTCTCTTCCGGAGTGGAGCGGATTACACCGGTTAACCTACCGGCTTTGGGAAAAGTGGGAAAGCTATTATGCGCATAGAAACCGTATCGCTCGAATTAACACAACCAGCCTCTTTCGTATAAGTAAAATCAAATATAAAGGTCCGGATCTTATCGGTGACGACGGGACTGTGCTTGCCCATGAAGGAGATATTGTCGGAGAACTTCACTTAGACAATACCCGCTTGCAGATCAAGCAAACCGATTCACAGAAAATTGGCATTGAGGCCTTACGCCTGGCTCGAGCTTCACTTCCTGTACTTGCCGACTATATTGCTCAAAGCCTTGAATACCAGGATATTAATGTATTTGTTGGTCTCACTTTACTGAACCGCGGGGCCAAGGGGTTAGGCTTTAAGGTTCAAAATGTCCCCATCAGTCCCTTTGTTCGCTGGGTCGGAATACTCCAAAAAATAATCATGCGTGTTTATCATCCTCAAGGTAAAACACATCGCATGACTCGTTTGGGGGAACCCAAAATTATTTGGATTAGCAAAGATGCCCTCCTTAAGCGTTGGTCATCCTTATCTTCCAATGCCTAAGGGGAAGCAAAGAAAACAATCCCCATTGTAAAGATATAAATAAAGAATAAAACTTCCATACTTACAAGAATTCTCGAACCATTGCTGACAGGAGCAAAGTCTCCCATACTTGCAGTAGCAAAGGTCGTTATACTGAAATAGACGAACGTCATAAGTTCGGTCACTATATCATTGCCGATGTGATCTCCGGTAAAACTCTCAGGAACCAAGTGATATTCAAGGATGTAAGCCGCTGCAAAATAAAGAATTAATACACTGATCGCAGAGGAAACTGGAATAAATGCACTGATGATATGCCCGTTAGCCGCGGTCAACACCCTAAACACATAATAAGAAACACCCGCAGTTGCAATGATTGAATAAATTACTACTACGGCAGACCCTAAGCGTGGATTTCGAGTCTCGACAACGCTCTCTGAATATGACGTCTCATCTGGAGACAGCATATCAATATTTTGAGTTTCATCATTGTCACTCTTCCAGCTCTTATGGTTAAACATTAAAAGGAGTAAAAAAGAGGCCCCCGTTCCAACAATAGCGGGAAGTAAAGGCCAAATATCTGCAGCAACAATCTGGCGCTCTGAAACCCCATATCCAGAGTACTCAGAAGGGCTTAAAGGGTTATTCGTATTTAAATTCATATCAAAAGAAGGTGGAGAAGGAGTTTGTCCGTGTAATGGATACCACATATGCGGTGGATATTGGCCCTTCATTTCGTCCCACCGAGTCATCCCTCAACTCTCCCTTCGTCATCGTTCATATATACCATTTTATTCCATTGTGCATCCTCATGTTCTTATTCTTATCAAAAACAGCTCCGTGCAAAATATTTTGAATAGCCTTTCCTAAGACCTCGTAACCAACTAAAATATAAGCACTTAAATAAACCAAGTATTCCAAAACATAATAGGAAACTTTTATTTCACTTGGAAACTTAAATTTTGCCGAACTTCATTTAAGATAAAAAGCCATAATCAACTATAATTAAGGCGTTCCCGTTTTATAAGTGGGGATCTGAGTGCTCGATCCTTCAAAACGCTGCAGCTCAGATAGCGTTACAAAGTGATACCCGTCATTTCGTAAACGATCAATGATAATTTTAAGGGCCTCTGCTGTTTGTTGACGCTTTTCTCCACCATCATGAAGCAGGATAATCGCTCCTGGGAAACTACTATCCACTACATTCTGAACAATTCGGCTCACTCCCGGATTACGCCAATCCCGGCTATCAATACTCCATAACGTCAGAACGTGCCCCTTTGCTTTTACGTCCTGGAGGACTGCCTTTGATACAAATCCACCTGGGGGTCTATAATAATGCGTATGCTGATGAAGCGAGTTATAAATCACTTCATCAGTCTTGGCTAATTCCCGAACTGTAAGGCTTGTGCTATATATATGAGAATAACCATGGTTTCCAATTTCATGTCCGTCCTGATTAATTTGCATAAGCAACTCCGGATATAATTTTACATTTTCACCAAGCACAAAAAAAGTAGCCTTAACATTTTTCTCTTTCAACACCTCAAGTATTTGTTTTGTATAATTGGGATCAGGACCATCATCAAACGTCAAAGCCACCACTTTCTCCTGTGTATGCACCATCGAATAAGTTCCCGGTGCGCGCACTAATGAAGGAACAGTAACGTTTCTGCTTGTAAAACTAATTCCCAATATAATCAATATAAAAATAAAAAGAAACAAGGGCATTCTTTTCCGATTAATAAGCAAGAACCTCACTTTCATCCCTCCTGTTCTGCCTACCTTAAAACTATATGCTTTAAAATTATCTCTATACCCTTTTCAAATCTTAGAGTTTGACGAAAAAGTTAGGATACTATAAAATAATTGTGTTAAGGGTGTGATTACTATCAGTGAACTATGGGTTATTAGCATTGGCGGAGCTTTAGGGACCATAACACGTTATCAATTAGGGTTGTGGATATCCGGCAAATGGAATCAGGGCTTTCCGCTTCATACATTTTTAATTAATATTACCGGAGCCTTTTTACTGGGCTTTCTGAACACACTTTTTATCGAACGTCTAACGTTGAGTCCACTTTGGCGTTTAGGAATCGGCGTCGGCTTTCTTGGGGGGTATACAACCTTCTCGACCTTTGGTTATGAAGCCATTACTCTTCTTGAAGGAGGCAGCTACGGCACTGCTGCCGCTTATACTCTTTTTACTATTTTCTTTGGTTTTATTGGAGTTGCTTTAGGAATAGGGCTTGCTCGTATACTCTAGCTCTGTAAAGACTTTTCGAATGATTATTCTTAGGAGGCTTTGAAAATGCATGGAAACGCAAAACTTCTCAAAGTCTATGTTGGCGAAAACGAACGATATAAAAATAAGCCCCTTTATCAATATTTGATAAAATGGCTTCATGAAGAAAAAATTGCCGGAGTAACCATTACTCGTGGGATTGAGGGCTATGGTCAGGACAAAGTTGTTCATACTGCTCGGCTTTTGGAGCTATCCGCTGACCTTCCTATTGTTCTGGAAATCGTAGATACAACAGAGAATATTGAAGGTATTCTTCCCCAGCTTTGTCAGCTTGTCCCTAAAGGACTTATCTTTACTACAGATATATTTGTTCATAAATACGGAAAATAATACTCAATAAAAGAGTTCGAATCAAAATGATTCGAATTTTTTTATTAGGCGTTCAATTTCCCGAAGTTTTGTGATCGTTTAAAATGCACAAAAAAAGTTGTACCCTTGGGAGTAGATTGGACTTGAATCACAGCATGATTGCGCAAGGCAATACTGTAACACATCGCTAAGCCTAAGCCAGTTCCATTTTCTTTCGTACTGATGAAAGGAGTACCTAGATTTTCCAGCATCTCAGAATCCATTCCCATGCCAGTATCGTGTACGCTTAAGATAACTTCGTCTCCCGAATACGAGGTTTTAATCAGCAAATGCCCGCCACTGTGCATTGCCTCGATCGCATTACGCGCTAAATTGATAATCAGTTGTCGAATTTCTTTCTCATCCACTTCAAGAAAGGGAAGTTCTACACTTTGAATTTCAAACGTCTGATTGGAAAGAACTGCATTTGCTTCAATAAGCGGTCTTAAGCTATTAATAATTTGATTTAGGTCTATTTTTTTAGGCCGAATGGGTCTATTTTTGGCTAATAAGAGAAATTCGGTAATAATACTATTGGCACGATCCAACTCCTGAATCATGAGTTGAAAATATTCCTTGTAATTTTGGCTTTCCATTTTTTTAGACAGGACTTGCAAGAATCCCCTAACCGTTGTTAAGGGGTTCCGAACCTCATGCCCCATCCCTGCAGCCATTTCACCAACTAGATTTAAGCGTTCGAGCCGGGCCGCGTCTTTTTCATATTTTTTATATTCTGTTAAATCAATACTTAGGCAAATAAACTCATATTTCCTAATCTCAAAAATAGGAAGGATGATAAATAGAATAGTCCGATTATTTCCCTGCTTATCGCAGCAGAGCCACTCCCTAGGTTTAATTTTAATCCCTTGTATTAATTCCTTAAAATTATTAAGAATGATTTTGAAGCTTTCTTGATCAAACATCAACTGATCTAAAGACTTTTCGAAAACCTCGGCAGAACTCCATCCGAAGATCTCTTCGGAGGCCCGATTCAAATAAAGAACTTTACCATTCTGATCACAGATTTGAATTCCTATGTTAGCAATCCGATCAAAAATAGTTTTTAAGCGCTTCTGCTCTCCCAATAAATCCTTCATTTTCTGTTCTAATAATTTTATTCGATTGAATTCCATTTCCCCATAGATCTCCAAACCACTTTTTGCATAATCAAGCGCTGCGTTAACCTTTTCCGCTGTTTTAGACTCTTCGTTAATAGTCTGACCAAGAATCAGCATTGCAATTGTGTCTCCTCCTATGCTAATCGGAGCACGCGCAGTTGTAATTCCATGGCTGCAACTTCTTTTCCATCCAGCCGTTAAGATAAAATTCCCCTCTAAATCAATAATTGCAGAGGGAATACCCGTTAATCGAAAAAACTTCAGCATTAATTCTTTTATCTTCGGCTGGTCAAAAAGCTCAATAAACGTGTATTTCATATTTCCCCCTGCTTTCTGACTATGTGATCTTAGCAAATGGTATAATTCGCCATAAATTCCAAAAATCCTTTGCATTTTTGGAATTTATGTTGCTGTTTTTACATAAGATTCATTTTCCTTCCATACTATAAAAGAAACCCATTTATCGAGGAATATATCAACTGAGGATGTGAGAAAATGAAAAAAACCGGAGAAATTCAAAAAAAGCCAATTAGCAGTGACAGTGCCAAATATGAATCCAGAAGTGTAAGCTTTAAGCAAGATCAAAAAAAGAAGACCGATTCAAAGATCTTAGAACAATCTTAAGGTTCATATGTATTCAAAAAGGAAGTGCACTATCACGATTTAATTCGCTATAACTGCACTTCCTTTTTTTATAGGCTCGTAAATAACCAATAATATTCCAATAAGAGAAGAATGATATTAACCCCGGCTGCAATACTCAAATTTTTCATCCAGCGGTTAGGAAGTCGTAATTGATAAAAAACGATATTAAAGAATAAAATTAAAACGGATGAAATTCCCCAGCGAATATATAATTCACTCTGTGTTACCCAAAGACTAATAAACCAGATCACAGGCAAATAGATAAATATGGATATAAAGCTAAGAATAAGATATCCGATAAAACGACGATACTCGTTTAAATCCGTTTTCTTTTCTGTCATCCTCTCTCCTCCTTTATTTCATTATAAACTAAATTCTCGGAATTCCTTATTTCTTTTATTTATCAAATGGCTATACTAAAGTTACTAAACTAAAATAGAGTGAGGTCATATTTTGAAAGATCAAAAGCTGAATAAGAAAAACTATATAGTATTATTCTTAATCATGGTTATTTTTACCGTGTTAATTGTTCTTTTCTTTTATCTTGACCGTGAAAATAGGCTCTCTTCCTTAATTCAAAATTGGGGACTTAGGGGTATTTTTCTCTCCCTTCTTCTCATGACCGCTTTGTGCATGACTCCCATACCTTCTGAAGGGCTCGTTATTCTCCTTCTGAAGGTATTTGGAATTTTTGCAGGTACACTCTATGCTTGGATAGGTTCTATTCTAAGTTCACTCATTATCTTCTATCTAGCTCGTTATTTTGGTAAAAGTTTCTTTCAAAAACTGATTACTCCCCAACGTTTTGAAACCGTAGATCATTGGATTCGTGAGAAAGGCTCCTTGGGTTTACTAATCGCCCGGCTTCTTCCCATCCCCGCTTTTGCCGTGAACTACATTGCAGGAGTGATGCCCTCTGTTAAACTATGGCCCTATATTTGGACCGCAGCTTTATCAATTATCCCTTACTATATCGGAACAGCTCTCGTTTATGTCGGGATAGTTCAATCCACCTGGATTTGGTTGGCTATCGGCGGTATAGCCATTCTTGCCTTTTGGGGAATTAGCTATTCATTGAATAAAAAAAGTAAAGAAGGGGGATAAACGATGTCGGCACTTCATGATTATTTAAGAACTTGTTTGGCTGACAGAACCAAAGCGAACTTATTATTGAAAGGTCAGCCGCCTCAATTTATCGAAGGGAATATCAAGTCTTTTAATAATGACTTTCTTTGGATAGAGCCGGATAAACAGATTAGCTTGAACGAAATTATCGGATTTCCCGAAAATGCAATATGACGTCAACAACTATGGCGGCAAGTTTTGCGGTCAGGGAGTAAGATTATTCTTCAGGGGGAATGCGGAACCTATTATTCATTTTCCGAGGAAAAACGTTTTAAAATACTTCAAGCATACTTTGATCAAACATTAGTTGCAATAGGCGATTATATTTTGATTACTGGGGAATCCGCTTGACTCATCATGAAAGCCTGCGTCACTTATTCGTGATGCAGGCTTTTCTTGTACTGCAAATTTTTATAATTTATCGTAGGCCTAAGCCTTTACGCTTTGCCATAATATGAGCTTCAATACTATTAGCTACTTCGACAGGATCATCTCCCAAAGCAATTTTTCCACCTGTTAAACCCTCGACATCTTCAGTTAGAAGTTTAACAAGCTGTGGTCCGCCTGTCACAAAGGGAGTCGGAGATAGGTGCGTATAAGCTCCGAAGGCGACTGCGAATACCCCATCAATCGTCGCTTTTTGTTCCATCCATT
The DNA here is from genome assembly GCF_049860565.1 of Desulfitobacterium nosdiversum. Lineage (GTDB taxonomy): Bacteria > Bacillota > Desulfitobacteriia > Desulfitobacteriales > Desulfitobacteriaceae > Desulfitobacterium_A > Desulfitobacterium_A nosdiversum. The sequence continues at coordinate 3,971,008 of NZ_CP172056.1, forward strand.
CAGGTGCAGTTACAGCAATCGGTAATTGGGGTACATCTACATCCAGATGATCCGCAAGTGCGCTGACCAACATTGAAATTCGTCCTGTATCTGTACACGTACCAAAGCTCAATACAGGCGGAATCTTCAGAGCACTGCATACTTCCTTTAAACCAGGTCCAGCCATATTAATACTTTCAAGGTTACAGAGTCCGGCTACCTCTAAGCTATGATTTCCGCAGCCGCCGGCAACAACCAAAATATCCTTCTTGATGAGTTCTTTTGTTAAATTCACTGTATTCCAGTCGTGGGGGCCATTCCGTAGAGTTGAGCAGTTTGCCAAAGCAACAACGCCTTTAATTTTACCTGCAGCTATCACTTCAACCAATGGATCGAGCTTATTGCCTAAGGCACCCAACACCGCCTCTGTTGAGAAACCCGCGATCGCCTTTGTTATTGTTTGCGGAACCATAGGTTTAATTTTACCTTTTCTTTTTGTAAAGTTATCAATTCCCAGATCAATCAAGGTATCAACCATCTGATCAACCTTTGAAGGATCATAGGGAATCTTATGTTGCAGTCCGGGGATATCGATGATCGTACTAATCGAAACTAGGGTAGCTTGGTACTTTTCCGCATACATATCGATCGATGGGGGCGAGCAGTTTTCTTCCATTGCCAGGACATCAACTGTACCTGTTGCAAGAAGCGGTTCAATCGCCAACCAGTTGCCCATAAGCCCTACAAATACTTCGTCCATTGCATAACGTTGCAGGAGTTCCTGCCCCGTCTCAATTGAACCTACAACTCTTAATCCTTTAGCTCCGGCGTCTTTAGCCTTCTGTTGTACTTCCGAAGAATGCGCTTTTTCAATCATTGCCGCACCAGCCCAGGGTTGATGCCCGTTAAAGACAATGTTGACATATTCCGGATCCATAATTCCCAGATCAACATTAACCTCATGCGGCTGCGGCGTTCCAAATAGTATATCCTGAACCATCTCAAGGCCGATTTGCGAGTTATATATAGTAGCCAAACCCAGGCGAAGCGCTTTTGTTGCAAGTGAAACGTAATTTCCATCGACATTGGTTAAACAGCTGGCGACACAATTTTGTTCTTCATGCATTGTTCCTGCAGGATAGAGATTCAAATTCCGCCATACTTCTTTTCGTTTTTTAGGAGCAAAAGCTTCAACCATAAGATTAGGTTCTTCGGTACCTATTCTTTGCTGGTTTTCAAGCAGGTCTGCTAATTGAACTGCCATTTTATTGGCTTCCTGATTCGTATTTATCCCGAGTTTCTCGCACATCCACTTGAGCTTATTGACATCCTTAATCTTAAACGGCGTTTTTCCTTCTGCAGTTGCCTTCAGTGTACGATAGGCTTCATAAGCGTGATGGCTGTATGTTCCCGCACCCATAATATTTTGATGGAGCAATTTTCTCATCGCCATGGCATCTGGACCAATGCCGCAAACGCCTCGGTCCTGCTCCCCTTTTTCGTTGATTCGGCAAGGCCCTTGGGAACATTGTTGACAGCTCAATCCTTGCAAGCAAAACTTGCAGCGTATTTTCTCTTGAGCTGCATAACGATCAAAAACATTAGACATCCCATCTTCTCGAATGCGGACCAACATCTTTTCAACGGAATCATGATAACTGACACGACCTTCCGTTTTTTCCAAGACAGTTTCAGGCATTTGCACACTCATCCTCTCATGTTTAGATCTACCTAAAAAGTGTGCCGCATCTTAAAAAAAGTATGTACCTATTGAATATTTAACTTGAACATTTTACGTACTATTTCATGAATTTTGTATACTTATACAAAACTATGTTTAGAAAACGAAAAGCTTATGTTACTATATTGATAAGTGACTATTGTCACGAGTAAAGCCTTAGGACCAACTTGAATAATTATTTGAGGAGGAGAATACGTGGTTGCATTATCTATTGTCTTTTATATGGTTGGCATGCTGTTCATCGGCTACTATTCCTATAAAAGAACCTCTAACCTTTCAGATTACATGCTTGGAGGACGAAGCCTAGGTCCAGCGGTCACAGCCTTAAGTGCCGGAGCTTCTGACATGAGCGGCTGGCTGATGATGGGTTTACCCGGGGCAATGTTTGCACAAGGACTCAGCTCAGGCTGGATTGCCATCGGACTAACCCTTGGCGCTTATGCCAACTGGCTTTATGTTGCTCCACGGTTGCGTTCTTACACTGAAGTTGCCCAAGATTCCATTACAGTCCCAGAATATCTCGGGAATCGTTTTCATGACCAATCCCATATTCTCCAATTAATTTCCGGAATCGTTATTATTATTTTCTTTACCTTCTATGTATCCTCAGGTATAGTCTCGGGGGCTGTACTTTTTCAAACAACCTTCCAAATGAACTATCATGCAGGATTATGGCTTATCACCAGTGTTATCGTTGCTTACACCCTCTTTGGCGGTTTTCTTGCCGTTAGTCTCACAGACTTCGTACAGGGATTGATCATGGTTATCGCTCTGATTATGGTACCAGTTGTCACGGTTATTCACAGCGGTGGACTCTCCTCCTCGTTCGATACCATACATTCCATCAATCCTGCACTTCTCGATATTTTTAAAGGAACGAGTGTAGCCGGCATAATTTCCTTATTTGCCTGGGGCCTAGGATACTTTGGTCAACCTCATATTATCGTTCGCTTTATGGCTATTAAATCAGTTCAAGAAGTAAAAAGAGCCCGGAAAATCGCCATGACCTGGATGATCTTTTCTGTTGTCGGCGCAATGTTTACAGGGTTGATTGGAATAGCTTATTTCCATCAGCAGGGAATCAATTTAGCCAACCCGGAAACTGTATTTATTCAGCTCGGAAGGATTCTCTTCCATCCACTCCTTACCGGATTCTTGCTTGCTGCCATCCTTGCTGCGATTATGAGCACTATTTCTTCTCAACTTCTGGTTACTTCAAGTTCACTGACACAAGATATTTATAAACTCCTCTTCCGTCGAGCTGCGGGTGAAAAAGAGCTTTTAATTGTCAGCCGCTTATCTGTTTTAGCAGTTGCCTTGATTGCAAGCGCTCTGGCTTGGACTCAAAATGATACTATTCTAAATCTTGTTGGTTATGCCTGGGCTGGTTTCGGTTCTTCCTTCGGCCCCGCCATTTTCTTAAGCCTATACTGGAAACGGATGACGAAATGGGGCGCATTTGCAGGAATGGTCGTCGGCGCAGCCACGGTTATTATCTGGGGTTCAATTCCTTATCTAAAAGCTGCGCTTTACGAAATGATCCCAGGATTTATCCTTAGTGTAATCGCAATTATTCTGGTTAGTCTTATGACTTCCAAACCTTCAGCTGATATTGAAGCTGAATTCTCAAAAGCTACAGAATAACTAAACGTCAAAGGTATAAATTAAGGGATGAAGCTGAACATTGGTTCAACTTCATCCCTTTTTTATTATTATCGCCTAATAACTGATCAGCGCAGCCATTAAGATTCCTGTCGTTAAACTTAAGCAGAAAGAAAAAATGGCTGCTCCGACATTACCATTGGGAATTTCTTTTCGAATTGAGATTCCTGGGGTCAAAAGTTCAAAGAGATAATAAACTGCAATTAGGAAGAGGGTTCCTGTTAAGCCCCAAACGATGAGATCCCATAGGCTTACCGAATGATAAATAGCTGATGCAAGCAGGAAGGCAATCCCAATTACTTTTCCGCCCAAATCTAAAGCGACTGCTTTGGACGCTGCAACCTTCTGTGGATCCTCTAAAACATCTCCGTCAAACATGATCTTGAATTCCTGATAAGGTGTAGTTAGCGTAAATAGAAATACTGCAAAAGCCATCAGCGGCAAAGTAATCCCTAAGTATTTCAAAAAATTAAATAAGAGCATATGCTTACCTCATCCTCCTCATTATATTTCTCAGCTAACTTAACTACTAGGTTTAAAATTTCATTGAGGTCTATCCTGCCTTATACCCCGAAGGCAAAAAGCAGGATAAATTACCCGTAATACGTTCCCCTATTCTCGCGCTTATTGCCCCTGCCTTCCCGTCAATGAGAAAAGAGCCCCAGAGCAATCGTCCTTTATAGGGGCCCGTGACCGTCATGCTTTCGACTTCCTCCATCTCCGCAAACTTTTGGTAGATCATCGGTTGTTCCCAGTAAAATTCATCTTTGTCTTTCTCGATAACCGACCCGTCCGCATGAAAAATACTCACTGCTCCGCCTTCCCTTCCATAAATAGGCTTTGCAACAAACGCCTCTTGACCAAGAAACGGATTTTCTAAATAAGTAGGAAGCATATACCGCTCAATGATGCCTCGTTCGTGTTCGGTAAAAAAACCTTTTGTTTCATACAGACCCCAGATTAAAGCTTGCAGCGCTTTGGTCTGTGCAATAAAGGCGGCTGGCGGATTGATAATTGCCAATTTTCTGCGGGCAATCAAATCCAGAACATGTTCCCCTGTTGGATAGCCATCTTCATCCTTCTCTTCCGCCAGTTTTTCAAGGGCATGAAGCCTATACCAAACATCGACTTTTCGGGTTCCTCCCTCGCTTAACGCATAAAGCTCATCATTATGTACTCGAAGATTCTCGAGGGGAACAAATTCACCGGGCAGTCCGGACATCTTCAATAAATACTGAACTGTTCCTTTATCTTCTTCATGCCAATCTAAAGCACTGAAAATAATATTATTCGTTTCATATCCTAGCTCATGATAGCGGTTAACAATCTTTTGGAAAGCAGACGAAAACTCGTGTTCTAATCCTTGATTAGGATCTCCAGCTCCAAAAAAATCACACGCTTTGCCGTTCGCATAGAAGGCTTCCACGACACTTGTTGGGGTATCTGCATTAAACTCCAGCATTTTAATACCCCAAGGTGTGACTGCAAAATCAAATCTACCGATCAAAGTTGGGATTTCTGGTATTATAGGAAGCCTTACTGCAGAAAACGCAGCTTGGGGGAGCCCTAGCATTTCCAGCAAATTATCCGGGCTTTGTTGAACCATAACTACGGTTTTGGCATAGATTTTCCCCAGCTCTTCGGTAGCATAAGCAATTTCTTGTCGAAACTCAGGAGTAATATAATGAATCTCTGCTAAGCCATACTCGTTTCCGTCGATCCAGTCCCAGGAGAACACCTCACGAATTGACCCGTATAACTGCTCTCGGACCTCCGAGTAATTCCCCTTATGCACGGTTAACCTTTCTCCTTCCTATTAGCTGGCACTCGCTCCGCTGCTGCTTCCTATCCCGCCATGACTGCCGCTGGATATTCCGCTTTTGGCACTGGAAGACGATGAAGATGAGCCGGAGCTTGCTGATCCAGATTTCCCCCACGGAGAGCTGCCGACAATTCCTCCAGTGGCTTGAGTATTTGCCGTACCCTTTTCGTCTCCAGCAGACGAAGCCCCTGAGGATCCTGCCGTTGGATTCTTCACACTCCCCGCTGTTCCTGAGGAAACTCCTGCGTTAAATCCTGAAAAATAACCTGAAGAACGGCCACTAAAAAAACCAAATGGGCCAAAAGGACCAAATGGACCGAAAAAACTAGAAAAGAATCCTCCGCTATGATAGTTATTTTCAATAATGGTGGCCCCTGCTCCGTTTGCCGACTCCCCATTATTCGTCTGCTGATCCGCCTCTTCTTTGGACATCTCTTTAACCCCATAACTGACAATTCCAACAACAAGAGCTGTGGATAAGAAAATTCCAACCATTCGTTGTGTCTTGGTCACTTTATCCCCTCCTTTCGCAAAATGTGTCGAATACCTTATTGCTTTATTTCGTTTTTTTCATATATAGACTAAAAACTTGGCGATCCTCATCAATTTCAAATGAGGTCTTCTCCCATTCAAGGTCTTGGAAATTGATATATTCGCTTACCGCGTAGAGCAGCAAGTCCTGAAGGTTTCCGAATTCAAGGGTTTTTAAGACCGGATAAGATTCGGCTTCATCAATGTACTCCCGAAGCTCTAAAAGGATGTACCCCATTCCCGAAGTCTGTCCGGGTGTTGAGCGATTTGGTTTATCCTCAATGGGCTTGACATAAATCACCTGAAGGAATTCCTCATTGGCAGCGGAAGTTCGCTCATAAACAATACCTTCTTTAACAAAGTAGTCACATAAGCACCTTGCAATAACCTCTTCTTTCGGTATGCTTTCATACGCAAAAAGAGCAGGAAATCCTTTTTCCTCGTCGAGCAAACGGTACTCCAATTGTGCCATCCGCATTCTCCTTTATCGCTTTATCATTTTCATCATTCATTTTCTATTCGTTTATAGCCGCAAATAATCCTCCATTATTGATAAAATAAAAAAACACCCCGCTCATGGATATAAAAATATCGTTGCATTTGGGGTGTTTCCTCTCGTCTTAAAATAAACTTAAAAATTCCTTAGGAATCTCAGTCTCAAACCGAAGGTTCTCGCCTGTTATCGGATGACAAAAGGCAAGTACACGCGCATGAAGTCCTAACCGTCGAAGCGGGTTCTTGGTTGAACCGTATTTTTTGTCACCGATTATCGGATGACCGATGTCCTGCATATGAACGCGAATCTGGTTCTTGCGTCCTGTTTCAAGTTTAACCTCAAGCATTGAGTAATTTCTATTCTTCTTAAGAACTTTATAATGGGTAATTGCCTTCTGCCCTCCATTCGGAGTCAAGCTTGAATACATAATTAACGATTTACTTTCCTTTAACCAAGAAGTAATTGTCCCTTCCGGTTCCGCGACAGTGCCTTCCGTAAGAGCAATATAGCTCCGTTCGTCGACTGCTTCCTTCCAATCCTCTTGCAGTAATTTTTTGACCTTCTCGCTTTTGGCAAAGAGCATGACTCCTGATGTATCTCGATCCAGGCGATGAACAATGAATATCCGGTTTTTAGGGTCTATCTTCTTCACATGATCACTTAAAATACTGTATGCCGTTTGTACTCGTTCTCTGGCGGTAGCCATGGAAAGGAGCCCTGCTTCTTTAATAACAACAATGAGATGATCATCTTCAAAAAGGATTTCAAGCTGTTGAGGCTGATTCTCCCCCCGGATCTTGTTCCAAAGCACCGATACCTTTTGCCCGATTTGAAGGGGATAATTATATTGAGATACGATTTTATCATCTACCTGTATTTGATGATGAGCAAGAAGAGATTTTATATTATTTCGGCTCTGTTTAGGCAATTGCTGAATCAGAAATTGCATCAATTCCATCGTTTCAGCAACTTCGAAAGAGGTCGGTTGGACCTTCCTCCTCTTGTGATTATACGTATCGTTTGAAGTTTGCATCATACTACCCCTTAATCTTGACTTTGCAGCAACTTAAATTTATCTTTGCTTCTATTTTTATTATAGCTAAACCCTTTCGAAAGAGTCAAACTACTCCCAGTCGCTATAACCCCCTTTACTCAGATCAATACATAAATAGATAATCGGTTGGAAGAAACTCCTCCAACCGATTTTAATACTCTATCGAAATTGAACAGTAATAAAATTTGATTATCCTTCTTATTTTTCCGGTTTTATAAGCATCCCATTGTTAAAATGATTCATTGAGCCGACTAAATCAATAACCGAGATGATTTCCACCAATTGTTTATCCGTAAATCCGGCTGCCTTAAGCTGTTGGGAATACATCGTAATGCACATTTCACAGTTGTTGAGAACGGAGACTGCATAAGCAATCGCGAGCTTTGTACTCTTAGGCAATTCTGGTGAACCCATAACGGTTTGCATTTTTTGTAAAACCATCTTCATATACTCCGGATGATTGGCCATTGCCTGGAAGGTCGTAGGTACTGCTCCGCCTGTTACCTGTTTTACTTGTTCGTAGGTCGCTTTTATTTCCCCTTCAGCCTCTTGCTCTGAAACTAATTTTACATAAGTCATTATAAAATCCTCCTTCAATTTTCCATCTAAATTCTGCCCCATAATTCATGAATACATTTTCTTTTTATACCTATACCAGGTATGCCTATATTATATTATAAGAGCAATCCTGACGCAAGAAAGATTTTTGACATTTAATAATAATCAGCAAAAAAAGGATTGGAAGAATTTCTTCCAATCCCTAGCCTTAAATTACTCGTTCTGATTTCTCCGCCTCTTTGCCTTCTAACTGGAGCTGAATGGAACGATCGAAAATCAATGGATAAATAGCTTGAATAAGATCAACCGGACATTCTACTTTCTGCGCCCATGCCTGAAGCGCTTGAATAATTTCGTGTTCTCTTTTACCATCTCGAATCTGACCCATCCTTTTTTGTTTACCGATTTCTTGCGCTGTTTTCATTCGTTCTCCAAGCAGCTCAATAATTTCTCGATCAATTCGGTCAATCTTGTTTCTTAATAGCACTAAATCATTGGCCTGTTTATCAAAGGAATTAGAGCGAATCAGTTTACGGCCCACGGCCTTAGCTACGGATACCAGTTCCTCAGCAAGTTGGTTGAATTGTTCAGGTGTTAAAGATTGTATTCCATCACTCATTGCCGCATCCGGATTAGGATGAACCTCGATGAGCAAGCCGTCAGCTCCTGCAGCGATAGCTCCTTTGGCCAAAGAGGGAATGAGATCTCTTCTTCCTGCTGCATGGCTCGGATCAATGATGATAGGCAGATGAGATAATTCTTTGACTAAGCTTACTGCACTTAAATCAAGAGTATTTCTCGTACTGGGCTCATACGTCCGGATCCCTCGTTCACAGAGAATCACTTGAGAATTTCCACCTGCTAAGATATACTCTGCTGCATTCAGCCATTCCTCAATCGTTGCTGCTAAGCCTCGTTTTAAAACAACAGGCTTTCGTAACTCGCCAATGCGCTTCAAAAGTTGGAAGTTCTGCATATTGCGTGACCCAATCTGTAAAATATCGATGCGATCCATAATCAGCTCTAAACTCGCTTCATCGACAACCTCTGTAATTGTCAGCAAGCCGTGTTCCGCGGCGGCTTCTGCTAAATAATTAACTCCTTCTTCTCCCAACCCCTGAAAACTATAAGGAGAAGTACGTGGTTTGAACACGCCTCCGCGTAACACTTGCCCACCAGCCTCTTTAACCGCTTTAGCAGCTTCACGCATTTGAGTCTCTGATTCTACCGCACAGGGGCCGCCCATAAGCACGACTTCTTTACCGCCAATCACCGTATCCTTAATTTGAATCTTTGTTCTTTCCTCTTTTAAACCCACTAATGGTAAATTCATTGTTCATTTCCTCCTTTTAACAGCAGCATTCTATAATATTGTCCACGGTTTATCCCTGCTGGGACGAAAGCCGTGGACTTCCGCGTTACCACCCAATTTGACCTTTTGGTCCTCTCACGAGAATACGAGAAATAAACTGACTTATCAAGTCGTCAAGGGATGTTCAAAAGCAAAAGCTGTTCTTACCTTGCCCTGCTGCACTTAAAGCATGCATCACAGGAAAATAAAAAACTTCTCATCCCTAATAGGGACGAGAAGCTGCTCTCGCGTTACCACCCAACTTAGCCACAAGGGCTCACTCGATAAGGTACAGGTTATATCCGATACCCTCTTTTTTTAACGGAAAAGACCCGTCCAAGCTTACTATCTGTTCAGCCGGCTGCTCAGGAGGGAACTTCAGTTATTTACACCATAGAAAAGCTTTCAGTCAGCGGCTCTTCCTCCCTGAAAAGTGACTATAACGTACTTTACTCCATCATTGCATTTAAAAAGAATATTTAACCTTTGATCTATTATATACTAGCATCCTTCAAATGGCAACTCAAAAGTCCTTCACTCACCCTATTTTTATTTATTACCTTTTTTATTAACATGTTCAAAATTCAAAATCAAACTTTGTTTTCTGCTTTAAATGCTTTAACAGCCCTGCTGATTTCTTTAAAGTCCTCCCAGGCAGGCCGCTTAAGATTCGAATTTCTAAGAATTGCTGCGGGATGATACGTTGGCATCATTTGAACACCACCCCGTTCAAACCATTGGCCATGCACCTGATTCATCTTAAGATCTGGTGCAAGTATTCCATGCGTTGCCGCTAAGCCCAGCAAAACCATGAAATGCGGACGCAAGATTCGAAATTGATCTCTCAGCCATGGAAGACAATACTTCATCTCCTCGAGGGTTGGGGTGCGATTGTTAGCCGGACGGCATTTAACAATATTCGTAATATAGACTGTATTCCGGGGCAACTCTACGGCCTCAAGAATGCGGTCTAGAAGTTGTCCCGCCTTGCCTACAAACGGCCGGCCCAATTCATCCTCCGTTTGTCCTGGTCCTTCACCCACAAAGACTATTGGCGAAAGAGGATCACCTTCTCCAAATACAACTCCCTGACAGCCTGCCCGCAGGTGGCAATTTTGACAAGCCAAGGTTTCAGCTTTTAAGCTGTTCAGTTGTTCGACTTTTGGATCAAGCTCATTGTCCATAAGTATTCCCTCTTTTAAATTTTCTAATAAAAGTTATTTCTCGTTTAGATCACTATTTCCTTCCTGTATTTGATAAAGAATCCGCAAGAAGCTATCACTTTTCCTGCGGATATAAATTTTAGTATTGATTATTTGATCTCTACTTTTGGGTTTCAACAATTTGGAATGCTTGTTTGACAATATCTTCTGGGAAAGTGATTCCCAAGGCATTAGCTGTATCCTTATTCAAATAAATACTCATCTTGTCCATAGTCTTAACAGGAATATCACCCGGCTTTTTGCCATTTAAGATTTCAACGCCCATATCAGCCGTTTCTTTACCCAAAGTAGTATAATTGATTCCGTTGGTAGCTAAACCCCCGTCACGAACTAACGAATCCGCTGTAACATAGACGGGAATCTTAGCTTTGATTGCAATTTGGGAAACGGTAGGCATTGCCGTTGCAACCGTATTGTCATTAGGAATTAGAATTGCATCCACTTTTCCAACGAGTGAACTTGCAGCTTGTTGAACTTCTGCGGAAGATGTTATGGGTGCTTCTACGAGAGTAATGTTATTTTTGGCAACATAATCTTTCAAGTCTTTTATAATAAAAGCGGAATTGGATTCGCCTGGATTATAAATTGTCCCAAGCTTTTTAATGTTCGGCGTAATTTTCTGAGCAAGATCCATTACTTTGTCAGCAGATACGGCATTTGATGTACCTGTGATATTGCCGCCCGGTTTTTCAAAATTACTAACAACTCCGGCTCCAATTGGATCAAGAACAGATGCAAAGAGAATAGGAATATCCTTTGTTTCGCTGGCTACAGCTTGGGCTGAAGGCGTTGCGACAGCAATGATCAGATCGTATTTGCCGTTGACGAACTTTTTAGCCATAGTTTTGAGGTTCGATTGATCTCCTTGAGCATTCTGATAATCAATCGTGATATTCTCGCCATCTTTAAAGCCTTTATCACTTAACTCTTTGACAATAGCTTCTCTAATTTCATTCAGTGAGGGATGCTCAACAACCTGTAAAATTCCAATCTTTTTCTTCGTCTGATTCTTTGAAGCAGATTGAGTCGTGTTCGAGGAACATGCCGTTAAAGAAAGCATCAACAGCAGGGATACCACAACCGCTAGCATTTGAGATAATTTCTTTTTCATTGAAGAATCCTCCTATAATTTATATTTGTTTCGGGTTCTTCTCTGCAATCCTATTCATCCGCGGTTATGAATAGAAAACAGGTTCGTACCTAAAAAATAAACGCCTGCCCCTTAAATAAAGGACAGGCGTATAACCTGCGGTACCACCTTAATTAATGCACCATTAGCGCATTCACTTTGCAGAGTGCCATCACACCCTTAGCCCAATAACGCTGGCTTTGCGTCAAAAGCTACTCAAACCACGGTTTTTTCGCTTTGCCCTCAGGGGTCCACTTATCCGATCCGTACCTGCCGAGCTTCCACCTATCCCGGCTCTCTCTAAGGTCGTTCTCCGGTTTTACTTCCCTATCATCAGTGTACTATTACAATATCACCAAGGTTAGAAAAATTCAATAGCTTTTATCTTTTTTAAATTTATTTCCCATACCCGCCCTATTTTATCCCCGTATAAATGAAGATGGCATCCCGCAGAAATGCTGCGGCACCAGGCTGTCTCTCATCATAATAGGCTGTAAACCGAGGGTCATCAACATACATCTGAGCGACTCCGGCATGAGCCTCTTTCGAGTAGCTCTCCCAATAATAGCATAACCACTGCCGATGAAGATCCGCTGCCTTTTGTGCTAATTCACCTGCAGGATCGCCTGTCTTAAAAGCAGTATAAAGCGTTTCATTGACTTCTTCTCTAAGCCGATTAACTTCATCAAACTGTTCTTCGGTCATCCCTTTGATCTTTTGATTAGATGCATCAGCTGCTTTATCCCCATATTTTTCGCGAACCTCTTTACCATACTTTGTCTCGTTATCTTCAATAAGTCTTTGCTTAAAGCCTTCAAACTTTTCTTGATCAGTCATTTTAATTCCCCCCTCTGTTGCGGCAATCGTTTTATCAACATTAGAAATCAGCTGATCGAGCTGTTCCCTTTTTTCAAGCAATTTCACCCGATGTTCTTGAAGGGCCTTAATTCGATCAAAAGAAGGTGATTCAAGAATGGCTTTGATCTGCTCCAATTCAACTCCTAACTCACGGTAAAATAAAATGTTCTGTAATCGGTCTACTTCCGTTTGACCATAGATTCGATATCCTGAAGAATTCACGCGTGCTGGTTTAAGAATTCCAATCTCATCATAATAGCGTAAGGTTCTCGTACTGACACCTGCAATTTGACTTAATTTCCGAACTGTATATTCCATTCGCTCACCCTCCTTACAAAAACCAATATACACCTTGACGCAGCGTCAAAGTAAAGAGGAAAACAGCAAAAATCAGACATCTAAATAAGTTTTTCAAATTTTTGAAAAAATATTTGGTAATTCAAGAATTTTGGAATAGGAATTTCAGAAAAAATGTAGAAATAATGGAAATAAATAGGACCAATGGCCCATGACCTATGTCAAGTATCTCTTTCAAATGAAATTGGTTGTGGAGGCGAACAGATGAACATTGAAGATTTTATTAGCAGTAATCCCGACCTTCAACAGATTTTGATGCAAATGCACTCAAAACTATTTGATATTCTTCCATGCGGGATTTCTATCGCTGCAGATGCCGGTTGTAAAACCATTATTCATAATTCAGTAACAGCAAGGTTCTTACGAATCGAACCCTTGGGACAGTTCTCTTTCTCAACTCAAGGTCCCCACCCAATGAAAGTTTATCAAAATGGCAAAATGATCCCTGCAGAAGAACTACCTATAGAACAAGCAGTAAGATTCGGAAAAGAAATTGTAGGTTGTGAATTAGAATTCGTTTGGGAAGATGGCATAACTAAATTTGCTCGTTGGAATGCCAGTCCGATACGTGATAACGATGGAATTATTCGTGGTTGTATTGCGACTATGGGAGAAATTACCGACTACGTACATAAATCCAGAAAATTGCGTATACGTAGGGACTATTTAGAGAAGCTGGTTGAAGAACGCACTTCTGAGCTTCGAAAATCAGAAGAACGGTTTTCTAAAATCTTTCACTCCAGCCCAAATACACTAATGATCGTTCGAAAATCCGACTTCCGTTTGATTGATGTTAATCAACGGGCTTTAAAGAATAGCACGTTCTCTCGTGAAAATTTAATAGGCAATACGCTTTTTGAACTTGGGATGCCTGAAGCTCATTTTCTACAGTTTAAGGATAAGTTAGAGGAAAATAGTTCAATTGAAAATATGGAGTTTTCATTTTTGAGGAATGAAAATGAAGTAACATATCTTTTATCAGCAGAGAAGATGGAACTGGACAATGAAGAATGCTTCTTATTAACTAGAACTAATATTACAAAAAATAAACAAGTAGAAAAAGAAATGGCTCGACTGGACCGCCTAAATTTAGTTGGAAAAATGGCGGCTGGCATCGCTCATGAAATTAGAAATCCCATGACAACCGTTAGAGGATATCTTCAGGTTATGGGAGCAAAAACTGAATTTAAATCGTATTCGTCTGCGTTTGGAATTATGATGGATGAAATTGACCATGCTAATTCAATTATCACTAAATACCTGTCACTTGCATGCCATAAACCAAATAATCCCAGCTATCAAAATATCGATAAAATCTTAGACGATCTATATCCACTATTAAGGGCAGAGGCCAGTAAACAACAAAAAGAAGTTGTGCTTGAAACGATGGATACTCCTAAAATTCTATTAAACGCGAACGAAATTGTTCAGTTAACACTTAACTTAGCTCAAAACGGACTTGACGCAATGAAAGAGAATGGCAGGCTTTCTGTTCGTACCTATACTCAAGATGAGCAGGTGGTATTAAGTGTAAAAGATGAGGGTACCGGCATTCCGCGAGAGAACATAGAAAAACTGGGAATACCCTTTTTTACAACAAAAGATAATCATACAGGACTGGGATTAGCTACTAGCTATAATATTGTTCATAGGCATCATGGAAAATTTAAAGTACAGAGTGGATCCGGCGGAACTGAATTTCTTGTATATTTCCCAATTAAGTAATAGACATCGTTTATATTTCTTTGATCGGCGTTCCAGTGAAAAGTTTACCGCTTATCACACCTAAAAGAGTTTGACTAAAAGTATATAGCCAAAGCAAGCTTAAAAGGGCGGTCAAAAAAGCTGCATAACCCGAAGTTAGCTGAGTTGCATAGATCGAAGCTATTTTTTGACTGGCAAGAGTATAGGCTGCCAGAGGAAAAATAAAGGCCCACCACCCCATATTAAAAGGAATTCCACCTCGACGGACATTGTAAAAAGAAATAAGAAGGATAATCCCCACAATCCAGATTCCAAACCCCCAAACAACGACTGCGACTAGATCGGAAAGTTCCGTTGAGGCTAAAACGCCCATCATTTGAGCATTTTTTGACGCATCAATGATTGCACAAACGGCCAAGCCAACTGCGCTCAGGAAAATACCAAAAGACGGTGTCGTTTCTGCCGAAGGGAGAGCATGCAGCGCTAAACGCACAAAAACAATGGCACTGATAAAAATAAAGAGGAAAAAGCCAATTCCAAATAGGCTCGCATTGACAATCAAGATCGATAAACTCCATGCCGGATGATACTTAATCGTAAGTGTAAGCACCGGATTACCAATCAGGGAAACAGCCATATTCGCAATGGGGGCCATAATCCAAGAGAAATTGATCATCTGGGGTTTTGGTGTTTCTTCCACCCGCAGAATTCTAAACGTAGTGTAAAACGTAAAAAAGCTCACGCCGAAAATAGCAAAAATCCAAATCATAAAGATTAGATTATAGGTTATCGCACTATCTAAATACTGACTCCAGATCAAATAAATATTTGTTCCAAAGATCGCAGTCCCAATAGGCATTGTCACAAAGAAATTACCTGTAAGGGGATGTTGCAGATCACGACGGACATAATCAAAATACTTGATCCAGCGGATGATCCAGGGAATTATGACGATAAAATAAAGAATACCCGTAAGAGCCGCCAATCCCGTTCCCATAGGCTTTCCTAATGGAAAAGAATTCTGCCAAAGATATAGGATATTTGAAAAACCTCCGGTACCCATAATAACAGCAAACCAGGCCGGAGCAAAATGCTTTATAAGATGACGTTCCTGCACAAGCGTTGCTCCTCCTCTATTAACATCAAATCTTCTCTTATCTTTTATTCAAATTAAAGGATATCAGATTTGTCAGTAATATTCACTAATAATAACCCCCTAAAGTATTACCTTTTAATACTCTAGGGGGTTTTACATTTTTAATGATATACCTAAAAACTTATTTGTTTAATTAGGCCGGGCTATTATTTTCTTATAACCCCAGTTTCCTAAAGAAATAAGGATGGCGGTAAACAATGCAGCTTTAAAACCTGGGACATAAAACCCTGGCATAAGTCCACTGGTTAGCTGAATCATCCAGGCATTAATAACGAGCGTAAAAAGCCCTAAGGTTACTAGATTAAGGGGAATCGCTAAAAGTATCAGTAACGGACGAATGACCATGTTGATTAAAGCAAGAATTATCCCTGCACCTAAGAAATGAAGAGGAGTTGCCGCTATGATCGGTAAAAATTGAGCTGCAAGAAAAAAGGCTAACGTATTGATAAGAGCACGGGTTATTTGTTTTTTCATGCGAATCCCCTCATTCATCTTAAGTGTATTTTTACCTGAACGTCTCCAGTATCCACGTCAACAACGTCAAGTCCCTTATGATGGCTTAGATCCTTTAAAAGGATATTCGCAGTTCTAATTATCCTGCTCGGATAAAGCGTTCTGATCCAATTCATATGTCTTTTTGACGCCGGTTCGTGCGGAATCGGAACAAATCGCAAGGCTGTTTCTCCAATCCTTATTAAATCTGCCAAAGCCTCAAACCATTCATCAACAACACGCAGAGGTATTGGGAATCTAAAGTTTCTCTGGCCCTGTAACCTGACCCGAACGATCAGAAAGTAAGCCGAGTTAGTCCACATACACTTCAACCTTGATTTTTCCTTCTTGCGGATCGGCTACCTCAACATCCACAATTTTTCCGTCTACGCTTTCTTCGACCAGGCGGACAAGGCCTTCAACATCAAGGGCTTGAAGATCGAGACCTTTTTGTTCAAATTCTGCACGTTTATCGGCAGGAACAAAACTCATAGCATAAACAACCAGCTTTGAGGCCGAGCGCAACAAACTAAAGGGTACATTAACATTAACCTTTAACGTTTTCTCTCCGATAACCCGAACCCGCAAAAAACGATCCATCGCTGATGGGGTATGTTTTTCTCCCTCAGTCAGCGAAGGAGAAGGCATAGCTTCCTCACTGTTTTCTTCAATCGCCTTCAGCAAATCCATGCCCTCGGATGCTGTTAGTTTTCCCTCTTGAATCATCTCTAAAATCTTCATTTTTTCATTGCTCATTATGACCGCTCCTTTCTCATTTGGCGAGCCGCTTCTTCCGGTGAAATTTCCCCGCGTTCGAGGGCTTCAAGAATATCTTGCCGACGCAGGCTTTCTCCTTGAGAGTCCTTTTCCCGCTCTCCTTCTACCCGATATCCCAATGCCTCAATGACGCTATCTAAGCGGCCGCGAACCGTGGGATAGGATATTCCTAACTCTTTTTCAACCTCTTTAATATTGCCCCGGCATTTAATAAACGCTTCTACGAAAATGAGCTGCTCGGCTGGAAGTTTACAAAATTTGCACGTGCTGAACTCACCTTCAATTTTTGTTGGGCAATGGGTACACATTAGTTTCGTTATCTGCATTTCATGATCACATACCGGACACCGATGAGGCATTTTGTAATCCAAAACCATCACCTCTGCTTTATACTGGCTAAATCTCTTTCCTGATTAAGATCATAACGCTAAATATCAATAATGTCAATCAATAACTTAATATATTTAATATATAACTTAACTTTATTTATATTATAGTTCAAATTGTATAATTCTAACCGCTAGCGCTTTTAAAAATCATTTGTAATAGCTCTCTAATATAAATTGCCTAAACTGAACTACAAATAAACGACCGACTGATTATTGATCTAGACTTACTCAGATCAGTAATCAGTCGGTCGCTGATAAATCCCATATCAAATGTTTTATGACTAATGAAAAAATCATATCTATATTTTATTCGGCTCATAATAAAGATTTCCTTTTATATTGCGCCTCTTTAAGTTCTTTTTATGAGTTAAGTGTTCAAGATGCGTAAGCGTCTCACTCACAGCCATAAACCTCTGCATCTTAGAGAAATCCTCCCATTTCTCCTTGATATTCCAATGGAGATTGGCCGCAGTCTCATACGGCGTCATATTTCCTTTAGCCATTAAATCTTTAGTTTCCTGAATTCGTTCCTCACAAAGAGAAATTAGCTCTTTGATCCGCTTTCGATGGTTTGTAATCAAATTGAAGTGTCCTGTAAATAAAAACTTAACGTTCAGAGCATAGACCTTAGCCAAACTTTTCATATATATACCTAAAGCATCCTGCTCAAATCCCCAGAACATCACACTGGGACTTATATGATCAAGAATATGATCTCCGCAGAAAAATAACTTTTGCTTTCTTTCGTATAGGCCGATATGTCCGGGAGTATGGCCTGGTATATTTACGACTTCAAACACAAAATCGCCGATATTCAGCGTATCCCCTTCCCTTAGAGGATGAAAGACAACTTCTTTTGTTGAATTATCCCCATACAGGTTAGCCAATGAAGGGAAAATTTCCTTTTCCAAGGATAACATTTCAGCTAAAACCTCAAATGGAGCTTTTTTTTCCTTTAACATGATGGAGTTTAATAATTCTCTATCTGTTTGGCCAATGTAAACTGAAGCTCCTAATTTTTGAAGATACAGGGCCATACCCGCATGGTCTGAATGCATATGGGTTAAAATCAGATCTGTCTTTTTAAGATCAATATTCAATTCCCTTATACCCTCTAGGATCGCTGCTCTGCCTGCTTCTGTATTGAATCCCGTATCCACCATAAGATTTCGCTGATCCGATACAATGATATAACTGTTTATGGTTTTAAGAGGGAAATCAGGCAGAGGAATTTCATTCCGATAAACCTTTGGGTATACTTCTGTCAGCAAATTTTTCACTCCTATGAACTTTTGCAAAGGTAACTTCGAGAAAATGCTTTATACATTTCGCGAAGCCTGAATTTCTGGATCTTTCCCGCGCTATCGATAGGAAAACTTTCGACGAAATCGACATAGCGCGGCTTTTTATAACTCGACAATTGGCTTTTACAGAGCTCTTGAATTTCTTCCAACGTAACTGAACCTCCTGTTCTGAGTTTAACTACGGCCATTACCGCCTCCCCAAACACAGGATCAGGAACCCCAATAACAGCACAATCCAGTATCGCTGAGTGACTCCGGATAACACTCTCGACCTCCTGGGCAAAAACGTTTTCTCCGCCGGTTTTAATCATGTCCTTCTTGCGGTCCATGATATAATAATAACCTTCTTCGTCCTGCTTGAACATGTCCCCGGTATGGACCCAGCCATCTTTAAAGGCCTTCGCCGTTAACTCCGGCTGATTATAATACCCTGACATAACGGAAGGACCCCTTGCAATACACTCCCCGACCTCTCCGACAGGTACATCCTTGCCTTCCTCATCCACAATTCGGAGCTCAATAAGAGGCATGGCTTTACCAATACTTTTCGTCTTTTCCGGATGAGTATGAGCCAATTCACGGGTAAGCACGATATTCGTACCCGCTCCTGACTCTGTTTGGCCCCAGCCATAATTCACTTCGCAATTGGGAAAAGCATTATAGGTTTTGAAAATAATATCCGGAGAAGTACCGCCTGCCGACATCTGAACATATTTTACCGAAGTCAGATCAAAGGTCTTAATATTGGGGACATCATATAGTCTAAGGTAAGTGACTGGAGGAAGCAATAATAAATAAGTGACTTTATAGTCCTGAATTTGCTTAAGAATATCCTCTGGATTAAAAACGTCACAAAAAACAAATTCTGCGCCCGTTGCTATTGCCGAAAGAAGCCAGGACATTCCTCCTTGATGATGAAGCGGGCATTGAACCATCACAACCTCATCGGGATTTGCACCCATTTTGTCTTGAGTCATAATGCTAATCGTTTGGAAAATATCACTTTCATGAGTCCGCATAACCCCTTTGGAACGGCCTGTTGTTCCTCCTGTAAACTGAATTCGGCTGAGGTCGTTCCCAGAAATGGTGACATTAGGTTCAGTATTATCCACATGAGCACATAATTGTTCATAGGAGTGCTCACCTGCAAATGATTGCCCTGATGAGACTATCATTTTTACCTGATTAAATTCTTTTTTTACCTCTGCGACTTTATCGGCATACATATCACTGTACACAAAAGCTTTACATTCGGCCGTATCGACTAAATACTTGATTTCCTGAGAAACTAGGCGATGATTTAGGGGTACGGCAACAGCTCCGATTTTAAAGAGCGCAAAGAGCAATTCAACGATCTGATTGCAATTTGGGAAAATAAACCCGACTTTGTCCCCTTTCGTAATTCCAAGATCGATTAAAGAATGGGCAAGGCGGTTGACCCGATCATTAATTTCTCGGTAGGTAAACCTCCGCCCCTTGTAAAGAAGCGCTGTCTTATTAGGATATCTGTTCGCATTAAGCGTTAAGAAATACCCTACATTAATAGGAAACATTATTTTATCCCTTCCTTTGCAAGGCTGTCTAATTCCTTCTTTGCTTCCTCAACAAGGGAGGTATTCTGGCTGTTCACCAGCACAGAACAAGAACTTCTTTTCTCTGTAACTGGTGAACAGCACGTTTTAATACAATGATTTTAATTAGGCCGCCCGTTTTTCCGTATCTTCAACAGGCTGAACGGGTTGACTGGGTAAGAAGATTAAGGTAAGCAGGAAGACTACTGCCGTTACTCCGAGAATAATGTAGCTCATTTTATTTAAGGCACCGACCATAGCTTGGACATTTGCCGGAGTGTAGAGATCTTGGAACTTAGTTCCCAGCTTCGTCAGCTGATCGGCTAAGGCAGGATCGATTGTTTTACCTGCAGTCTTTCCAGCCTTTAATAAAGCAGGAATCATATCTTGACTCATTCCAGCTTTTTGAGCTGAAGTGGTAAGTTGTGCCGCCAAAGCAGTAGCGGACAAAGAACTAAATACCGCTAAACCCACAGACGACCCAGCGGGATTTCCCATATATTGAAGCATCGTGTACGTTCCCGAGCCTGCACCAAGTTTGCTGCTCGGCACAATGGATAAGGCCATTTTTATACAGGCTGGCATCATCATGCAGATTCCTGCTGTAAAGATACAAACCGCCATGGAAATATACCAAACCGGAGTATTTGCATTAAACCGTGAAAAGGAGATAATGCCGATGAAGAAGATGGCGATACCTAATAACATGACATACTTGATTCTGATTTTATCGATGAGCTTACCGCTCGTAAATCCCGCAAGTGCTCCTGCGATATAGCTGTACATGGATACGATACCGACAACTTGCGGTCCTCCATTCGGTTTAGCATTGACGAAGAAGGAATTGGCCGTCATCGCACCCGTATTGCAAAGCTGAATGAAGAAATAGACGATAAGCGGGACAATAAAGATAGGATTTTTAAGAAGGGATAATTCAATGAAAGGATGCGAGCTTCTCTTTTCCACATTTAAAAAGACAACCGCTAAAACGATGCCTGCCGCTAAAACACTGAGCGTTGTCGGGGAGCCGGCACCCAAATTAGAAATTAAAGTTGTAACCGATAACAGCATACCGATCGTCAGCAGAAGCAAAATTGCGCCAATATAATCAAATGGCTTTTTCTGATTTCGAGGAGTCTCCGGAACTGCAGATGCAACCAAAATCATTCCCAGAATCGCCAAAGTGCCATTGATCAAGTAAATGGACTGCCATCCAAACCGGGTGACGACAAGACCGCCGATCAGTCCGCCTACAGCAGCACCTATTGTGCCAATGGAAGAAAAGGTTCCGAGGGCTGCTCCCCGTTTCTCCTGCGGAAAAAGATAGGAGGCATAGGCAAGCCCTGAAGAAACAACACAGGCCGACCCGACCCCCTGAATTAATCTTGCCGCCAGGAACATCGGAAAATTCACTGATGCCGCTGCCATAAACTCGCTGAACGCAAAAACGGCCATTCCTGTAAGAACGATGCGTTTACGGCCCAATTGGTCACCAATATTTCCCCAAATCGGGCCGAAGACAATATGAGTCAAATAATAGCATAGACCAATAAAAGCGGCCGAGGCTACCGAAATGCCAAATACCTTTTGTAGAATTGGCACAACAGGAATTTGAAAAGCTAACGATTCAATAATGGTAAAGGAACCAAACAACAAACCAAGATATGCCTTCCAGGGATTCTTTACAGGTGACTGCTCACTCATCGTGGGTCTACCTCCTTTTTTGGTGACATTTAAGAGTTGTGCTTTTCCTTTAACCTTGTCGATAAATGATCCCAAACCCGCCTCTTGGGTATTTCCAGTCAATTGCTTTCTTATCACAAACCGCGCGGCAAGTTCCGCATTCTAGGCAGCCTGCCCACTCCACAATGATCTCTCCGTTTTGTTCACTGTAAAGTCCAGCCGGACAGACGTAGAGACAGCTTTTAGGTCCGCAGGATTTACAGAGTTCATTGTTGATCAGGATATGGGGTTCTCCCTCATCCACTTCAAACTTATTTAGATTTAATTTATCCGCTAAACTCATCCTCACAGTGCGCGCACCCCCATTATTCCATCCTTGACTAAATCGAACAGAGAGATGCCGTTTTCTTTCAGCGACTGCATCGCAGTCTTCATTAAATGCTCTTTCGGAATCAAATCCTGGGTATAGACCTTTCCAAAGAGATCATTCACAAAGAGCGAATATTTTTTATACAAACGATCATTCTCCATAAATCCAGGAGCTTTGGCATAAAGCTTTAAGTCTTTCATGACAAAACTCTCGTCCAGGATACGACTATAGGCGCTTAAGCCGGCCTCAGTAAAATCATTTCCACGCTTTGCTTCAATCACGGTTTCAGCCGCAGCCATTCCGGAGCCCATCGCAAGATCCATGCCTCGAATTACTAGACCGCTGTTAATCGTAAATCCTGCCGCATCTCCGATCATCAGCAACCCATCCGTATACAGTTTTGGGGGAACCATATTTAATCCGCCTTCACCGGTCAGATGAGCCCCATATTCCGTCATTGTTCCATCCTTCACGAGCGGGGCGATCATCGGATGTTCGAGAAGATCATCAAGCACCTCATGCGGCTTCACTCTCTCTTTAACGAGATCATCTAAGCGCATCACCACACCGATCGAGAGGCTTTCCTGATTCGTATAGAAGAAAGCTCCACCGGCAACGCCATGAGTTGCCTCCCCCAATATGGCATAGGCCGCTCCTTCATTCCCTGTTAAGCGAAAGCGTTCCTCAATCACATTCCTGGGGAGTTCAATCAGAGCCTTTGCTCCGACGGCGAGATGATCGAGTTTGATTTCGCCGCGCAAGCCGGCTTCTTGGGAGATAAAGGAGTTGATCCCGTCAGCTGCGATCACGACGTCAGCCAGCATTTCTTCATCTCCGGTGCTGATTCCGACGATACGGTTTCCTGCTTTTAAAACCTTTTCCACTTTGATGCCTGTAACGATCATCGCGCCGACTTCTTCCGCTTTTTCGGCGAGCCAGCGGTCAAATTTCGCCCGGAGGACGGTAACTGCATTATAGGGCGTCTTTCCTAAGGCTTTGCCTTTATACTCCAGGTTAAAATAATCGTCTGGGGTCATCAGTGTCGTAATATAATTCGTAATATAGCGCTCAATCGGGGCTTCTTGCCAGAACTCAGGAATGAGTTGGTCTAAAACGCGGCTATAAAGAACTCCTCCGCTCAGATTTTTACTGCCCGGATAATCGCCCCGTTCAATGACGACAACTTCCACTCCTGCCTGTGCTAAACGATATGCTGCTGCAAGCCCCGCAGGGCCTGCACCAACAATAATCACCTCATACTTATCTGCCATTCGATCCACCACTTTTTATAGAATGATACCCAATCCCTCACGTTTACTTATTGGCTTTGAATTTCTCGGTCAAGAGGGGGAGTACTTTATAGAGGTCTCCGATAATTCCGTAATCCGCATGCTTGAAGATCGGAGCCGCTTTGTCTTTATTGACGGCGATAATCACTTTCGCCTGATTCGCACCGACCATGTGCTGAACTTGTCCGGATATTCCGACTGCAAGATAGACTTCCGGTTTCAGAATTGCCCCGGACACCCCGATATAGCGTTCCGTGGGCAGCCAATTGACTCCTTCGGCGATAGGTCTTGAACATCCGACCTCTGCCCCGATCTGTTCTGCCAATTCCTCTGCCAGCTTAATATCTTCTTGATTCGCAATTCCTCGGCCAATACTGACAACCCGTTTGGCCGCACTTAGATTAACGGCGGCGCCTTCCTTATTCTTTTTCTCAATCAACTTGACTTTATGCTGAGGCTCAACAAAATCGACATTGACGACTGTTCCCCGACGCGCCGCATCTTCTGGAAGAGTCGTATATACGCCTGCGCCAACCGTAACAATCGTGGTTTCCGTCAAGGCTTGTTCTATGCGGAAGGCTGCTCCTCCATAGACCATATGGGTAACCTGAACTTTTCCCTCAGCTTTGATCTCAGCCGCATCGGCTAAGACACTCGCTCCTATACTTGCCGCAAGACGGCCGGCAAGAAGCTTACCGCGTTTGCTGGGCTGAACAAGCACAAGTTCAGGATGTACCTGCTTGAGAAGTCCGGAAATCGTTGGCGCGTAATCCTCATAGAGATTCTCGGCTTTGCGCTCTCCCAGCCAATAGATTTTATCCGCTCCGAGTCTGATTGCTTTTTCTGTCTCTTCTTTTGTTCCCAAAACTACCGCCGCGACTTCTTCTCCAAGTTGACGGCCTCCTGCCAGGAGCTGAGCTAAAGCTGATTCCTTTTCAGCTATGACCCATACTTTATTGATCTTACTCATGTTTTTCACCATCCTCTAGAGAAGTTCTTTATGAATGCTTTCGAATAGCTTTTGTACTGCTTCTTCCGAATCGCCTTCGAAAATAATCTGCTTGCGATCGACATCTTCGGGAGCTAAGGTGTTTATGATTTCAGTAGGCCTTTTCGCATCCTCTAAGCCAAGATCTGCTGTTCCCCATTGGGTTACGGGCTTTTTCCCGGCAGCTAAGATGTTTTTCATACTTGGAATACGAGGAAGATTGATATCGGTGGTCACGGAAATGACCGCCGGAAGAGTGACCTCCAGAATCTCAACTTCGTTTTCCAACGTCCGTTCAACGACGAGCTTGTCCCCGGCAGGAGTAATTTTGCTCACTGCATTTAAGGTAGGGACATTAAGCAGTTCACCCAGTTGAATCCCAACTTGCTGAGAATACAAATCGCCGGATCCTTCTCCACAGAGGACAAGGTCAAAACTTCCGATTTTGCGAATCCCAGCTTCCAGAGCTTTTGCCGTCAAATGAGAATCTGCATTTCCGAAACGGTCGTCAATAACCAGGAATAAATCCTCCGGACCTCTAGAAAGGATTCCTTTCTTCAATTTTGAGTTATCGGCTTGTTTACCTCCTGCACTAAGAGCTGAAACCTTTCCGCCGACAGCTTCGACAATTTGCATTCCGGCCTCGACAGCATTGAGATCGTATTGGCCGATTTTCCATTCGGCTCGTGCAAAAGATAAATTTCGATCAGGTTGAACCACGATATCCTGTTCTTCAGGTACAACTTTAAAACACGCAATAACGTTCATTTTTTCACCTCAATCAGTAAATGTTCAAAATTAGCATCTCTTATTGCTTCTTGATTGTTTTTGTCTCATAAAAATATTGAATTTCTTCTTCACTAAAGCCGAACTCACTTAATACATCTTCATTATCCATTCCATAAGTGGCTCCCCCGCGGAATATCCGGCTGGGGTTGTTCTTAAATTTCGGAATAGGTCCCACACCTTTAACCCTGCGATCTGTAATTGGGTCATGCCATTCAGTTATGGTTTCTCTAGCCTTATATTGGGGATTATCGAGCATCATTTCATAGGTCATGATCACGCTGCAAGGAATTTGATGTGCATTTAAGATCCGGTCTACTTCTTCTGCTGTATGCGATTGACAGAATTCTACCGCTGCTTTGACGAATTTCTCTGCCCGTGGCCCATCCGATTTAAAAACAACGCCATGAGGTTCTGCGAAGTCGGGATCATCCGCTAATCCCCAGAGTTCTTCAACCCGTCTTAAAACTGCTGTTCCGCCTAAAGCAAGCATTACCCAGTTGCCGTCTTTGCATTTTTGAACGTTTTCCAAAGCGGATTTCAGGTCCTTATTACCCATGCGAGGCGGCTGTTGACCATTATTGATGCCTTCTGTCAGGAAGTTCCCTTGAAGACGGGCTAACGTCTCGTACTGAGCAACATCAATACTCTCTCCCACGCCGGTTTCCCTTGTGCGGTAAAGTGCCGCCATACATGCCCAAGCCGTTGTCAATGCGGTAATATAATCGCACGTAAAGGGTTTTGCCGCGTAAGGCGGGGCAGGATCAGGCTCCCCATTAATCGCCATGAAACCGCTGAACGCTTGTCCGATGGGATCAAAAGATCCCCGCGATATATATGCAGGATCTCCCGTCTGTCCAAAGCCGGAGATATGTGCGATTACGAGCTTAGGATTGATTTCCCATAGTACATCATCGGTTAATCCCCACTTTGCCCAAGTTCCTCCTTTAGAATTTTCGACAAGGAGATCACACTTTTCGAGAAGTCGGGCAAGAATCCTCCGTCCTCCGGGAGAAGGTACGTCAAGAGTGATAGATCTTTGGTTTCGATGTTCTACCGTAAATACATCGCCAAACATACGAAACATATCAGGGAAAATTGTACTTTCAGCATAAATGACATCTGCTCCTTGTTCGGCAAAAAGCGTGCCTACAAAAGGCCCTGCAATCGCTGAGCCTATGCTTAGTACTTTGATCCCTTGCAGATTTCCAAACTTCGGCATTTCAGTGCTTTTCATGGTTTACAAACTCTCCTCCTCATACATTCGAGTTGATCGCTAAAAATCACATCACACGATTCCGCAACTGTATTAATTGCAATACTTATGCCAAGTCGCCAAAATCGCTAAAGTCCTGTTTTCAATGGGCTTTGTTCAGCTTTCTTGATCATGTGATTGTATTATTGTTCACTAAGTTGAGCAAAGTGTTCAAACAATGTGTTAGACCAAATTCTTTCTCTTACCAGATAATATTTATTTTTTGAAAAGTACCTGAAGTTAGTGTAAAATAAATCCTGACCTTAATAATGTGAAAGAAATTATTTGGTCAATTCCGGCAATAATAAGATTTAAAATTTTAAAATTGCAGATTAGGTATTTAATATAGACTTATATGTTTAAGTTGCGTAACGTTAATATTTAGCGTTTATTTAAATGCTGCAATATATTTCCGTATCGTTAGCTAAGGGAGGGTGAAAATGTTAAGTACACAGGAAGAAGTACTCGAAGCTTGGAAAGCTTTCATTGCACGCGGAGTTATTCTAACAAATAAAGTACGACCTGAAATTGCCCGATCCTGGGAACGATGCAAAGCAAACGGATTGGATCCGTGGTCTTTGGATTTTCCGATATATTCTGAATCACTTTTAAAAGAAAAGCGGGCAAAATATGGCCAATTGCTAACCCTTGCCGGGCCTATTATGAACTTTCTTTTAACCTTGCTTGATTGCAATATATCCATTTGTAATCTTGAAGGGTTTGTTTTTGAGTTGATTACTCCGCTTAAGCATTATCCAAGATCTTTGGGTACCTATGCCAATGAATTTACCAGTGGAAACGGTGCAGTAACTATTGTTCTGAACGAAAAAATTCCTTGCCGGACGGATGGTTTCGAACACTATCGCATGGTTTCCCAAACGTACTCCGATGTAAGCGCACCTATTCACTCCAATAACACCATGATTGGAGTGCTTAATGCTGTCAATCCCTTTGGCTGTCTCCCCAACCAAGCCCTCCCCATGATCATTGCCGCCGATCAAATCCTCGAGGACTTACTGAATAACAACGGTGGTACATTTAAGCCGTTTATAGACTCGAAAGCTTTTCAGGATATGATCGATTGCAGTTCCCAATTTGTTATCGTTTTAAATCAAGAGGGCATTGTTCTTGCTGAAAATCTGGCTTCTGAACAACTTTGGGAGCCTTCTCGGTTAAAAAATAAATCCTTGGCGAATTCCCTAATTCATAAAGGCGATCTCTCTCTCCTCCTGGATAAAGATACACAAAATGCTAATCATCGAGATTTTTTGATTAAAGAATTAACATCGGGCAAGAAGCAATCTTATCTTCGGTGCGTTCTTCTTAGGAAGAACAGGATTCTGCTTCCCAACGGAGATGTGTATACGGTACTTGTTTTTGACCCGTTTTCCTTAAAAGATGAAGCAGGAAACCCGAGCAATATTTCTCAAAAGCCAGCCAAATACTGCACTCCCGCAATTTCTAGAGATGTTGACTATATAGGCGAAAGTCCCGCCTGGACTAAAGTTGATCGCATGATTCACAAAACAGCGCAGTTTCCCTCTAATGTTCTTCTTCAGGGAGAGACGGGAACGGGTAAGGAAGTCGTCGCTAAAGCCATTCATCGCCTAAGTCAGCGTAAAGGCAGCTTCGTCGCTATCAACTGCGGAGCACTTCCTAAAGAGCTTCTCCAAAGTGAACTTTTCGGATATGAAGAGGGGGCATTTACCGGGGCGCGAACCCGTGGTTCTATTGGAAAATTTGAACATGCCCATGAAGGGACTCTTCTTCTTGATGAAATTGGAGAAATGCCTCTGGACATGCAGGTTGCCCTCTTAAGATTTTTGCAAGAACGGACAATTACTCGGATCAATTCAACGAAATCAAAAAAAGTAGATGTACGAATCATCGCTGCAACGAATAAAAACATGGCTGAGCTTGTTAAGTCCGGTCAATTTCGACAAGATCTTTATTATCGCCTGAATGTCATTGAAATTGAACTTCCCCCGCTTCGAGAACGGAGAAGTGACATTCCCCTTTTAGCCAACTACTTTATTTCGGAATTATCTAAACAGTTAAAGATGCAGCCGAAAGAAATCAGTAATGATGCCCTAAAAATCCTTTGCCAGTATGATTGGCCAGGCAATATCAGGGAATTAAAAAACGTTATTGAAAAGGCCATGATTTTATCCGACGACCAGAAGATTTCTCCGGAAATTTTATCGGAATATATTTTACATTGGTCTCCTGATTCCACACCCTCCAAAGATGTGAATTCCTCAGAAAATCTTTCTGAACGAGATCATATCATTCAAACTTTAGAAAAAAATAACGGCAATATTTTTCAAACGGCTAAGGCCTTAAATATTGCCCGCAACACACTCTATCGAAAAATCGAAAAACTGAATATAAAGATTAAAACTTCAGCGTTTAAGGACAGCAAATAAGTCTTGAAAGTTTAAATAAGTAAGCAGCCTTAATTTATCGTAAATTGAGGTAAAGTAAGGTAAGGTAAGCTAAGCAAGCAGAAAACTTTGCCTGCTAAAAAGGGGTGACCCAGAAGAACAACTTCCGGGTCACCCCTTTGCCTATATTATTTTTATGAGAAATATCTATTTTCTTAAACTTTGTTTCTTACTTTTTGTGAATTTGGCGATGATTTCCTTGTATTCAGCTGTCTGCGTGCAGAAGGGCGAAGCTGTTGATTCAGCATCCATAACAAGGTTAAGCATTGGACTCATCGTACTGTTTGTAATCCCTTTGGTAATTTGGACAGACATGGCAGAAACAGACGCAACCTCTTGGGCAAAAGCAATTGTGCTTTCTTCGAGTTCCTCGGCAGGGAGAACTTTATTGGCAAATCCCATTTTATAGGCTTCCTCCGCACCCACAACCCGTCCGGTAAACCAAAGTTCCTTCGCCCGATAAGGGCCGATCAGCTGAGGCAAGAACATCATGACCCCCATCTCAGGGATAATACCGACCTTTAAGAAGTTTGACGTAAACTTAACTCGGTCAGAAACATAGATAATATCACAGGCTAACGCCATACTCATGGCTCCTCCGACAGCCCAGCCGTCGACCATGGCAATAACCGGTTTGGCGATCTGCTGTATGGTCTGAATCGTACGAATATATTTTTTTAAGAGCTTTCGGCCTTGCTCAACGCTCAGTCCTTCAGAACCGCCTTGTTTCAGGTCACCGCCCGCTGAAAAATTATCGCCTTCCCCTTTAAGGATAATCACCCTGACTTCATCATCGGCATCTAATTTCAGCAGCGCGTCACTTAGGAGATCCATCATGGAACCACTAATGGCATTTTTTCTCTGGGGCTTATTGATGACTAAAAAAGCGATCCCGTCATTTCTTTTACTGACATAAACGTCTTCCATCATTCGCTGTCTCCTTTAAGTTGAAGATTTATAACAAAGGATTAAATTTGGCTGGCCGCAAGATAACCCGCCTTCGTTGCATCTGCCATTCTTGCAGGATTGATGCAGTCACCGACAACGTAGAGCTCTTTAACCTTATTCTTTAAGGAGCTCGCTAAATCCATATTCTGATCAAAGCCTAACGTAATCGCAACTGTATCAACAGTGTAGAACACCTCTGAGCCATCTTGATGGATGACCTTGACACCCTGATTTGTAATTTCTTTGACCTTAGTCAGGGGTTCCAGTGTAACATTCGGGGATTTTTTAAAGGCAGAGGTAATATGGAAACGGTCGCTTCCGCCGACATCATGACCAATTTTTTTATGGTCGTCGATTATGACTAAATTACGGTCGTGATGCATCATTTCTTTTCCCAGTTCACAGCCCGGCAGTCCGCCGCCGATGATGGCAATCCTTTTACCAAGAGGCCAAGGGAATTTCGCCATAAAGCTGCGGGCCAAATCCGGAGTATAGAAGAACTTTAAGAATACCGATCCGCAATTCCACATGATCTTATTGAACAGACCCGGCTTTTGAGGAGGTTTGCCATTGAGCATTTCCAAAAAGTCGTGCGATTTGATCACATTTCCGCCGCCCGCTCCCGGTACATCGAGATCCACAGGATGTCCGCCGATCGCCACAACTACCGCATCAGGCTTAACGCTTTGTACCAATGCCGGGGTAACCGTGGTGTTGAGCACAACTTTAATTTCACGATGCTTTTTGAGAATCGTTTTATAATACGTGTTTAAACGATCATAGATTGGACTGAAAATTGTACTCATGACCAGACAACCGCCTACGCGGGGTCCGCGTTCATAAATCGTAACCTGATGACCTCTGCGGGCAGCAGTCACGGCCGCCGAGAAGCCTCCGGGACCGCTGCCGATAACCATAACCTTCTTCGCTTTATTCGTTTTGGTAATCAAAGGCTTATCCAGCTCTTCTCCTAAATGGGGATTGACTCCGCAATAGTTCAGGGGTTTCCCTTGGCTGATAACATCATCTAAGCACCGGCAGCAGCAAATGCAACGATTAATATCCTCGGGCCGGCCCTCAACGACCTTGTTTGCAAATTCAGGATCGGCGATATTGTATCTAAGGCCGCCAATGATATCGGCTTTTTTCTTTTGCAGAATATCTTCCATCACATCAGGATCGGTATTTCTATAAGCCGTAGTTACAGAGACCGTGGCCACAGTCTTAATTTTTTCGGAAACCCAAGACCAATAGCCGTCCTTAATATCTTTAGTGGTAAGGGGTACCGAGGTTTCATGCCAGCCCGGGGCTAAGTTATGCATTGCGGCCCCTGCTTTTTCTAAGATTGTCACGATTTTTAAGGATTCTTCCATCTCCAGACTGCCTTTAATGAAATCGACAGGCGACCAGCGTACAAGAATGGTAAAATCCTGACCGCAGGCTTTTTTAATTTCTTGCATCACTTCGACCGTGAGTCGGCAGCGATTTTCAAGGCTGCCGCCGTATTCGTCGGTCCGGTCATTAGTCGCAGGTGACATGAAACGGTTCATTATCCCCCCGACACCGGCCATGACCTCAACCCCGTCCCAGCCCGCTTTTTGCAGCGTGACAGCACATTGGGCCACATTTTTCTTAAAGGTCTCGATGTGTTCCTTTGTCATAGGTTTAGGAATCAATTTAGATATCGTTTTCGTCGATGGCCCCCAGTACTCTTCGTCCGCATCCGGAGTAGGTTTCCAATCGTGGACGGCGTAGGGCTGCCCAATGATCAAACCGCCGTGTTTTTGAACACGCTCAGCCATAGCTCTTAAATACGGAATATGCTCATCCGCGAAACCCAGGGGCAGCGGATGAAGGTGTTCAGTGGCTATCCTGGGATAAAAAGCAATCGTTTGACAAATCAAAGCTGTTCCGCCGGCAGCTCTTTCTTCTAAATAGTTTAATAAGCGTTGAGTCGGTACTCCTTCATTGGTAACATATCCATGTCCCGGCGACATCGAGGTCGTCATCATCCGATTCCTCAGGTTAAGGCTTCCGACTTTAATCGGAGAGCTTAATATTGGAAATGAGGTCATCATTATCCCTCCCCTTTATTATTTAAGTTTACTTGTATTGTTTTAAGATAGCTCGGCCTGCCGCATGAATCATAATCTCATCGGTACCGCCGCCAATTCTAAAGACCCGGGCATCAACCCACAGTCTTGAAATTCGGCAATCGGTTGTATAACCAATACCGCCCATAATTTGCAGCGCATCATCAATGACTTCGTTCGCCGCTTGAGCACAGTAGAGTTTAGCTAAAGCTGAGGAAATTTGAACCGGAAGGCCATTATCAATTTCCCATGCACATTTATAGACCATATTCTTCATGTTTTCGATTTTAATCTTCATATACGTCAGTTTCTCTTGGATGAGCTGCTGACTGCCGATGGTCTTGCCGAATTGAACGCGTTGATTGGCATAGCGCGCCGCATCTTCAAACGCACATTCAGCATAACCCAGCACAGATGCAGCCATTAACAGACGTTCGACTTCAAAGTTAATCAGAACCTGCATGAAGCCATTGCCCTCAACTCCCACAAGATCCTTTTCCTCGACTTCAACATTTTCAAGATAAACCTCACAGGTATCCATCATGTGCCATCCAATTTTCTTCAGTCTTTCGACTTTAATTCCCGGAGCACTCATTGGAACCCACCACATCGAAAACGCATTGCGCTTGTCCGGATTCTCAACTTCCTCGGCGTTGCGGGCCATACAAAGCATATAAGGAGCCGTCAAAGCATTGCTCATAAAGGTTTTATGCCCATTGATATAGACCTTGCCATCTTCGCGCGTAAAGGTTGTCGTAATCGCGCTGCTGTCAGAACCAGCCTGCGGCTCGGTAAAGCCTAAGACAAAGGCAACATTGCCGTTTTGAACTTCTCTCATCGTATCCGCCTTTTGCTCTTCCGAACCAAATTCCAGCATATCCGCAATCGATAAAGCCTGTCCAAAGGCGAAATGAGGTCCACCATTCTTGGTAATTTCTTCGGCGACAAGCATTAAAGTCATCGTATCAACGGGAGTACCGCCGTATTCCTCGGGAACACCTAACATGCTAAATCCATTTTCCGCTAAAGCTTGGATAAATCTTTTCGGAGACTCACCTTTCTCATTGCACTCTTTCATATATTCCTCTGTACAATCTCTGACCATGATCTCCCGAAGGCTCTCCAATAATAATTCTTGTTCCTCTGTCATTCTAAAATCCATAAATAATTCCTCCTGTTTCGTTATTTTTATAAAAACACATTAGCTTCAAAGGAATCTTTTTTTGATTCCCCATTATTTAATAGCAATACTCATGCCAAGATTCTGAGAAAGGAAAGCCCTTGATTTTCAGGGGTTATTTTTCCTCGATTGTTCTATGTGAATGTAATCTTGTTCACTTTGCTGAACAACCTGTTCAGTCGAGTGTTAGATATAGGATAAGCTCCCGATTATTTCAGGAGCTTTTCCCTATTGATTTTCCCTTTAATTTATAAAACTGAATTATTTGGTTTCAAAATAATCCCGTTTTCCTAATTTACCTTCAGCATACATTTTGTCAATAATCCCTTGCGGAATACCCAGTTCTTCTAAAATATCTTCATTGTCCATTCCGATATTCGGAGCACCCCGCCAAATTTGACCGGGATTATTTTTAACTTTAGGCACAATATTTACACCGGGGATTTGTGTTTTCCCATCTGCCGCCGTCCAAGTCGTAAAGACCTCCCGTGCTTTGTAGTGCGGATGGTTCACAGCCTCCTCATAATTCAGCAATCGAGAGCATGGAACGCCATTGGCTGTTAAGAGTGCCTCCGCCTCTTCTGCTGTATACTCAGCACAGAATTTTTGAATTGCGGCCTCGACATCATCAGCCGCAGGCGTATCCACAGGAACAAATGAAGAACCTTCAGGAATAAGCTCTGTACCGTACTCTATGCCAAGAACAGGCAATCCTTTTTGCAATACTCCGGGATTTAAAAGAAGCATGTAGATTTCGTTGCCGTCTTTACAGGAATACGTTCCATACCCGGCACAAATTCTGCTATGATTGCCCTCTTTAATATAATCCAACCCATAGCGCAGATAATCGGTTGGGTAATTGGCCTGAATCCGCATCATCAATTCATATTGAGCAAGGTCAAGACTCTCCCCTTTACCCGTTTCATTGCGTTTTAACAATGCTGCCAGTGTTAAGCCGAAAGCATAGAACGACGCAGTATAATCACCGGGGAAAGGCATAGCCGGTGCCGAAGGCTGACCCGGCAAACCATTCATCCGCATAACACAGCCAAAAGCCTGAGCAATCGGATCATAACTTGCCCGATTCACATATTCCGGAATACCCGTTTGCCCGAATCCGGAAATATGGGCAATGACAAGCTTAGGGTTGCGTTCCCATAAAACTTTGTCACTTAAACCCATCTTGTCATAACGGCCGCCGATTGAGGCCTCGATAAGAACATCCGTTGTCTCTAGGAGCTTTAAAAAAACTTCTTTGCCTTCGTTTTTCGTATAATTCATAGCCAGACTGCGCATGTTTCTGCGATCCTGCTGCCAGCTTCCGCTTTTACGGGCAACTCGTCCTGCGTCAACGTTAGTAGGATGTTCTATCCAAATGACGTCTGCCCCGTTTTCGGCATACAATTCACCGGCAAAAGGTGCAGCCACAGAGGCTCCCATCATAACCACACGATAACCGGACAACATTCCAAACTTCGGTATTTTGGTCGTTTTTCCCATCATCCTATCCCTCTTCCCTCATGATCTATTACATCTTTCCAGATGAACTTTTGCTCACATCCATTTTTAAAGTTTCTTCGCAATTCGATACAGCTCTTCGGACATTGACGCTATTTCTTCAATACTCGCTGTTATTTCTTCGGTTGCAGAAGCCTGTTCTTCGCTCGATTGGAGTGAGCGTTCGCTATTATCACTCGCTAAATTCATCTTGTCGTGGATCTTGTCTGTTATTTTCTTTAGCTCGGGAATTGTACTTTTTGATTGATCAGAAAGCTTTCGAATCTCTTCAGCGACAACTCCAAATCCTCGACCTTCATTTCCAGCTCGAGCAGCTTCGATAGCAGCGTTAAGGCCTAACATATTCGTTTCTTCTGCAATTTTTTTGATAAATCCGGATACGACGTTGATCTCCTCTGAAAGTGATGCAATCTCTTGGATATTTGAATGTTGGATTTGTTCATTAGAATAGATCTGCGCAGCTGATGCGGCAAGTTGCTGAATAGCTGCTGAAATGCCGGAAAGACCATTCTCAAGGTTTTTAGCAATACCTTGCAGCTGTGCAGCCGTTTTCTTCGGGGTAACGATTCCTAAAGTTGCCACAACTTCATCAGCATTAACCTCATCAAACAAAGGATAATTGACGACAGCTAAAGACTCGTTATATCTAACAGAATTGATTTCTGCAAAAGCGGGTTGTTTAGTCCTTATAACCTTTTTAGCAATGTCATCGTCTGAGAGCTTATAATTCAAAGGAAATTCCATCATATCAAATATTTCAGAAGGCTGTCTGTGAACGATTTGATCTAAATCCGTCAGGTAAATGAAAGCCCCTTCATGAAACATCTTGGCTACAATAGGAGCAAAATCATCGAATGCCGTTGCGACAGGGTGCAATCGAGGCAGTGCAAGGTTAAACGCACCAACACCTATCCCTTCATCATTGACAATAGGGATGGTCGTCATCAATATAGGTTTTCCATACGCAGCACTCGAAATTTTATGGGTTATAACTTTCTTTTCTCTGATGGCCTGCATTGAGGCATAGTGCTCCTCCAGAACATCCCCGACTTTAACAATCTGCATGTCAAATGACTTAGAGGCAATCGTCCAGACCACAGTATTGCCTTCAACCAACCAGAATCTAACCCCTCCAGGAATCGCATCCGCCAGAATATGAGCGAATGCTTTGTATGAGTCTACTGCTGATAACTGAATCATGATATCCTTACCTTTTCCACTTCAACCAATTTACCATTTATGATTTATCGGATAATCTTTGAAGGGAGTACTAACCCTAAATATGGCTGAGGTATCCTTTCTCTATCTATACTATTTGTGCTAGAGGTCTCTAGCGCTGTCTTTTGGTCTCCGGCGCGGGATCAGCCCAGCCGGCATACGTTTGAACAATTGACGCATAACGACGAGCCTCTTCTCCTGCAACTTCTAAGCCGGTATCCATCCAGTTTCTGCGGCGGATAGACACTAAAGCCCAATCTTTAGCACTTCCCCTGATATAATTTTCAGCCTCAGGATCACCCTTGGCCCATATCTCGCCTGAAGGTAATTTTAGTTCTAAGTACATCGGTGTATCAGGCATTTCAAGGCTGTTAATACGGTAAGCGTTTGGACGAGCCTGCCATGAGAGGAATAACGTACTTGTAATGCGGTCTTTGACAATAGGTTCCAGGCCTAAAGCATCATAAATATCGACCGAGTGTGCCCACAATTCCATAAGACGTGCTGAAGCAAGGGATTTAGCGGACATAGGCAAACCCGGTGCCCAGGGAACACGGTCTTTGGGGTTTTTATCATACAGCTGAGTGACTAAACGGGTGCGAATCTCACGCCACCAGCCTAGCACTTCGGGGCCGGTCAAATGATGAAACTTCGTTGCACGAACATATTCATCCTGGCCTGATTCTCCCGCAGAAAAAGAAACTAAATCCTCAGCCTCACCTGCAATCAGCTTCGTTGCAGCATAATCAAAAAAAGCGATATGAATGATGGCATCTTTAATGTTCCACATTTCTACATCAGGAAGCGGCAATTGCCATTGTTCATCCGTCAAATCATTCACCAAAACGTCCACTAAAGATTGTTCGGCTATAAAATCATTCAGGATAGTTTTCATTAGAAATCCCCTTTCTGTATCAGCTTTATATTTTAGGATTTGAATTAAACAGTTAGAATTTAATGTTTCTTATTTCATACCCGGCTTAAACTCTCTTTTCACAATCACCTTTTTGCTGTAAAGCTCTTCTATTTCCTCATCTTTAAGTCCCAACTCGGCAAGGATATCTTCATTGTCCATGCCTACAGTTGGCGCACCCCTCCAGATCTGTCCAGGATGATTTTTCAGTTTAGGAAATATATTTACCCCGGTAAATTTTTCTCCGTCAACCATTTCCCATTCCTTAAACACTTCTCTAGCCTTGTAATGCGGGTTTTTCAAGGCATCTTCATATTCCATCACCATCGAGCACGGCACATCATGCGTTAAAAAGACTTCTTCAACCTCCTGAGCCGTTCTCTGCAGACAGAATTCAGTAAGACGCTGTTCAAAAAGATCCCCGGCTGGCGTATTAGGATAAATCATTGAGCTGTCAGCGGGGTACAAATCCGAACCAAATTCCAAACCCAAAAGAGGAAGTGCCCTTTTAAGCGACCCCCCGCCAAGAATCATGACATAAACAGACTTGCCGTCTTTACAGAGGTACAGGCCATACCCACAGCACATTGAGCTATGATTCCCCTCACGTTTTGGAATATCATTATGGTTAATATAATCCACCGGAAAAGAGTTTTGGCAGCGCATGGCTATTTCGTATTGCGCAAGGTCAATGCTTTCCCCTTTTCCAGTCTGCTCTGCTTTCCGAAGTGCAGCTAAGCCTGATCCATAAGCAAAAACACCGCAGAGATGATCCACCGGCTGCGGCATTGCCGGGATTGGCGTTTGATCGGGAAAACCGTTCAACTGCATATAGCAGCCGAATGCCTGGGCAATGGTATCGTAGGATCCGCGTCTTACATATTCCGGTATGCCGGTTTGGCCGAAGCCGGAAATATGAACGATGACCAGGCGAGGATTATACTCCCAGAGCACTTCGTCGCTTATGCCCCATTTGTTATATTGGCCGCCCTTTGAGGCTTCGATAAAAATATCCGTCTGTTCCATAAGTTTGAGAAATACTTCCTTGCCCTCCGGACTAGGAATATCGAGACTCAGGTTGCGTTCATTTTTAGCATTCTGCTGGCAAGGCCCTCCAAAGCGGTTACGGGACATACAGGGAGTTTTGGCATTCTCAAGCATGATGACATCAGCACCTGCTTCAGCAAAAAGGGATGCAGCCAAAGGGCCGGCTATGGATGTCGTGCAATGAACGACTCTAACTCCTGACAACAATCCAAATTCAGGGATTTCAGATCGTTTTGCCATTCTTCTCCTTCTCTCATCCTTAACATTTATTAAGACTTATCTTTCAGTTTGTTGACTTTACCTTCTAAACCGTAACTTATATCTTATAAATCCTAACGACGCCATCTTTTTTCTAAGACCAGAACTTTCTCTAAATGCAATGATTGACCGTACGTCGCTAAAATAATCTTGTCATGTGTTAAAAAGGCCCCAATCCCATAGAAGACTGGGGTCTTTTTACAAAACAGACTATAGAAGATTTCGATAATTATTCTTGAACAAGCTTTTTACCAATCTTAACGGCCCCAATAACCAAGACGATACCTACCACTAAAGTAACAATATTCAACTGCCAAGCAAAGACAAAGCTCTTGGTGAGGTCAAATATTCTTGCGTAAATAATAGCTGCAAAGGCTGAAATGATACTTTGTACCATGGTAACGTAACTATAAATTTTACCAAATTCTCTCTGTCCAAAGATACCTTTGATCACAAGCGGCAGCATAACAGTTAAAGAAGCAAAGCAAATTCCAAAGAAAATCAAGCCCGTGTAGAAGATAGTAACATTTCCGCTGCCCATGAGAATAATAACCGTTCCAACAATACCACTGATCAAGGAGGTAAGCATAGCGCCAAGGAAGCCAACTTTGTCAGTAAGCCATCCTAAGAAAACTTTTCCGCCCATATTAGCAAAGTTCAAAATAGTCATGGCAAATGCCCCTACAGTTGTAGCAAGTCCAACCGAAGTCGCATATCCAGGAATTTGGGTATTCATGGATGCATACAAGACAACAACGCCGGCAAGGAGAACAACCATATACAAGGCAGGGGATTTAAGAGCATTTACAGCAGATACTCCTTTTAAAGGTGCTGCAGTCTTAGCCGTTTGTCCTTCTTCATGACCATAGGGCTTTAAACCCATATCGGAGGGTTTGAAACGGATAGCGAAGAGAATTCCAGGCATGGAAATGACCCAAGCAGCTACGGACATCATGAGACGAGCAGATCTCCAGCCATATTGGGTAATCAATTGCCCTGCGATCGGATTGGCAATTGCAGAACCTACTGTACCCAGCGCTAAAGCAATTCCTAAGAGAGTCGCATATTTTTTATTAAACCAGTTGCCTAAGATGATAGGCACTGCGAGATACATAATGACAGCTTGACCGAGGCCGATAAAGATAGCTGAAATATTCCAAGCCATAATCGTATGAAACTGGGAAGCAGCTCCTGTCGCTGCACAAACAAAAGTCATTGCAACACCCAATAATAATTTCGAATTGACTTTATAAATCAATTGGCTGGCAAACGGTTGAGCGAACGCCATAACTAACATATAAATGGTAAGATACCAGGATGCATCCGTACGTGTCCAACCCATTTCCTTCGCCACCGGTGTCAGATATAGACCATTGGTGTTTCCCAACATTCCTACTGCCGCAAAAAACATCAATGACAAGGAAATGAATACCCACCAGGCATGATGAATTTTTTTGCT
The DNA here is from genome assembly GCF_049860565.1 of Desulfitobacterium nosdiversum. Lineage (GTDB taxonomy): Bacteria > Bacillota > Desulfitobacteriia > Desulfitobacteriales > Desulfitobacteriaceae > Desulfitobacterium_A > Desulfitobacterium_A nosdiversum. Next base: position 4,010,611 of record NZ_CP172056.1, read on the forward strand.
TTGTTCCATCTCTAATTCCCTTCCTTTTTTATAATTAGCCCTTCAGAAATATATAATATATATCTTTTTCCCCTTGCTATTAACTTAACCCAACCTCCTCTCATGGACTCGGGGAAAAATAATTGACAAGCAATTTCAAACTCTAATAATTGCAAAACCTATGCCAAGTTCCTATCGACTTAAAAAGCCCATATTCTTTGGATTTTTAAATTTTAAGATTTTTATGTGATTGTAATTATGTTCACTATCTTGAACAAGATGTTCAAGCAGAGTGTTCAGTTGCAGTGTTCCGTCTGCTGTTCAAATAAACAATAACCTTCTCCATAATATAAGAAACTCCTTACCTTTCTTCCGAAGAAAGAGTAAGGAGCTTTTTATACGGCCACTTTATGCTGAAAGAGAATGTTCCCTTTTCCTAATCCACTTGATTTTATATTTCATTTTTGTTCCTAGGAAATACTCTGAAAAAGGTAACAGACTTAGCCATTTCATGGCTTTAAAGGTGAGGATTACTGTTAATAGGAAAAGCAATACGGCGGTATCCAGAAAACTTTTGACGGAGAAAAATGAGGTATAGAACTTATACAAGGCCTGCAATATAATGACATGGGCAAGATACGCTGCATAAGAGTAGTTGGCGTATTCACTGATCTTATAATACAGTTTTGATTCCCTATCAGCGATTTGGCAGGCCAGGTCATAAAAAACCAAAATTGAGCTAACCACAAACAAAACAAAAAAAAGTTCGTTCAAATAATTCATTTTAACTGCATGTCCGGGGATGTTATTGCTGATTTCTACATAATAGTTGTACAGAAGTAAAGGAACATAGGCAATCCAAATCTGCTTTTGAAAGTGTTCCAGCCATTTCTTAAAGGTTGAGTAACCTAAAATCATGTAAGCTCCAAGCACAACATACAACGACCATAACCAAGGCGTACGCGCTAAAAATTTCAGTTCATTATCCGTAGGATGAGTGAAAATCAACTGTCCTTCCAAGTCTGTGAAACTATTATTCGCTAACAGAAATGCATAAAACAAAATATAGAAAATAAGAAATACACCTTTAAAAGCCTTACCCTTGCGTGAAATAATATCGATCAAGAATAAAATAAGGGGAAAATAAAGATAGATTCTCAGCATCATGGACATATACCATAAATGATATCGTCCCGTTCCTGCTAACAGCTGCCCCGGGAAATGCGCAAAGGACACATTTCCATATTGCATACCATCCAAAATGTTGAGAACTGTCCAAATAACATATGGTAAAGCTATATAGAGCATCTTCTTTTTATAAAATTGAGACCAGTTTACGGGTTCTTTATTTTTATAGACCATCATCATAGCTGCAATAGTCACAAATATTGGCACAGCAGGCTTAGCCATTACATAAAAAAAGCTTAAGATCAATGAATCGGAAAAACTTGCGCCTTCGCGAAATGCAAAACCACCCAATACATGCTGAACTACTACGAAGATAAAACCCATAACTCGTAAAACATCAATTTCTTTGATATGCTGCTTCGTCAACTTGAATCGCTTCCTAAATAAACTCAAAATAAATAGAGCCCATAACATGGCTCTACTAAACCACCCCTAAAGACCTAACTACTATCATACCAGTAACTCGTATAATTACAAAGCCTAATTTACTTGGGTAATAGATAGTTCAAATTAAGTCTCTTAAATCTATCCTTTATTTTCTCAGGATTCATTTCCTCTGTTAATTATATTCGCGCATTTCCAAATGCGAAAAAATCGTATCTGAAAGAAGTAAGATGAGAAACCCAACTCCAATATTACTAACTATGACTGCCGTACCAGTAGCCCAAATGTTTTTCGTTAGTAATCCTACGATTCCTGCAATAACAAAAGCCGGAACCCCGATCAACAAAACCTCGGAAAAAATTAAAAGCGGATAAAATAGTTTTCGTTCAAGTGAAGACGGTAAAATTACATAACCGAGGATCAGAGTGTTTGATTGGGCAAAGTAAAAGGAAGTAACTAGCAACAATGAAAACAGCGCTCCAAACCAAAGACTTGCTGAAGAATAAATTCTCTGAACAATAAGAAGATAACTTAAATTAAGCAGGAGTATATTTAGGATAAAACGTAATGTCGGCAATATATTGATCGCAAGTCCCTTTTTTAAAAAGGTACCTGGTAAAGTATATATATACGGTAGAGATAGTTCCTCACTCGTTGGACCAGCAAAAGTTCGAAAAAACATAAGATAAGCAATAACCCCATTCATACCATAGAGTAAGAAAAACACACTTTCCGTCCCCTTATGTAAGGCTATCAAGCCATAAAGAATACCGGCCAAACCAGAAAGAAAGGTCACAAAACCGAAATAAGGAGTAATACTTGTTCGGCTATATTTAACCATCTGTTTGTACAAAAACGCCCAACCTTCGGGATAATTCCCTTGTACTATGACGTTTCTTCTTATGAATCTTCGCCAGCGAAGTTTACTCTCCGAATTCTCCGCCGTTCTCCCCCAATAAAGCCCCTGCACTTTTCCTTTCCTCTTGGCCTCGCGGATATTCGCCATTGTTTCTGTATAACCCTCAACATCTTCATAATAATCTTCGGCTAATTTGAACAGGGCAATATTTACGAGGAATAGAGTAAGAATGATCCCACAAAGAGCCAACCAGGTCCAAAAAGTAATCCCGAAGAATGCTGCACTGGCTAGTTGAATGATCCAGCCTAGGATTGGGAAATTTGAAACTCCTCCCGCTCGGTATCCTAAAAGAACTCCCAGAGAAAAAAGATGTTTGCGCACGACCCATAGCCAGCTTCCAGCCATCCAAAGAGCTGAAACGAATAGCATAAGACTTACCCAGACTCTTTGACCATATCGTACTGAAAACAAAAAAACCAAGAAAGAAAGAGGAGTCACTATAAGCGCAGCAGAGACTATTGAAAGATAGACTAAGATAATTCCCTGAGTTTTTAGTCCAATATTAAAAAGCGTTGGGGTAAGAAATAGAAGAGGTAGAATCGCCTTAGCAAGAGTTCCCGGAATCTTTTTTATGAGACTCCAAAACAAAATCCGATTAGGTTCAAGGGGTGATGGAAAAAGAAGATTCACATCTCCCATCTGAAAGGAATAAGACAAGCGATTCAAGGCTGAGAAGAAAGCAAGAAATAAGAGAACAATTATCACCAATGAATAACCGCCAAGAATATATTCTTGAATATTAATTGGAAGTTCATTCATTTTCTGTCCTCTGCGTCCAAGGATGGAAGGCATCATGACAAGAATAACCCAAGCCAGAAAAAGAAAATAGCCCACGAGCTTTTTAGGGTTATGCCGAATCTCGACAAAATAGTTTTTTAGCTTAATCAAGTCATAACGGAGAAGTACTTGATAGTCATGCATCAGCAGTAACCTCCAAAAATACTTCTTCCAAAGAAGCCTGCTCCTCTCCCAGTCTAGCTCGCAACTCTTCTAGACTTCCATCTGCAAGGATATGCCCCTTTTTAAGAACAATCACTCGATTGCATATATTTTCAATGGGATCAAGTAAATGAGTACTGATTAACAGCGTTCGACCTTCTTCTTTTAAATGACCGAATAGCTCTTTAAGGTTACGAATTGCTTTGGGATCAAGCCCGACCATCGGTTCATCCAAGAATAATATCTGCGCTCCTGAAATAACTCCACAACAAAGAGACAGTTTCTGACGCATGCCCTTGGACAAGTCTTTCACAAACTCATCCCGCTGCTCTTCAATCTCAAAAAGCTGAAGTAACTCCTTGGCTTCCCCTTCCCATTGCTGGACTTCGTAAGCACTCGCGATAAATCTCAAATGTTCCCAGACTGTGAGCATCTCATACATCTGAGGAACTTCCGGAACATATGCTGACAGCCGCCTAGCCTCCCGCGTCCCACGTGGATAGCCTTTAATTAAAATCTCACCTTTAGTTGGTCTGAGTAGGCCAACTATGCATTTGATTAAGGTACTTTTCCCCGCTCCATTCGGGCCTAAAAGTCCAACAATTTCTCCCGATTCCATCGCAAACTTTAAGCCTTCAATCGCGGTTTTCTTACCAAAGGTTTTTGTTAACCCGTGAATTTGTAGCATCGGAGCGTTAGAATTTGGAATCATGGCTCGGCCTTCTTTCAAAATGGTATACTTTTCCTTATTCTAGCTAGTGATTTAATACTCCTTTTTCCATTAAAAAATTTATCAATTCCCAACAAAAAGCCCCTTTATCCAGTTGTTTGGATAAAGGGGCTTAGGGTTTTTTAGCTCATCTTATATATATGTGTTATTTACCGGTTCAGAAACATGGTCAATATAAGTATTGCTTTGCAGCAGACCCTCCTTACCAACATGGTGGTTGCCAAGAGTACGACCATAATTCCGTGTATATTCCGGAGCTGCGTCCACTAAATCATTGACGTCATGTTGAAAGCCTTGGTTGTCGGAATTTCCTTCGTTTTTTAATTCAATATCCTTATTTGGTGTATCCAAAAAGATCACTCCTTAACAATATATTCAAGACTATTTTCTCCAAAAGCGCCCAAATTATTGACATAATAAAAATCTTTTAAAGAATGATTTATCCTTCATTGGGAATTATAAACACAGTCTATAAAAACTAATTTCATAGATAAGGGGGGATATCTTTTGGCCAGGTTTGTTTCAGTATCAGAGGCTATAAAAATGATTCACGACGGTGCATCTGTTGGGGTTACCGGTTTCGCGGGTGCAGCACACGCCGAAGTTCTTACGTCGAAAATCGAAGAAAATTTTTTGACTGAAGGGCACCCCAAAAATTTAACTCTATTTTATAGTGCCGGAATCGGCGACGGACAGACCAAAGGCACCAACCACTTTGGTCACGAGGGTCTTGTTAGCAGAGTCATAGGCGGACACTGGAACCTCGCACCTAAGCTCGTTAAACTCGCTATTGAAAACAAAATCGAAGCTTATAACTTTCCTCAGGGAACAATATCTCAAATGGTTAGAGACATGGCTGCCGGCAAACCGGGTACCCTCAGTAAGGTCGGCCTCAAAACCTTTATTGATCCTCGGGTTCAGGGGGGTAAGCTCAATTCTAAAACCCAAGAAGACTTGGTAAAACTCATCAACATTGATGGGGAAGAATTGCTCTTTTTTAAAGGTCCAAAGATAGACGTGGCTATTATTCGTGGAACCTCAGCTGATGAGCACGGCAACTTAAGCATGGAAAAAGAAGCAGTTTTGGTTGAAGCTCTTTCCATGGCTCAAGCGGCCAAGAGCTCGGGGGGGATTGTTATCGCTCAAGTCGAAAGAGTCGTTTCCGCCGGAAGTATCCACCCTAAACAGGTAAAAGTACCTGGAATATTAGTTGACGCCGTTGTTGTTGTATCACCGGAAGACCAATGGCAAACGTTTGTTGAACCTTATAACCCTGCTTTCAGCGGTGAAATTAAAGTCCCTTTGGCAAGCCTTAAGCCAATGCCCATGGATGAACGCAAAATTATCGCCCGGCGGGCTTTTCTGGAGCTCATTCCTAACGCGGTTGTCAATCTTGGAATTGGAATGCCCGAAGGAATTTCGCTCGTTGCCTATGAAGAAGGTTTTTCGGATCAAATGACTCTAACCGTTGAGGCCGGAGGTATCGGCGGAATACCTGCGGGAGGAATAAACTTTGGTGCTTCCACGAATGTCGAAGCCCTCCTGGACCAACCCTACCAGTTTGACTTTTATGACGGCGGAGGGTTAGACCTTGCCTTTTTAGGGTTAGCGCAAATGGATGAACAAGGAAACATCAATGTGAGTAAATTCGGCCCCAAAATAGCCGGGAGCGGCGGGTTTATTAACATTACCCAAAACGCAAAAAAAGTCGTTTTCTGTGGTACTCACACCGCCGGCGGTCTGAAAACATCCGTCGACAACGGAAAGCTCATTATTGAACAAGAAGGCAAAGTTAAAAAACTGGTTAAGGATGTAGAGCAAATCACCTTCTCCGGAGAATATGCACGTAATATCAAACAGCCCGTTTTATATATCACAGAGCGAGCCGTCTTTGAGCTTTTGCCTGAAGGAGTAACGCTTACAGAGATTGCCCCGGGCATTGACCTCGAAAAGGATGTTTTAGCCCAAATGAATTTCAAACCCATCGTCTCTCCCGATTTACGCGTTATGGATGAAAGAATCTTTAAACCGGAACCCATGAATCTGAATCACCTCATGGCAGCTAAATAAGCAAAAGGAGGTTTGTTATGCTTGGCGTACTCGGAATTCTCATCAGTCTCGCGCTTCTCATGTTTCTTGCCTATAAGGGCTATTCCGTCATTTTCTTCGCCCCGGTGTTTGCTCTCCTGGCAGCCGTTTTCTCTGGAATGGCACTGTTGCCGACCTACACGGAAATCTTTCTACCCAATTTAGCGAATTATGTTAAAGTCTACTTCCCCTTCTTTCTTTTAGGAGCGGTATTTGGCAAGTCAATGGAAGAGTCCGGCGCAGCCAAATCCATTGCCAAAGCCATCGTAAGAAGATTAGGAGCTAAACAGGCAATATTAGCCGTAGTATTGTCTTGCGCTATTCTGACCTATGGCGGTGTAAGTTTGTTCGTTGTCGCCTTTGCCGTCTATCCCTTTGGAGCTTCTTTGTTTAAAGAAGCAAACATCCCGAAACGCCTTTTGCCCGGGACGATAGCCTTAGGAGCCTTCACTTTTACTATGGATGCCTTGCCGGGTACTCCGCAGATTCAAAATACCATTCCAATGAAGTATTTTAATACAGACCTCTATGCCGCCCCGGTATTTGGCACTTTGGGAGCGATTATTGTCTTAGCCGTCGGACTGTTCTATCTGGAATGGCGGAAACGCCAAGCTCAGGCCAAGGGAGAAGGATATGGCAGCCATACCCTTCAAGAACCGGAAGTCGTTGAAGATGCAAATTTACCCAGCCCATTGTTATCGGTTGTTCCTCTAATCGCGGTATTAGCCGTGACTTTGATTCTCCAAAAGTTTATTTTCCCGAATTGGGATATCTCTCCTTGGGCTGTTCAAGCTCCCTATAAGATGGACAAGACTGGAATCGTTGGAACAATGAACAACTGGGCCTTAATGATTGCCTTGTTAACCGGTGTAATCATTGCATTGTTAATCAATCCAGGACGCATAAAAGGAAACGTTGCCAAAGCGATCAATGCCGGAGCCATCGGTTCCTTGCTGGCCGTTATGAATACGGCTTCAGAGGTAGGCTTCGGAAATGTTATTAAGACTTTACCGGGGTTTAATACGATTGCCCATGCGCTGATGAACATCAAAGGCGGCGGCAGTCCGCTCTTGTCAGAAGCTGTTACAGTTAACGTTTTAGCGGGTGTCACAGGGTCAGCCTCCGGCGGTATGAGTATTGCCCTTGAGACGTTTGGCAAGGATTACCTGGCATGGGGAAATCGCGTTGGCTTAAGTCCTGAGCTTCTTCACAGGGTTGCATCCATGGCCTCAGGAGGAATGGACACCCTGCCTCACAATGGCGCTGTTATTACTTTACTGGCCATTAGCGGTTTAACCCATAAACAATCCTATCGGGATATCTTCGCGATAACCCTGATTAAATCAGGAACCGTATTCGTTTTGATTGCTTTAACTTCCATCTTTCACTTTGCTTAAAAAATAAACTTAACTATAGGTTCAAGCTAAATAGATTCAATCTAAATTCCCAACAACTAGGAGGATACTTATGAAATTTGAACTTACAGAAGACCAACGGTTGATTAAATTGATGGTTAGAGAGTTTGCGGAAACAGCAGTCGCACCAATGGCTGCAGAAAATGACAGACAACATCGGTTTCCTGAAGAACTGCTTCCCAAGTTAGCAGAACTCAACTTGTTGGGCGTTCCTTTCCCTGAAGAGTTTGGCGGAGCAGGGGCCGATAATGTCAGTTACGCTATTGTGATCGAAGAGCTGTCACGAGTTGACGCAAGTGTCGGAGTTATCGTCTCTGCCCATACTTCCCTTGGAACTTGGCCGATTTACCAATTCGGTTCGCAAGAGCAAAAGGATAAATATCTCCGCAAGCTACTCACAGGTGAAATGCTCGGCGCCTTTGCCTTGACTGAACCCGGTGCCGGTACCGATGCTGCAGCCGGCAGAACGACCGCAGTTCTAGAAGGCAACGAGTGGGTGCTTAACGGTTCAAAAATCTTTATTACCAATGGCGGCTATGCAGACGTCTATGTTGTAACGGCCATGACCGATTCCAGCAAGGGTACCAAAGGAATCAGCGCTTTTCTTGTGGACAAGGACGCAGCTGGTTTCTCTGTTGGCGAGAAGGAACACAAAATGGGGATTAAAGCCTCCAGTACGACTCCTCTCTACTTCAGCAACTGCCGCATTCCTCAAGAAAATCTTTTAGGCAAACCTGGCGAAGGCTTTAAGATTGCGATGCAAACCTTAGACGGCGGAAGAATCGGGATTGCAGCCCAAGCCCTGGGAATTGCTCAAGGGGCATTTGAAGCCGCCATCAATTACTCTAAGGAACGGGTCCAGTTTGGCAAACCCATCTCTGCCCAACAAGCCATTCAGTGGATGATTGCCGATATGGCGGTTGAAATTGATGCTGCCCGTTTACTGGTTTATCGGGCAGCCTGGAATAAGGATAACGGACTTCCGTACAGCAAGGAAGCCGCTATGGCCAAAGTTTTTGCCGCTGAAACCTCGAGCAGAGTTGCTTCTCGGGCGATTCAAATCCACGGCGGTTATGGATATACCGAAAATTATCCTGTGGAACGCGCCTATCGGGATGCTAAAATTACGGAACTTTATGAAGGAACCTCAGAGGTTCAGCGTATGGTCATTGCGGGCAATATGCTTCGCTGATTCCTCCTGCAAAAGGGGCAACGCATTGATGATGAAAGGGGATAACCATGAGAGTTATTACATGCTATAAGTGGGTTCTCGATGAAGCCGACCTAAAAATAGATTCGAAATCTCGGGCTCTGATCACCGAGCGGGCTAAAAGCAAAATCAGTGAATATGACCGAAACGCGATTGAATGCGGAGTTCAGCTTGTCGAAGCGGCAGGCGGCGAAGTTATTGCCTTAACCGCAGGAACTCAAGATGCCAAAAATTCTTTAAAAGATGCTTTATCCAGAGGACCTGCAGAGGTTATGTATGTCAACGATCCGGCTATGGCTCAGGCCGATACCTATGTAACCGCAAAAGTACTTGCTGCTGCAGTCCAACAAATCGATCCATATGACCTGATCGTTTGCGGTGAAGGATCAAGCGACGGATATTCGCAGCAAGTCGGAATTCGTTTAGCCCAGCTGTTAGGAATTCCTGTGATTACGTTTGTCAATAAGGTTGAAGTCAACGGCAATGTCCTCGTCGCTGAACGTAAGCTCGACGAAGGAATTGAAGTTGTTGAAGTAAACCTCCCTGCTCTCGTTACCGTTTTGCCGGATGTGAATCAACCGAGAATTCCCAGCCTGAAACAAATCTTAGCCGCAGCCAAAAAGCCGGTCAAAGAAACGAACTTTCAACAGCTCGGTGTTCAAGCTCCAGATACTCAACCTAAAGTCGTCCGTAAGAGTGTTCTAGGAGCTGTTGTTGAGAGGAAACGCGTTCGTGTTGAGGGGGATCCTGAAAACGTGGCAACTCAAGCTTTAGAAATTCTCAAAAAAGAAGGCGTGATTTAAGGGAGGTAGCAAAATGTCAGAGATTTGGGCCATTTCAGAAAAGACAGCAGCCTTGTTGGAACTCGTTGCTCATGCCAAAAGCCTGGCAAAAGATGAGCAGATTGTTGCTTTCGCTTTTTCTCCTGACGAGGCAGATGCAGTTGCTGCTCACGGAGCGGATAAAGTGATTCACCTCCAAGGCGAGGGCCGCCCGGAAGCTTGGGTCGACAAGATCATCGAACTTGCCAACTCAGCTAAACCGGCAGCAATTTTATGGGGTACAAGCAAACGCGCCAAAGAAATGGCGGCAAGAGTTTCAGCTGCCTTGAATACAGGATTGATCTCAGAATGCTTCAAACTTGAACGTACTGAGGAGTTTATAGGTGAACGCTATATTTACGGCGGACTGTGCGTATCCGCGGAAGCCTCATCGAGTCAGCCCTTTATGGCTACCGTTTCCGCTAAAACCATTGAGACCTTACCTGAGGAGGCCAAAGCAAACATTGAAGTTGTAACCGGGGCCAATGAAGTTTATCGCGTCAAAGAACTTAGGCAAAGCCAAGCCAGCTCCAACTTAGGTGAAGCAGGGGTTGTCGTCTGCGTTGGCAGAGGCATCAGCAAAAAAGAAGATATTGAACTAGCCAGAAGACTGGCGAAAGCCCTGAAGGGTGAAGTCGGCTGTACCCGTCCTGTTGCGGAAGATCTGGATTGGATGCCTGAGGAGTATTATATCGGTATTTCCGGGCAAACGGTTAAGCCGAGCCTGTATTTTGGCATTGGTGTATCCGGTCAGATTCAGCACGTTTCCGGAATTCGCGATTCCAAATTAGTTATTGCCATCGAGAAAAACGAAAATGCACCTATTCTTGAAGCGGCCGACTACATTTTACTCGGTGATTTATACGAGATATTACCTGCCTTGCTAAAAGCGCTAAGTGCCTAAAGGAGGATAATATGTCTGAAGAACGTTTTGATGCCATCATCGTAGGTGCAGGCCCGGCAGGAAGTACAGCTGCCTACTGTCTGGCGAAAGCAGGTTTGGAAGTTCTGCTGATTGAACGAGGCTCAACTTCGGGTGCTAAGAACATGACCGGAGGACGGCTATACGGCCATTCCCTTCAAAAAGTGATCCCTAACTTTTGGGAGGAAGCCCCTGTTGAGCGGCGGGTTAACCGTGAAATTGTCACGTTTATGACCGGCGAAAGCGCAATTTCCTTGGATGTAAAAAGCGAAAAATTCAATGACTATCCCTCCTTCACGATTCTCAGAGCCCAGTTTGATGCCTGGCTGGCGGGCAAGGCTGAGGAAGCCGGGGCTATGGTCGCAACCGGGGTTCGGGTAGATAAGCTCTTGATGGAGAACGGTAAATGCGTCGGCGTTGTCAGTGATGAAGATGAGATGTATGCCAACGTTGTCATTGCCGCGGACGGAGTTAATTCCTTAATGGTTCGCAAAGCTGGGCTGGTTGAAGAACTCAAGCCAAAACATGTAGCCACTGGAGCCAAAGCCGTCATAGAGCTTCCTCAAGCGGTGATTCAGGATCGGTTCAACTTAAGTGATGAAACCGGAGCCGCCCAGTTATTCGTTGGGGAATGTACAAAAGGGCTTCAAGGCGGAGGATTTTTATACACCAATAAAAACAGTCTATCCTTAGGATTGGTCATCACTGTGGAACAGTTTCTCCATACGGAACACCGGATGGCCGATTTAATGGAGGACTTCAGAATGCATCCGGCAGTGCAGCCTCTTATCGAAGGCGGAAAGCTGGTTGAATATTCCGGACACCTTGTACCTGAAGGCGGACTGGGTATGATGCCTCCTCTGGTGAATGACGGTCTTTTGATCGTTGGGGATGCTGCAGGTTTGGTCTTAAACACGGGTTGGATGGTTCGAGGAATGGATTTTGCGATTGCCTCCGGGGAAGCGGCAGCTAACGCCGTCATCCAAGCCAAAAAAGCAGAGGATTATACAAAGGCCGGCCTCGCCTCCTATCAAAAGGATCTTGAAAACAGTTTTGTGCTTCAAGATTTAAAAACCTATCAAAAAGCTCCAGAATTTATGGAAAACCCCCGTATCTTCGGTTTATATCCAGCGTTGGTTGAGGAAATGGTGATCAACCTGTTCGGGGTTCGGGGTGAACCGGCCCAACCTCTGCGCAAATCCATGCTCCGGACAATCAAACATCAAGGCAGTATGGTGGATATCGCTAAAGATGTATGGAAGGGGGTAAGGGCCCTATGAAAAAACGGCTTAGTATTGAGGAACGTTTGGGTACCAACAAATTTGCCGTTGATGAGGGAAAGCCTCATATTACCCTGGACAAGGACATCTGCGCCAAATGTGAAGATAAGCCTTGTGTCAAAGCCTGCCCAGCCGGTCTATATGTTCCCGAGGATAAAGGAGTACGCTTTGATTACGCGGGCTGCTTAGAATGCGGAACCTGCCGGGTCGTCTGTTTGAAAAAAGGGCTTAAGTGGGATTACCCCAGAGGAACCTTTGGCATATCCTTCCGCTACGGATAAACAAATACATTAGACGTTGCATAAGGAGTTATCCGACTTCAATAAGTACCTTTCCAAACACAAATTAAAGGAGTGTAAAAAATGAAAGAGCTCGCATATGCAGATATGAATGTGGGAGACAGTGCCTCTTTATCGAAAACGGTAACAGAATCGGATATTCTGAATTTCGCCGGACTGACCATGGATTTTAACCCAGTTCATGTCAACGCAGAATATGCTAAGGACTCCATTTTTAAAGAGCGTATTGCTCATGGCATGCTCTCCGCCGGCTTTATCTCTGCGGTATTAGGTACCACACTGCCTGGCCCGAACTCTATTTATCTCGGCCAAGAACTCAAATTTACCGCTCCAGTTAAAATTGGAGATACGGTTACAGCTACCGCAACGATCACTGAAAAGAAAGATGATAAGCGCATTTTAAAATTAAAAACCGTTGTAACGAATCAACGGGGTGAAGTTGTCGTGGACGGAAACGCAGTCATCAAAAAAATTGGACTTTAACCACTTTTCACCCCTCGCCAAATATTTTGACTATCTTCAATACTAAGAAAAGCCCCCTGAATTTGCTACTCAAAAAGCGCAGAAACCACAGAGGGAGAAGGCCATATGATCTTGGCCTTCTCCCTCTGTTTATTTCGTATTCAGTACATAGCTTTCGAAACCTTCTTTAGATAGAAAATCGCAACAATACTTCCTATTAGCCTTGCAAATTTTATTTTTAGAAAACTCGCCTTATTAGGGATATAGTAATTACAGTCTCTTTCAAGCCATTTATTTTTTTGCCAATATTGATAATCAACTGTATCTTGCCTTTGTGCTGATTCCTGCCAACATTTCTGTTGGACCTTGAATACAATCAATGAATAAAGCGAGGGCTTTTGGGCTGAATTGTTTTTAACTGCCTTAAATAATACTTCAGCTGCCTTTTTAATGCTACTGCCGTATTTTGATTCCATCTCAACAGAAGCCATCAGTTCACCCGTCCTGAACTTGCTGCTCCCTACAAAGTTCGTGCCCCAAGCTGTAAATGCGTTTTTTATTGTATTTATTGTATGGTTTGATGTTCCGCCCCCTGAAGTAGTGACTATATATACAATCTTTCCTGCAAACGCCGGCCTATGGCAATTAAATGCCATACGGTCAATCCAGTTTTTCATTATCCCATTAACATCCTCTACATAAACAGGACTTGCTGCAAGTATTCCATCAGCTTGATGTATCTTTTTCCAGATTGCAAGCAGATCATCCTTCAAAGGGCATTTTTCTTCTCCTTTGTCAAAACAAGCTCTGCATCCACAGCATGTCTTTATATCAATGCGGCTTAGGTGTATTTTTTCAACTTCCAGAGCAATATTCTCCTTATCTGCAATTGATAAAAGTTGTTTTTCAATCAGTGAAACAGCCTTGTCTGTGTTGCCATTTATTCTATAGCTGCTGACCAATGATATTATCTTCATTATTACCTCCTCTTTGAAACAGACCCGCCTCAACAACATTCTCTTTTCCAAGTGTCGGCAATACGCTGCTATGTGAAGGGGCAACCCGTGATGCCAGAAGTACGAATTTACTTAACCTTGGACCTTACTCAAATAGAGAGTCGAACTCCTCTTCAGTGTACACCACAACACCATTAGCCGCTAATAATCCTGCAGTAAAACCATTTCCGTCTCTTGTGGTTCTAGTGAATGTCCCGTCATATACTTTGCCATATCCACAGGATGGACTCTTTGATTTCAAAATGGCTACTGTAATTCCGATCGTCTTAGCAATTTCTAAGGTCTTTTGTGCTCCGTCCTCAAAAAATGTGGTGAGATCTTTGCCCTCTTTGCTCACAACTCTTGCATTTCCATCCCCATCCTCAACAATCTCACAACTATCTCTCGGTACTGCTAAACCCCCAAGTAATTCGGGACATATCGCAATAGCCTCTCCGCTCCGAACTAATTCTTCAACACCAATGACTCTTGTGTTTTGGCCGTCGTATCTACAATTTATGCCCACCAAACAAGCGCTAACCAAATACATCCTTTCTCCCCCTAACTCTCAAAAATTCGCCAAACGAATCCAAAAACCTCAATGTTTTTCTCCGGCATGCCCTTTCACATCACGTCAAGCAGGTTCCCGCCGCGCCATAACACATTCATCTATTCTAAGTTGCGGGGACCTGCTGTTATCCGATGCCGGACATCCCCTGATCCAGAGGCCGCCATGGACGGCGGGACCTTGAGCTCCGTCCCATTTAGTACGCTATATAAGAACAATGTGCACTAATAAATCAACTGTACATTATGCTCATAATCCATATGATATCGAGAGCGTTATTGCAAGAAACACTTGACAAACAACTCAAAGCACAGTAATCTTTCCACTATAGTGAATATAATTTACTATAGTATTTTTGAGGTGCGTATGATTTCAGCAAGCGAAACTATTAGTAGAAATATAAAAAGAATTCGGCAAGAAAGAAATCTTACATTAGATGATTTAGCTATATTAACTGGTGTCAGCAAGAGTATGCTGAGTGAAATTGAACGTTGCACAAAAAGTCCCACAATATCTGTGCTTGAAAAAGTATGTGATGGGATTAATGTTCCACTCGCTCAACTTACGCATACCGAAACGCCTCAAGTATCTATTTCTACAAATGATACCGTTAAACATTATTCTGCATGGGATGGATTTGAATTATTTGTTTTATTTGAATTCGACCCTAATAAAAAGTTTGAAATATTTCGTCATGTAATTGCTCCCCATTCTGAACGTGTGTCCGAGTGCCATGAATCAGGTATCAGGGAATATATTATCTGTACAAAGGGCGTTTTTAGTGTACAAGTTGAAGACAAAACGTTCCATTTGCAAGAAGGTGAAGCAATACAGTTTCTTGCAAATTGCAAACATAAATATTTGAACTCAACAAGCCAAGATGTAAATATTGTTATGCTTCTATATCATGAATAGAAAGGGGTATTCCACTATAAATAACTATGTGAAAAGAACAATTAGGTTGATATTTGGACTTTTTTTATATGCACTCGGCTCTTTTTTAAGCATACAGGCTAACATAGGCTTAGCCCCTTGGGAAGCATTCAGTATGGGGGGTTCTTATCTGACCCATATATCGTATGGCAATATCGTTGTCATTTCTGGCTTTGTTATCATTGCAATTGATTTTGCGTTTAAAGAAAAAATTGGATTTGGTACAATTCTCAACGCTATACTGATAGGAAAGTTTGTGGATTTGATTCAATTTGCCAATATTGTTCCCTTGATGTCCAATTTTTGGCTTGGCATACTAATGCTCCTGTTAGGACAAGTTGTTATCTGCGTTGGAAGCTATTTTTATATTGGTGCATCCCTCGGTTGTGGACCCCGTGATGCACTCATGGTTGCACTTGGAAAGCGTATGCCAAAAGTACCCATAGGAGCAATACGAGGTTTAATAGAAGGTACCGTTCTTATTATTGGATGGCTGTTAGGTGCTAAGGTTGGCATGGGCACAGTAATATCTGTATTTGGTATTGGACTTATTTTGCAATTCACTTTTAATTTACTACGCTTTGATGTAAAAAATATTAAGCATGAGAGTGTAGCTGATACAGTAAAAGCAATGTAATCGAAGCGAAAATAGTTGTTTGGCATTATGCTACAAGAGCGCACTATCAATCACATACCGTAATCCGCGCATGGACGCGCGGCTCTTACGTACGGTTTCGGATAACGGTTGGGATTCTCGACGTCCCCCCGCCTTAGATACCTCTTATCTTAGGCGGGGGGATGTGGTGCCTGAGCCTTCCTCAAATTCTACTTCTGGCACCCTTGCGGGAATCCTCGTGTTATATGACGTTTTCTGCCTCACAGAGCCAGAGCGCGCCACGGACGGCGCGCCCCTGAATACAACAACAATTCAAAGTGTATCTTCACTAAACTTTGAAATGCTCTTTTAGTTTTTCCATCCTACCGATATACTCTTCATCCGTAAAATAACCCGTTTCTTTCAAATCATTAAGAACCTTTGCAAATTTCTTATATTGTTGATAATTTTCCTTCTTTTTGCTTTTGCTTTGATATAGTCCAATTACATCTTCAAGTTCCGTGTTAGTCAATATTTCGATATCCCGTAACTTAACCAGTCCAAAATCTTTATTATCTGTTTCAGTTTCTGGTTTATCTAACAATGGTTTAATTGCTAACTTAACAGCAAAATAAATTATTGCAAATTGAATAATTACAGATATAAATATCGTACCTATTACCATTTTGTACCTCCTCCGAGTATTACAAGGTTATTAGTGAAGTACTATTTATAAAATCTTTTATTGGAATACTCTCCAGCTCCTCTCGTTAAATCCCGCCACGGATGGCGGGTACTTGCAGGAAATGTCATTATAACGTTTTATTAATGAACCAGGTTCGTATAATCTCCAAATACGAAGGTATTACCGAACAAGGTTCGCAGATTTTAACTTTATAAGTCTTCTCGTTATTGGAATAAATATCCTTCCAAGTCCTTATGGTAGGGTTATAAAAAGAGCTGCCATAAGGAAAATGGCAGCTCAGCCTCCGGATCAGCTTTGCTCCTATATTTGATGACTATTTCCTGCTTACCCCTTTAGAGAGAGAGCTTCATCAAGAGTCTTCCCATTAAGATAGATTTGAAGATCCTTAACAGAAGAAAACTGAGATGCAGTTTTTTCCAGTTGCGCCTTCACTCTTGGGTTATCCATTTCCCCTCCAAGAGAAAGGGTTCCGGTAAGATAAATCTCTGCTTTGCCGCTTAAGATTCTAACTTGTTCTACTTTAAGATTCGAACGGTATAAAGGGTTATAGAGTCCCGATTGCCCATAGTCTTTTTCTTTTAGAGATAAAAGCTCCTCAAGGGCAGCTCTTAAAGGTGCTGTGGTTTCTTTAATGTTTCTCTCCACAGGGACTACGCTATCCCCAGTATCCAATTTCTCACCACTTTTGCCATTGTCTTCAACAGCAATAAGGTAGATTTTGATCTTATTCTGTGTTCCGGGAGATGATTGAGGTTGATTAGTTTGAGGTTCTTGCAATTGCGGAGCTTGCGTTTGTGAGGGCGGATTTTGAGCGGGAGGAGTTGTTGGCTTTGGTGGGACATTGCTGCAACCAATTAGAACACCAAGGACAAAAACACTTAGTGTCGTCATCGTGATTAACCTTTTCAGTTTTATATTCCGTTACCCCCTTCAGAATTTCTTGAATTCGGAAACCAACTCGTTTTTATTGTTGCCTTCTTGTTAAATAAATAATCTTTTGTAACGCGATACCCGAGTAATGCGCTTTTAGCTTTTGGAAAGTCGCTTTAGTTCGTTTAACAGCTCATGATATTCCTTGTCCAAGGCTTCTAAATCCTCATTTTGGGAAGGCATAGAAATTCTCCCGACTACTTGCGTTAGGCGATGTTGCAGTACAAAAATCCGCTCCTTTATTTTCTCCGAGTCACTATCCAGCGATTTGTCTCTGCTCCCCAAATATTCCTCATACGTTCCGTCGAAAACTCGAATCTTATGGTTTTCTATGGTCATGATGTGATCCGCTGCAGAATTAATAAACCTCCGATCATGAGAAACAAACAACAGGGTTCGATCATATCTTTGAAGGGCTTCCTCCATAACTTCAAGAGAATTAATATCCATATAATTCGTCGGCTCATCAAGAATAAGAAGGTTTATATCTTGGAAGAGTATTTTTGCAAAAGCAGCCTTAACTCGCTCACCCCCGCTTAATACCCTTGCTGGCTTATATACATTTTCCCCCTTAAATAATAATCGGGCGAGCAGGCTCCTCACAAAAGCTTCCGGGTAGATGCTGCTTTTCATGACATTTTCCAGGACAGTCAGATTTTCATTTAAGCTGCACATATCCTGACTAAAGTACCCGATCTTGGCCCTTGGCGCAATTTTTATGGAAGCATCCTTAGCCATGATCATTTTGAGCAAAGTTGTTTTCCCGCATCCATTGGGACCAATCAAAGCCATCTTGGCCTCATTTTCGATTTTAAATTCAGCATCCTCAAATAGAACCTTTTCTCTGAATTTCTTGCAAATACCTTTTCCTTCAAGGATCACTCTGCTATGGAGTTTCTCAGATTCAGCGAAATCAAGTTTAATTTTCTCCTGCTTAACCGGCTTTTCCTTGACCCCAAGATGCTCAATCCTTGATTCTACATTCTTTATTGAACGATCGAGGTTCGCCTTGGCCTTTTGATCCCCCATCTTATGAAGCCTGGCTTCTGAATTTCCCATCCTTTTGGGGGCTTTCCTAACCGACTTCACCTGTTGCTTTGTGTCTGCAATAACTCCCTCAAGGCGCTTCTTTTCATTGACATACTGCTGGTATTCAAACTGAGCTTGTTCCCTTTCCAATCTCTTTTGATCACTATAATCACTGTAGCTGCCATTATAAATTTGGATCTTACCGTTCTCTACTTCAATGATCTTGTTACACAGCTTATCTAAAAAGCTTCGATCATGAGAGATAAGAACAAGTGCGCCTTGATACTGCGCAAATTGATTTTCTATGAGTTCGATGCCCTCTAAATCCATATTGCTGGTCGGCTCATCTGCGAATATCATTAAGCTATTGCGGCTAAAACATTCGGCCAGTTTAAATCGGGTCTTCTCTCCTCCGCTCAAGGATTCATTCCACTTAGTGGCAACTCCGAACTTAGTTGCTAATTCGGAACTTATCCTTTGCTTTTCTGGCTGTTCGAGCTGCGAAACATATGAAAACTGGGCATTAACTTTAACCCAGCCTTCATCGGGCTCTAACCTTTGGCTGAGAAGATTGACTAACGTAGTCTTGCCTGCTCCGTTTACTCCAACGATTCCGATCCTATCTTCCGAATAAACTTTTAATTGCTCTATCATAAGGATCAAGCGATCGCCAAAATACTTTTTTACATGGCTGCACTCAAGTAACAGCATAAAAAAACCCCCTCCTTTATAAACCGGAGAGGATAGTGACATACTCAAAATACACCCAAAGATTGCCCAGTAACTTTCAGATCGAATCAGACAGACTCAGATTGTATTCAGCAACAACTTATCAGCAGTTTATAAGGCACTATCCACTCACAAATTTAGTAAATGCATGAGAATCAAGCCGTCTGTTTACGGCTTAATCAAATCCCCATTTTACATGTTTGAAGAGTAAATTAGTTGCGCATTTTCTGCTGATACCTTGCCCTTTCTTAGTATGAAATTAAACGTTTGTAGAAATTATATAATTCGCTTTTCTTGCTGTCAACTATATATCCTGATTCTGTTATTCTTGACCTGCCCCTTAATTGAAAAACTTATTTCCATCCCTACTTTCATTCATATATGGAAGTTAGTCTTACAAATTAGGACTGTACTTCTATATCTAAAGAAGTCCGAAATCATCTTATTTTTAAATTAATCCGATTTAATTAAATAAATTTTTTCCCCTAAGTTAAGAACATAATTATGCTCGTAAGAATCAATCAAGGCGATGGTATCTTTAGGTATCTTAAATCTATTATCTTTTATTGTCTTAATTATTTTACGTTCATCTAACGAAATTAATTCGATACTTACGTTTTTGGAATTAGATTCAGTAGAGTTATATGTTAACACAGCCAATTCTCCATGAGTTTCAGAGGACCATGTATATCGGTTCGATGAGAGTTTATAAACTATTTCAAGCGTGTTAGATTCTATTACGTAAAAATTCACTTGTACTCCTGATTGCGAGGTTTCCTGTTTCTCAATAATAAAGTATTTTTTATCAGGCGAAGCGTCAAAAAGCTTAAACCCCGGCTTTAAGTTCATTATTTTATTTGTCTTTGGGTCATATTGAATAACCTGAGTGTATTCATTTGTTATAGGGTAATCAAAATATAACTTTCCATCTTTGTCCCAAAGTAATTGACTTATTCCAGAATCATATCCCCAGTCCGGCATCCAAGAAATTTCTTCAGAAAAAATATTTTCCCATGAATTTTTTTCTAAATTATAAAGTGATACCTTTAAAACACCTTTCAAATTGTCGCTTTGCCTAAAACACATGTAAGCAATGGTCTTACTAGTAGGATCTAATTGATAACTTAAGATCGGTTCAGAATCTCGAAAATCCTTTGGAAACTTTATAGGGTCTTTTGTCATTGTCTCTATATTAAAAATATAAATCTCATTGATGATTATATTTTTATTATCAATCCAAACTACATGTGCTTTCTTTTGCTTATGCTCGTATCCAAATGGATAAGATGCGGTATCAATCAAGTTTTCTCCGTAATACAACTGAGTTTTAACGGGTAAGGGTTCGCCAACCGATTTTTGATAATCAAGATGCTCAGATATGTAATGGGCTTTATTAGGAGAATAAAATCTATATTGAAATAATTCTTTTTCCTCAACAATGTTTGAAGACATACCTGCTTCTACCTGAGTCCGTTGTTGTTTTAATGTTTCATTATAAAGGAGACTCTGGGGAGTTCTATAGCAAGCGGTAAGAACGAATGCAATCAACAGTATCCCCGCATATTTAATTAATCTACTATCCATTTGAACCTCCCTCTCTCAATCTAATGGAGGTTAAGCTCCCTTAGATTAAGATTTTATCTTTACCCCAAGCTATTTGGTATTTTATTTGCAGTAGCTTTTTAATATCTTATATTGACTACTTCGCATTAGAAGAAATTTCTTTTATTGTAGAGGTTACTGATACTGGAATTTCAGTATTTCCCCATTTTCATCAGTATAAGTTAAAGATGTAATTCTTGTTTCATTAGCATCAACAAAGGTCGCGACTAGTTGTTCTGTAGGGCTTATGACTGGAAAGATATACTTTATTTAAAACAAGTTAAAAAGCATATCGGTTATAAACCAAAACGCTTTTTAAGTTATTCAACTTTTACGGATGAGTAACCTCTGGCGTAATTCCTTTAACCGGGATTTCCACTCGTTTTCCGGTATGATATTGAAATATAACCTTTTCAATATTCTTCTCATTAACATCAACATCGTTATACTGAATGATTCTTAGTTCACGGAGTTCATTGTTATTTGGATTTAGCGTTATTCCTGTACCTTTGCTTCCAGCCATATTATAAACCTTACCAGTGGTCCCTGCGATTTCAACAATTTCATCACCTTCCACAAGATCTTCCGCTTTGCTTTCGCTCCTTGAAACCACTTCGACATCTACTGCTTTCAAACCCGGAGCACGAAAACCTTCATGGAATGTTATAGAATTAACGCTTAAACCCGGTGTAAGCGTGTCTGCTGCTTTACTAGATAACCAATAAAGCTCTTTAACAGCTTTTAATGTTTGGTCATCTTTACAGCTTAAATATGAAATTGTACGCTTACTGCTTTGCATAGACTTAACATCAACAAAATAAAGTTCATTTTCAGAGAATAGAACCGCAGATGATTGCACAACCCCTTTATCATTTAATAAATTAATGGTAATCGTGGTATCTTTTTTTAGCGTATTTCCGTTATCCATGACTTTTTTATCATCCTTAGAACTAAGCTTAGTTATTGTTACCTTGTTTAAATCATCAATCATTTTAGAAATGAGTTCTTTATCAGTGAAATCTTTTTGAACGAGGATATTAGTCCTTGATAGCCGAACTGCATTAATAGCGTTTTTGTCGATTGTATTAATCTGATTCGTAGTATACGTTTTGGTGCTCCCGCATCCCGTAAGGACCAACATCAAAGTAAATATTAAAACGGATAATATTTTTATTCTCTTAACCATCTCAACATCTCCCGTAATAACATATAAGGTTTAATCCCATTATATACCAGGTTATTATTGCTTTGTAGAGCAATCTAAATTTACGAGTTTTCTAACTCAACTAAAAGTGAACTGCTCTAAGTTCAGGAAGCGAACATAATGTCTCAATGTAATAAAGAAAAACAGATTACCTTTAAGTGGGTAATAATAGTATTAATTAATGAAGAAAAAATAAAGGCTAAAATCCCGCAATAGGATTTTAGCCTTTGACTTATTTGTTTAATGAAATGACTAATCTTCTCTTTTTACTGAAGGGAGAATCATTTCTACATCGCTGTGCGGACGAGGAATAACATGAACGGAGATCAGCTCGCCAACCCGCTGAGCAGCGGCAGCTCCGGCGTCGGTCGCGGCTTTTACAGCTCCGACATCTCCTCTTACCATTACCGTAACAAGCCCTCCGCCTACTAATTCACGGCCGATTAGATAAACGTTGGCCGCTTTCACCATGGCATCTGCTGCCTCAATAGATCCTACTAAACCTCTGGTTTCAATTAATCCTAAAGCTTCTGTTTTATTCATTTTTATTTCCTCCTAAATTTCATTTTACAATGGTGATTTTGGATGTCGATGAAAGGTTCATCGCGTTTGCTTCTTCGGTGTCGATATGGCATTCAAGCGCTGAGGCATTGTTGGCCCTGATCATGACATTGGAGTAAGTTCCGCCGCGAAGTCCTCCAGCTTGAATGGTCACTTTCTCCCCATCTTGAACACCAAAACGTTTTGCATCTTCCGGTGTCATGTGAATATGCCGCTGTACAACGATAAGGCCTTTTGAAAGAATAACGCTTCCTTTAGGGCCAATAAGCGTAATCCCTGGAGTTCCATCCAAGTCCCCGGACAATCTCACCGGCGCGGCTATGCCTAATTTAAAACAATCGGATTGGAGTATTTCCACCTGAGATTCACTCCGCACAGGCCCAAGAATGCGAACCTTTTCAATCGCCCCTTTCGGCCCGGCTATGGTTAAGGTTTCCTTGCAGGCATACTGCCCGGGTTGGGACAAGTCCTTCATTGCTGTTAATTGATATCCTTCACCAAACAATGTGTTCAATGCCGTTTGGGATAGATGAATATGCCGGTTAGATACCCCCACGGGTATGGAGTTATCAGCTTCTTTAATATCCCCCCCTTCTTTGACTACTGCTAGCAGAAGTTCTACTAAAGCGTCATATTTCCCCACTTTAGCAATCACCTCTTTTTTTCAATAGGGTCAGAACCTCATTGACCAGGGATTGAATCTGTTCTTCACTGACTGAGCTCGAATTTCCGAGCTGGGCCGTGCAAGCAGAATACACGGGATTGACATTTTCGGTGAAGTCTTTAATGCCATAAGCTACCCGTTTAATATTGATCAAGTGCATGGGGGTTACATTATCGGAGGTTGCACTTCCGCCCCATGTACCGCAACCCAAGGTAAAAGCAGGTGAAAGCCCGGTACTTGCTCCCACACCGCCTTGGCTGGAGGAGGTATTGACTAAGATCCGAAAGACCGGTTTTTCTGCGAATTTCATCACCATATCGGAATCTTCGGTATGAATGGAAATGCTGTGTCCAACCCCGCCATTATTTAATAATTTGAAACACAAATCGCAGGCTTCATGCCAGTCTTTCACCGTATAAAAAGCCAGTACGGTCGTCAGCTTTTCATAAGAAAGCGGATAGCCTTCCCCAACGCCTTGCTGTTCACCCAAGAGAACCTTCGTTCCGGGCGGAATAGATATTCCTGCCGCGTTTGCAATGACTTCTGCCGATCTTCCAACCATTTTCGCACTCATAGCATGACCGCGGACAAACAGGTTTTTAGCGACTTTATCCGTCTCCGAGGGGGTCATGAAATAACCGCCTTGGCGTCGAAACTCTTCCATAACCTGATCCCGCATGCCTTCTTCAACAATAACGGATTGTTCTGATGCACAAATGGTCCCATTGTCGAACGTTTTGCTCGCGATAATATTTTTAACAGCTTTGGTAATATTGGCCGTTCTTTCAATATAGGCGGGGACATTTCCCGGGCCTACACCTAAGGCCGGTTTTCCTGCGCTGTAAGCCGCCTTTACCATGGCTGAACCGCCTGTTGCGATGATCATATTGACTTCATCGCATTTCATCAGTTCATTGGTAGCATCCATAGACGTTTTCGAAATACAGCCGATAATATTAGCCGGGGCGCCGGCTTCGACAGCAGCGTCATGCATCAATTGAGTTGCACGCAGTGTGCATTTCGCAGCTGATGGATGTGGAGAGATGACAATTCCGTTGCGGGATTTAACGGCTATAATGCATTTGTAGATCGCCGTGGAGGTGGGGTTGGTTGACGGAATAATTCCCATAAGCAATCCCACGGGCTCAGCAATTTCCATGACTTTATTGACCTTATCTTCTTTAATCACGCCGATCGTTTTCATCGGTTTGATAAATTCATAAAGTTCCGTGGAAGCAAAGCGATTCTTGAATGTTTTGTCTTCGACTTTACCAAATCCCGTTTCTTCCACCGCCATTTGAGCCAGCGAAACAGCGTTATCCTCTGCTGCCTTTACCATATTTCGGACAATCTTGTCGATCTGCTCACAATTGAATTTTGCAAGTTCGGCTTGGGCTAATTTGGCCTTACGGGCAAGATTTCTTGCCTCTTGCACTGATTGTAAATCGTAATCAAAGCTTTCCAATTTAATGTTCCTCCCTCAACCGTCTATACCTGCGCAACAGGTATACCCGTTAACATTCATGGTCTGCGACACAAGTTACGTCTTATTCCCTCCCTCGTAATATCCCTGTAATTTTTGAATAAGCAAATCTTTATTGGCTCTGGATATTGCTCTGCCTGCGATATCCAGTTCTTTGTATTCTCTCGCTAAATTTCTCAGTTTTACCACAGGGAGAGATTTCAGCACGTCCACGCTTTTTTCAAGACCGAATTTCTGAACGAATGCATCCACTTGCTCTTTATGGCAGTTTTCCAGAGTCATCGGTTCCAAATTCGTATTCTCATTTTTCATCTCGATCGATTCAATCAATTCAATCGATTCAATCAATTCTGTTGCTGTCTCCCCAAGGGAACTTGCTTTCTCCTGTTCTTCAATGGGAATGGGCTGCTCCTCATCGAAATCAGCGTTTTCATCAATTATGCATTCTAAACTATCATGCGGTCTGGGGATGACATGCTGCGAAACCAAAGCTGAGTGATTGATGTGCTTAACTGCTGTTACCCCTGCTTCCACGGAGGCTTTAACAGCTCCGACATCGCCTGTTACCGCAATGGTGACCAGACCGCCGCCTACAAAAGTTCTCCCGACAAGTTTTACTTGTGCCGTCTTGAGCATAACATCTGCGCATTCTATCGCAGGAAGAAGCCCACGTGTCTCAATTAGGCCAAGAGCCTGCATAACTTATCCCCCTCTTATTTAGCCGTGAGCTCAGACCAGTTTGCCGGATAAGTTACATAAAAAAGTTTGACATAACCGGTAGAACTCCAGGTGACTTTTGAACCTTTGGGTATGAAAAGCACGTCACCCTGGCAGGCTTCATAAGTTTTACCATGGATTGTGATGGACAAACTTCCTTCGAGAATAATATCAATTTCTTCATAGCATAATTCCCAGTCAAAGCTCGATTTTTCAAGGGTCAAAAACCCTGCACTCATTTGAGAATCATCTTTGCTGATCACTTCACGATAAGCCACATGAGTGCCAGACTTCCCTGTATCAAAATTCTCGAATTGAACACTTCTGCCGCGCACAATTTTCAGTCCGCTTTGGGGATCTCCCTCGGTCAGAAATGGCTTCTTAAGGGCTGGAGCGGAGAGACCGGTCAAAAGCCCATTGCTCAAAACCGCTTTAACGACTTGATAAATTACATCTCTGTCTAAGACAGTTGCCGGATTCTCTGTTTTTGGCAGACTACCGTTTTTACAACTCGGAACTTCCACAGCAGCTGAAGCTGAACCGACAGAAAATTCCACTCCCAATTCTTTAGCCAGATCCTTTGCTGATGGAGTAATGATTGTACAGCAGTCTATGCTAAATACTTTTTGACCGTTTTTAGCTGCCGCTTTGACCTCTTCTGCACAAACAAGTTTCTTCAAGATCGCACCTCCTTTCGATCATCACTAAACCAGGGATGCCCACAGCCGATCCGAAGGCGATGGAATCACTTCGGTATCGACGAGCAAGCCTTTTTCCAGGGCAATAGCTTTCCCGGCTTCAACCCCTTCCTCTACAGCAGCAACATCACCGGTAAATGTGAAATACGCCTTCCCCCCCAGTCCTCTGCCCAATCGAAGCTCCAAAGCCTGAATATCGGCAGCTTTAAGCGCCGCGTCTGCAGCAGTGATCATGGATGCCATTGAGAAGGATTCCATAATTCCCAGCGCTCCGGTACCAGCCGGTTCAGTCGTGCCCGTTATAGCTGGAAAAACCCCTGGATGAACATTGGGAAGAATAAAGCTGTCCACTAAATATTCGCCCGCGGAAGCTTCTCCCGCATTGATCGAGCTTTCCACGGCAGCAACATCGCCTTGGACGATGGCAATATATTTACCCGGGCAGACGGAGGTAGCACTGACTACATCAACGTAGGCTCTTTTCAGCATTTGGTCTGTAGCATAAATTCCTTTAGCAACACTCATAATCTCAATCATACCTATTGCTCTATACATACGACCCCACCCTTATCACAATAGAATTCTCCTTGATTTCTGCAACCGTACCAGCCAAACTGGCATGAACCGCAGCCCCAAGGCTGTTTTCCGGAATTTTCCCAATCAATTGTTCTTTCTGCACATGTTCACCGACATTAACGACCGGAATTGCCGGTGCTCCTATATGCTGGCGAAGTGATATCTCAATGGTTTCGGGACGAAATTCGACTTGAGTCATCGGTGCAGGCTGATCAAAGGAGGACAAGCCAATTCTGGCGATAAGCCGTTTGCTTGGAATCAAGCGATATTCTCTGGCCGACCTCGTTTGGTATTCCTTCTGTGCCGGCTGGTATCGTATTCCTTGCTCATCCAGTTTTTTCTTGAAATAGATATTAGCCGATTTGGGATGAAGATTTGCCGGGCAGGAGAATAATTCACAGGCATTGCATTCACAGCATAATTGAGCGATTTGCAATTCATGGATGTCCTGGATATTGTAGCTGAGAGCCCGCATCATTTTATGCGGCTGAATACTGTGCCCCAAGAGGTAACGCGGACACAAATCCGTACACATGCGGCATTGCTCGCAGGCAGTCCTGTTGATGACCCGAGCCTGATTCAGATTGACGGACTTCTTGCGAATCAGAAAATGATCTTTTTTAAGCACGACATAGCCCTTGCTCTTTTTGGTAACGTGTCCGTCAACACCGGTCTTAAGCGGGCCCATCATGGGGCCGCCGTCAATAACGGCATAATCATCTAAGTTTTCTACTCCGCTTTGCTTGATAACATCCCGGATGGGCACTCCAACCGGCACTTTAAGTGTCATACGGCGGGGAATATCTCCGGCAACAGTGATGTATGTTTCCGTAACGGGCTTCCCAGCCATCGCATTGAAAATGTTAAGTGCCGTTTCCGCATTGATGACTACACAGCCTACTTTTAAAGGGATGGAGGCTTCCGGAACAATCCTTTGCGTTAATTCATGAACCAGAACTTGTTCATCGCCGGCAGGATACATATCCCGCAGTTCCTTCACTTCCATGAAATCAGCCAGTCCCAAAGCTGATATTCTCTCTCGCATGTGAGCAATGACTTCTTTATGTTTGCCCTTGATCCCCATAATCGCTTTACCGGCTTCAATATATCGTCCCGCCGCTTCGAGTCCTTTGATGATTTCATCGGCAAACATGGCCATCAACTGCTGATCCACCCTCAGCAGCGGCTCGCATTCAGCGCCATTCAGCAATATATACTCCGCTTTTGAAGTGAGTTTGGCATGAGTTGGGAATCCAGCTCCTCCTGCTCCAATAACCCCTGCATTCTTTATCATGTTTAACAGATCCAACGTTTTCCCACCTCCGAATTTCTAAAACGTGCAGTCTTCATCGATAATTCCTACAATAATGGCATCAATGGGTGTATTCTCCTGATTCAGCATTTTGCGCGCAGAGCTGCCGGTACAAACAAGGACACGTTCGCCAATGCCTGCGCCAATAGTGTCGGCGGCAATTAAAAGACGGCCTGCGTCAATTCCGCCAAGGACTTCCACCAACATAAACTTTAGTCCTCTAAGCGAATCCGCTTTACGTGTAGACCAGATATTATCAATTACTTTTGCTGCTATCATTGACTCTCACCTGTACACTTCTTTAATTTTTCCTGAATCTCTTGAATCGCTGCTTCAACCGCTGCCGTATCCCCAAAGATAGCAATCATGATGAGATTCTGCGGGCAATGACCTTTAATATCTTCTACGACTACACCGGCTGCCTTCTCGGCAATGTCAGCAGCAAAAACCATATCAATCAACCGCCCCTGAACTAAACCTACAGCATCGTAGTTCTCAATGGAGACACTGGGTGCAGAACCTTTGCGTCGAAAAAGAAGATCTACCGTTCCTTTGGAAGGAGATTTAATAATGCGATAATCCATGAGTTACAGTCACTCCTATCTAGAGGATTTCCTGCGTGCAGTTCAAAGCTATCCCTAAGGGTGTCACAAACATGGGGTTTTGCGGCTTATAAATAGGAAGGTGGATTTGCTTGGCGATTATATCTTCGATTCCTTCCAAGCAGCAGGTTCCCCCAACCAGGTAGATCTGTTCAACCGCGTAATCGCGCACATGACGGTTAATGATGGAGGCCACTTTTTCAATAACAGGCCGCAGCACCGGAAGCAATTCCTTATGGTGTTTCGGATCGCGCTTATATTGATCGGCGTCATCAAAGCTCAGCTTATAAGCCCCGGCAATAACGAGCGAAAAATGCGTGCCTCCTGTCGGCTCATCAGCTACATAAATTACTTCGCCGTCTTTCAGAATGGCAATCCCCGTAGTACCTCCGCCAATGTCGACAATCGCCCCATTTTTAATTTTCAGTACCGCATTTGCTGCCGTAGGTTCATCCAAAAGCTTGGTTAATTCAAAACCGGCTCCCTGTACAACATGTTTGATCGCTCCCGAATCCAGGGTGAACGTTCCTGGGGGCAGGGCCGCTGCAGCATAAATGAGTGTTGTCCCGATTTTTTCTTCAAGCTCCTGTTTTAGTTCTTTGACAATGCGGATCGCACCCATATAATCGACAACCATGCCGTCTTTAACAACATTAGCAAATCGGTACGCACCGGCAACAGGCTGATAATTCTCATCAAGGACGGCCAGGACAATATAAGCTGTCCCTAAGTCAACCCCTGTATAGTAAACGGCGGATTTTTTCACGATCGGTTTTGCCATCACTTTTTCAAAATCACAAACCAGTTGATCGCAATATTGAAAGGGTGTACTTACGGTTTGCATTTTTGTCCTCCCTGACACTTCCACATCATGATGCGGAGTGCATTAATAATAATGTTTACTTTCTCAATTAAATCTTCACGCGTACAGGCCTGCTGTTCTTCATTCCAATAGGCTTCTAAGATCGCAATCTCAGCCTCGCGGAGGGAAACGCGCAAGTGATTTAACCGGGCCATCGTTTTTCCCTGCTGCAGCTGACCGTTAAAGTTATGGATATCAAAATATTTCTCAAGATTATGAGCGCAATTATTAATTTCTGTTTCGGACCATTCCCAGAGTTCAATTTTGTCCGGCGCTGTTTGATGGAATTCAGCGTTTTTTATGCTCTGAACGTATTTCTCCAGCTGCAGAACCTCTTCGGCCAGGACAGCGTCACCGCAGCTAGAAAGATCGGTCCCTATTACTTGAAACAGAGATTCAATCCATTCCAGTCTGCATCTTAATCTTAAAACGCACCAATTTTGCGATCCTTGAACAGGATTTGTACTGCTATCGTTTGCCCTATTACTTAAGGCAGTGTCTGCGCTTCGTCCATTCTTGTCCCGCTTGTCTTTCCTGTCCTGCTCGGGCAGCAGCTTTATCCCTCTGTCCATAAGAAATTGGCGGGCACCGGGGGTGATCTTTATATTTGGTTCGAGAGCGTAAGTGCTAAAAGGATTTATTTTATATAAATCTCGCAGCTCCATTTCGGTAATGAATTTCATAGCCTCACCTCACACTTTCTTGCTTCGGAATTTTACTGTTTTCCAAGCAGATACGATTTCAGCGCTTTAACACCTGTATTGTTTTTTAACGAAATCCAAAAGTATGGTTCGGAAACCCCGATATGCTGGAGCTGTTGCCGACACAAGCTAAGATTTTCCGGCGCTAAATCGATCTTTGTGACCACCCCGATAACCGGACAAGTAAACGTTTGAGCAAAACGCGGCGGGTATACGTCAATCGGATTAAAGGCATTGATAAGGAAAAGCACATGGGATGCGGTTTGTGCAGTTGCAATCAGGTATCTATACATCGAAGCGTTTTCAATATATGAGCCCGGTGTGTCCATCGTATTTTTCCCATAGATGACATCCTGAGTTCTTCTTAACGGTCTATCCGTATCATTTAAAACATTGACTAAAGTGGATTTGCCCACCTGAGTAGGTCCGATGACCATAATACGTTTTTTCATGTGCGTGTCACCTTGGCCGGCGTAAAAAGCAGCAGCTTTTCCAATGTGTCATTGATAGCAGCCATAGCAGCTTCGACACTGGCGACATCGCCAGATATCACCAAGGATCCGGTAAAGCGATCCAAAAAACCGATCTCGACATCTGATGCCTTGGTTGCAATATCGGCAGCGATAATTGCCGTCTCGCTCGGAGTGAGGGTTAAAATTCCAATGGCTCCGCGCTCTTCAATCCCCAGGCGTTCATATAAATCGGATACGGGTGAGGCGATGATATGTGCCAAAGTAACTTGCTTGCCAGGTACATATTCCTGAATAATGCGTTTTCGGTCAAATTCATCAGCTTCACTCATAAAATCCCCCCATCCCGTTGATCTCCTTGTAATGATTTAATGCTTAACAATTTTGACGTTTAAGCTGTACTCTTGGATGACCTCTGCAATACGGTCCAGCTCTTCTGCTTTGACGCTCACATCGTCTGTAATGGTGTACTTCAGATCTAACTGCGTGTATTTATTGATTCCTAATTTGTGATAAGGCAGCAGATCAATGCCTTGAAAATTTTTAAAGTTTTTAAAGGGAAGTAAAAATTCCATGGTACGCCGGATTACATCTATGCTGTCATTCATGCCTCTGATCAGAGGCATCCTGATTTTTACGTTAAATCCACGATGGATAAGTTCGGTGAGATTATCCAGAATGCGTTCATTTCGGACCCCAGTCAGTTCATAATGACGGTCAGCATCAATATTCTTAATATCAAACAGAATCAAATCGGTAAATCGTGCGACCATAAGCAAAGCGTCCCGTTTTGCATAACCGCAGGTCTCAATCGCTGTATGAACTCCCATCTGTTTGCATTCCATCAGAAGGTTAGCTGCAAACTCAGGCTGCGATGTGACTTCTCCTCCGCCAAGAGTGACCCCTCCGCCTGAACTTAGATAGAAAAGTGTATCTTGTTGGATGATTTCCAAGACTTCGGAGACCGTTTTGTCCATACCGGCTATGGAAAGGGCTTTTTTCGGACATGCCGCTTCACATTTGCGGCACCCCCTGCAATCCATCTTTCTATTGACTTTATGTCTGGGGCCTCCACCGGAATGGTTGGATAACTTGCCGTCTGGGTCTGCCCAATAATGAATCTTTTCCGGACAAACGGAAATACAGCTGCCGCAATGAATGCACAAATCCTCCATAAACATGACCTGATATTTTCTTTCAAGTCCCTCAGGATTTGAACACCATTTGCATCTTAGAGGGCACCCCTTGAAGAAAATTAGTGTTCGGATGCCTGGCCCGTCATAAATTGAATACTTCTGAACATTGAAGATCCTCGCTTTCCGTTCCAAGATGCTGCCCATTTCTGTACTCATCATGTCTCCGTTCCTTAAAAAATGCCCTTTTAAAAATGATCTAAAACTGTTCTGCTGATGATTTCATCCTGCACCTCTTTGCACAGTTCTACGAAGTAGGCGCTGTAACCGGCAACGCGAATGATTAAATCGCGATATTTGTCCGGCTCAAGTTGAGCCTTTTTCAAAACTTCATTGTCGACATAGCTGAATTGCATCTGGCCGTTTCCCAAAATAGATGCTGTTCTGAGCAAGGTAATCAAGCCATTTTCACCTTCCGGTGTTTCGAGAATACCGCGCAGAAGTTTAAAGTTATGCACCATTCCGATATTCATAGACTCAACGCTCAGCTTGCTGACTGATTTGATGATCGCTGTAGGGCCAAGCTTATCGGCACCTTGCGTCGGGCTGATTCCATCGGAGAGTGGTGTCCAGGCAAGCCGTCCATTGGCTGTCGCACCGGTAATTTCGCCGATAGGCGTATTGTTGGAAATCGAAAGCGTACCGTGAGAGAAATGCGCGAAGAGCATTTTATAGGAGTTGTGCACCCGTTCAGTCCAACTGACGATATCTGCGGCAATCAAGTCCGCATAGTCATTGTCATTCCCGTATTTCGGTGCATTCAAGCAATCGGTTCGCAAAGCTTCATAGCCTTCAAAGTTTGCATCCAAGGCGTCGCGAATTTGTTCAAGCGTATATTTCTTTTCTTCAAAGACAAGCTTTTTAATAGCTGCCATTGAATCGGTATACGTTCCCAAACCTGAGAAGATCAAGCCAGGTCCGCAATTGATAAGCGCTCCGCCGTTCGTAACATCGGTTCCCTTTTCCATGCAGCCTTCGACAAGCAGGGACATCAGCGGTTTGGGAACAAGCTCTCGATGCACCCGCTGGCTGACAAGGGTTCCTATAGCCGATAAACGGATAATGTGTTCAATTTGCCTTTTGCAGGCCGCATCGAATTCTTCATACGTTTTTAAATTGTCGAGCTCCCCGGTATCCAGCCCTTCCGTCGTGCCATGCCATTTCATGACACCGCGATTCAAAACGAATTCAATAGCAATCGGCCACTGCGTATAACCGGTGGAGGTCCACTGATAGATACGACCGGATTTTTGCGGTTCAACACACCCCATCAGGCAATAGTCGCGTGCATCCTCGATGCTGAATCCCTTGGCCAGCATCATTTTTATATGGCAATCATCAAAGTGGCAAGCGGGGAAGCCTAATCCTGCTTTAACGACTTCAACGATTTTCTTTAAATATTTTTGCGGTGATTGATTGTGGATCCGGCAAGCAAGGGAAGGTTGATACATTCGGGTAAACCGGACAGCATCCATGATCAGATAGGTCAAATCGTTCGTCGCATCCCCGCCCGTTCGCTTCTGTCCGCCTACCGTCAAGTTGATGAACGGTTGATAACCGGCAAAATATTTAGCCCCCAGCTCACTGGAGAGCCACATGACTTCAGAGCACTTGATAATAAAGCAGCTCATCAATTCAAAAGCTTCCAGCTTATTGAGGCGGCCCGCTTCCATATCCGCCTTAAACATCGGATAAATATACTGATCCAGGCGCCCGAGGGAAATTCCTGTCTGATTTTCTTCCACAACAAACAGGGATTCCAGCGTCCAGACCGATTGCAGGGCTTCTTGGAAGGTTGTCGGCGGATTAGCCGGGACGCGGGTCAAGATATCCGAGATTTTATACAGTTCATTCCTCCGGGCGGAATCCGCTTCTCTGTCAGCCAGTTCCCGCGCATAATCCGAAAGGCGTTTAGCATACGCTAAGATCCCGTCACACGTTTCAATTTCGGCTTTATAAAAGTAAATCTTATCGATATCATCGGGGTTTTCCATGGACAATTGGCTCAATCTGTCAACGGCTTCCTGTCTTGCCCCATTGATCCCTTCTTTAATCAGGATGACATCATAACCCGGGCAAGTATCCCCGCCGCCATTGACCTGATGATAGGAAAGATCGCTGACAAAGGCTTCTCCGGAAAATGACCAAATACCGGCTTCTTCATATTGCTGCTGGCAGATTTCATCCAGACTTTTTCCTTCCCAGAAAGGAAAAATCTCTTCCCGCAAGATTCGTTTGTCCACTTCACTAATTTGAAAAGGATCCTGCGGCCGGGTTGACATCGTATCCAGCTCATCTCGAATCCATCTCCAGGCGATATCCGGAGATATTGCACCGGCACGCGGTTTGCCGCAAGGATGTCCGACAATCAACTCATCCTTTTGAATCAGCAAAGGAGCGGTCTCGCACGCTTTTCTGAAACACTTGGCCCGCAGCAGAATCTTAGGCAAGCCGGGATTTTCTTTCGTCACTTGCGTAAACGCTCTGGCACGATACGTCGTGACGCTGGGCTTTGCTTTCAAATAAACTTCGCGGAGGCGTTTCAACCTTGGCGTTAAACCGGTAATTTCCCCATCATCCATTGGTGATTTCGACTCACCAAACGTTTTAGAACGTGTACCCGCCGCTGACAGTTCTTTGGAAATTCCCTGAAACAGCTTCATCACAGCAAGTGTTTCTTCCGGGGACAAATTTTTAGTTACATCAGCAAACTTCGCCGAGAATTCTTTTGCATCCAACATATTGTCCTCCATCTACTTATTCAGCAGCTGCTCAAGCAAATTCTCCAGCTGCTCTTTCAAATCAGGCTCGTTTTCTTGAGAGTGCTGTATTCCCTTTGTTATATCTTCCAGTTTCCGCACGCCGTAACCCACTTTGCGAATATTGATCAGATTCATGGGCGAGACATTATCGGAAGTAAACCCGCCGCCTGCGGCACCGCACCCTAATGTCAGTGCCGGGAAAAGGTTTGTTGTTGCTCCAATCCCGCCTAACGCGGAAGGCGTATTCACCAAAACTCTGGATACGGGTTTTTTCAGGGCAAATTCTCGAATCACATGATCATCCCGCGAGTGAATAACCAGAGTATGTCCCCGGCCGTCATTCAGCAACAATTCGATGCATTTTTCACAAGCATTAAGCCAATCCTTTTCAATATAAAAGGCCAGGACTGGGCAAAGTTTTTCTCTCGAATACGGATTGGTCGGAGATACATATTTTTGCTCTGAAACCAGAACTTTTACATCATCAGGCAGACTCAGTCCAATTTTTTGCGCTAGGTCAACGGCTGATTTCCCGACAATTTCCGGATTGATACTGCCGTCGGGACGAAGGAACAGCTGACTCAGCTCTTCCGAATCCTTTTCCGTAAGGAAATAAGCTCCATTCCGTTTAAGTTCAAGCCTCGCTTCATCCGCGATACAAGCCTCAACAACAATCGATTGTTCAGAAGCCGACACAATTCCGTTATCAAACGTTCTGCTGGCAATAATATCTGCCGCCGCCTGTTTGATATCGGCCGAACGTTCGATAAAAGCAGGTCCATTCCCCGGTCCGCCGTAGATGACAGGCTTTCCTGAAGCATATGCCGCCTTGACCATCTTCGGTACGCCTGTGACTAAAAGAAGTGCAGTATCTTTGTGCTTCATCAATTCAACCGTACCGTCCGTTGTGATCGTATGCAGATAGGCAAGAGCCCCCGGCGGCAATCCACTGTCTTCAGCCGCTCGAATCAGTATATCCAAGACTCTGCCAATCGTTTTGTCAGCCTTCGGATGAGGTGAAAAAACAATGGCATTGCCCGATTTTATAGCAATTAACGCTTTATATATCGTCGTTGATACCGGGTTAGTCGAAGGAACCAAAGCGACAATGACTCCGACGGGTACCCCAATATCCATCGTCTTATTTTCTTGATCCTCAGCAATGATCCCAACAACTTTCATATTTTTAATTTTTTGATAGAGAAAATCACTGGCAAAAATATTTTTAACCCACTTGTCCTGCCATTTGCCAAATCCCGTTTCTTCGGAAGACATAACGGCAAGTTCTCGAGCATATTTCGAAGCTTCCGAAGCCATACACTTTACAATTCCGTCCAATTTTTCCTGGGGGAAAGCTGCCAGTATCTTTTGTGCTTCACGGGCATTTTCTATGAGAATCCGTGCCTCTTGAATAGAAAGCAGATCAATGTCCATTGGCTTCAATCTCCCCCCTCTCGCATCTTAAATACAGGTCAATAATTCCCCACATTCACCAGTCAAGAACATATTTAGCAACAATTTTTTCGACATCCGGATGGGGATTGGCGATAACATTGGTGCTATAAATCTTGCCTACTTTGCCGGCGGCTTCGATACCCGCTTTGACTGCAGTTTTGACAGCTCCTACATCACCGCGTATGACAACGGAAATCAATCCGGAAGCTACATTCTCATAACCGACTAATTCCACATCTGCAGCCTTGCACATGGCATCTGCTGCTTCGAGGACCGAAACAAGTCCATACGTTTCTATGAACCCTAATGCATCGCTTCTCTCCACAGGATTCTCCTTTCCGAACATCAATCGTCAGTCATCAATATCATGTTGAGAAACAATCTTCCCTACACGGCTGACAGGACGCGGCATAACATGTGCAGCCGTTAATTCGCCAATGGCAGCAGCGGCTGCAGCTCCTTGTTCTACGGCAGACCTTACAGCAGCAACATCGCCTTTCACCATGACGGTAACAAGACCGGAACCCACATTTTCATACGAAACAAGAACAACATCAGCTGCTTTACACATGACATCTGCCGCTTGAATGGCCGGAACCATCCCCCTTGTTTCCACAAGACCGAGTGCTTCCTCTCCAAAGTATTCCATAAAATTACCCCATCCGATTTTTCTTGAATTCAATCTATTTTTTATGTTTTTTATTATAGAGCGGCTTGCAGAGTTTGTAATATACTAAACATTTATACGGGATATAACTCAAACTCCGCATAATAAGACCCCCTCGGGTAGAGTGAAAACAGCTTCTATCTAAGGGGGCCTCTTTAAAATGGGCATGCTTAATACAGCGGCAAGTAACAACAATGGTCATAGTTATCCAGGCTGCTTAAAAAGTTTTCTTCCTATTTAAATACATCCTATTTTGCATCATTTAAAACGCATTCAATTTACATCGTTTGAGCGTGAGCTTGCGATTTCGATTTTTTGATGTAATGGCCTATTGCAATAACACCGAATGCAATTGAACCCGGTATTAGATAGTGCAGGAATGGTACACCTTCTAAAGCTTCCATGTAGGGTTCTTTAACAAACATTTCTCCTGCAACCCAGCCAATAAGCCCAGCTCCAATATAAACCAACCACGGCCAACGGCTCATCAGCTTGGCAATAAACGTACTTCCCCAAATGACCAAAGGAATACTAAGCACCAATCCAAAAACCAGCAAAACATCATTCCCGCCCGAAGCTCCGGCAACAGCCAGCACATTATCCAGGCTCATAAATAAGTCGGCAACAATAATCGTCTTGATCGCTTGTCTCATACTTGACGGGGCTTCTACATCTGTATTTTCATCATCTAAGAGAAGCTTAAGAGCAATCCAGGTTAACGCTACACCGCCAAGCGTTTGAATATAAGGAATGCTCAATACATAAGCTGCGACAATAGTCAAGGCAATGCGTAAAATAACTGCGCCAAAAGTTCCCCAAAAAATGGCGGTCTTTGCTTGATTTTTATTCAGCCGCAATGTGGCTAGCGCAATGACCACTGCATTATCTCCGCTCAAAACAATATTGATAATAATGATGCTGATCAGCACATTAATAAATCCAAAATCCATGATGACCTCCTTATCTCTTGGAAGCGTATATGGGTTTGCAATCGACGTTAAATTAGTTGAGCTTTGAGTTGTTCTTTATCCATGCAGCAGTTCAGCCGTTTAATTTCCTCGCCCTTAGCCAACACCACTGCGGCAGGCGCCGTTTCAATCCGATATTTTCCGGCAAGGTTTTTCTTGGTGGCCATATCTACTTTGAAGAGTTTATATACATCGCCTTGTTCATGAATGAGCTGTTCTAAAAAAGCGCTGAACTCCAAACTTTCGTTAACTAAGGCATTAAAGAACAATAAGATAACCTTTTGGTCACTTTGAAGTACATTCGCATGAAAATCATTAAGCTCTTCAATGAATCGCTCTGCTGCGACAGCCGCAGTTGCACCATCACCTGCTGAAGAAACGACTTGCCTCAAATATTTCACCCGGTTATCACCGACTGCATATATTCCTTCAAGGTTCGTTTCCATGCGGTCATTAACTGGGATATACCCCCGCTTGTCCATTTCAATTCCGCAGTCTTTCAGGAAGTGAGTTGAAGGGACCATACCGACAAAGAAAAATACACCTTGACAGGGAAATTTAGAAACGGTCCCTGTTTTCAAATTCTTAATTATGACTCCTTCCACATTTTCTTCCCCAAGAACTTCCTCAATCGTTGAGTTCCAGATAAACTCCATCTTCTTATTATTAAAAGCTCTTTCAGCACTGACCTTATTGCAATCCAAAATTCCCTCGTCATGTAAAACGATCACAGTGACCTTACGGGCAAACTTCGTGATGTACATTCCTTCTTCAATAGCCTGATCACCACTGCCGACGACAACAACATCTTCGCCCTCAAAAAACTCGGCATCGCAGGTAGCGCAATAAGCGACTCCGCTCCCCCGAAGCCTTTTTTCACCGGGAATATTGAGCAGCCTCGGCTCACTGCCGCAGGCTAAAATCAGCGCTTTCGCCGAAAATTCTTTTTTCTTTTTGGTCTTAATGGTTTTCTCTTCCTGAGAAAAGTCAACATTAACGACCTCATCTCTTAAAAATTCAACACCAAAACCCTGGGCATGTTTATAAAAATCTTTCATGAGATCCGGTCCGCTGATCAGAGGATACCCAGGATAATTTACGATTTCCCGAGTTGTATCCGCCAAACCGCCGATCGTCCCTTTATTGATCACTAAGGTCTTAAGTTTGGCTCTTCCGCCATAAATAGCAGCGGAAAGCCCAGCGGGGCCGCCCCCGATAATGATTAAATCATAAGCAACCATTTCTTCCACATCTCCTTAAAAATGAGGTTACGCTCCAAGGACTTCTTCAATTTTCTCTTCGACTTGTTCATCCTCAACCTGGCCTGCAAGTTTTCCTTGAAATTCACCATCATTGAAAAAGAGGATTTGCGGAACACCCTTTAAGGAAAACCGTTGAAATAAGTTTTTATCTTCTTCAACATCAACGTAATAAAAACCAAATTTATCTTTATATTGAGGCTGTAATTCTTCTAACATAGGAACGACTTCTTTGCAGACATGACAGCCTTTTCTTGAGAAGATAACCAAACAGGGCTCACAATTATCATAGATAATCTCCTCAAAACGATCTGCATTCAACTGTTGTAAGGACATATTCTTTGTTCCTCCTAAAATTAAATTCCTGCCCCTCAAGTCCATGAATACTTGTTCTTTTTAAAACGCAGCTATCAGCTGTTACTGATAGCTGCGCATATTAAATTCTTTTATACTTCTTCATTGAAAATTTGATAGATTGGAGCTCCTTCACACTGTGCAGGGAAACGTAACCCAAGCAATACTGCAACTGAAGGTGCCACATCAACCTGACGAATCGTACGGTCTGTTGTAAATCCGGATTTAATACCAGGACCTGCCGCAGCAAAGATAGGTGAAACGGATGTATTGAAATATCCTTCTGAAGTTGTAATACTGTCACCGTGCAATCTGTTATAGCCTTCTTCAATCGAGAAGAAGATATCTCCGCATTCCGGTCCGTTTGTACCAATCAATACTGCATCTTTGTTTCGGAGGCAGATGCCGACAACCCGTTTTCCCGTCCTTTCATCTCTGTAATTATAAAGGTCAGAGATGATTTGCTCCTCTAAGTCATACTTATCTTTCGGATCAACAATGCCATACTTATCTCTACCTTTAAGGTTGACATAAATATAGTTGCTGCGAATCTGAACAGCTCTTGTTTTCTCCCAGTCCACTTCTCTGAGCGAATTGCCATTTGCATCTTTTTTCAGGACGGTATAACCGAGTTTTTCCATAACCTTGGTATTGAGTCCACCATACTCCCCTAAAATAGGCGGTACGTTTTCCCCAACGATAAGACCATGGTCGCTTACAAATAAGATTGTCCAGCCTTCATCTAATAAATGCAGGAACTCACCCAGATAATCATCAGTTTGCACATAGAATTTTTCGATGAACCCTTGATAGATTTTCTCATCAGTGTGTTTCCATGGTTCCAAGGTCTTTCCAAGATGCCATAATTGGTGACCTGCACAGTCGATGTTATGAAGGTGTGAGAATACAACCTCATATTCCTTTTCTTTGATGCAGTAATTCAGGCAATCCGCCTGCCATTTGTTATAAAGTTTCCATGAAGGCTCAAAAATTTCACGGACCAATTCGTCGTCTTCTCCGCCGATTAAGCTGACCGGTGGAACTTGACCCACATTGTTGATAATATCCTGATAAAGCGATTTTTGATGCCAGAGTTGGTCATTCGAAATATCGAGAGCATTACTAATCCAAAGTCTTACTTTATTGCCTGCCGGATCAAGCTCTAAAATCTTCATCGAACGGCATGCAGGTTTAGTCACTTCTTTTTTGGTCACATCATCAATGATACCAGTGATCATTATATCTCTTTCCAAGGTAACGATCGGTGTTTCCGCTTTTTTATTCTTGTAAACAGCGACTCGGTCATATTCACCGGCTTCATTTTTTAGAATTAAAGCAGGCCTTCTCATAACACCGCTAGAAGTCAAGATTGTAAATTCTTTAGCTCCTTCTGGTGCATTAGCCCAACCCGTAGCATCTTTGAGCGGAGAATTGACAATGTCATAAGCAACTTTACTTCCGATAACAACTTCAGTGTCCTCATCATCCATAACATAGGTACGAATTTCACCGCCTTGACGAGCTGTATCGCCCCACCAAAGCTCCATCATTTCATCGTCAACTTCATCGTCCAAGGTATCTTCCAAATCCGTAATGATGCAGCCTACTCCTGCCGGTTTCTCCACTCTTGGCGCATAACGGACTTCTTTAATTTCAGGTGCAGCGACAATAACTTTTTCCCAGTCAAGCTGGGCAACACCCATATTAACAGAACCGGGCTGCGTACCGTCGACAACGCTAAGATTTTCACTATGTGAGGTTGGAGGCCAGGAGCTTCCGGGCCAATGCCATACTAAAGTCTTCATGCCGGCTTCAGCTGTGATGTTCCACATTTGTTCTGCGGTACAATTCCGCGAGTCCATATTGTAAACAACCGCATCAAGGCTTTCCGGTGATTGTCTCCAATAGCATGTAATACCATGAGTTCCCGGATAAGCACCTGTGGCCAAGGTCGTCCAGCAAGGCGGTGTAATCGTTGGAATTGCCCCGAGCAAACGTAAATCTTCACGAGCTGATCCACGTTTAATGAATTTTTGTAAATTAGGCATTTTCCCTTCGGCCAGGAATTTTTTACTGATCCTAGGGTCCATTCCGTCGACACCTAATACCAGAACTTTTTTGGTAAGCGGTGTTCTCTTCATATCGTTTCACTCCTCTTATGCTTCAAATTTTGTATTGTTTTCGTTTGAAGTGAGTTATCGTATTTTACTTGCTTGCTTGGGAAATCGCTTCCACTGTGTCTACACTTTCGTTATCATATTTGTCTGTTGTCATAGGTTGTGCAAATCCGAAATCTTCACGCAGCCATTTGACGGTGGAAATTGCGAGGATAATGAGCAGGAATAAGACAGGTACTGCCGTTAAAACAGATGATAACTGAACGACTTGCATACCTCCGACGAGAAGCAGCGCAACTGTGGCAAAGAACAGCATTCCTGCCCAGAAAAGACGGATCCATTTCGGCGGTTCTACGCCGTCTTTTACTTCAAAACACGCCATGTTAGCCATCGTAAAGGAGGCAGCGTCAACACCCGTTGCTTGAGAAATAGCCATAACAAAAATGAAGAAAGGAATAACCACTTGATGTAAAGGAAGTGAGTTCAAGAACCAGGAAATAACGGCCGGGCCGCCTTGATCTTTGAGAATTTCAGCAAGTTTTGCTCCATGGTTCATGATTGCATCCACTTGATAACTGCCAAAAATGAGGTAGAAGAGCATGCAGCCTGCGGTTGCTGAGAAAATCATGTTCATAATGAGAGAGCGAATCGTACGGCCTTTGGAAATACGGGCTGCGAAAAGCCCTACGTATATTGCCCAAGCCAGCCACCATGCCCAATAGAAAACAGTCCAATCTTGCGGAAATCCGGATTTAGTGATAGGGTCAGTATAGAAGCTCATCCGCATAAAATTCTGAAGGAGCACGCCTATATTATCGCTAAATAAGGAGAACATAAACGTTGTTGGTCCGACAATCAGTACAAAACCGAGAATAATAAAGGTTAAATACATGTTCATATCAGCAAGCTTGGCAATTCCGCCTTTTAAACCATGGTAACAACTCCAGGTATAAATACAGGAGAAAAGTACGCATACAACAAGTTTAAATTGCATGTTATCTGCGATCCCAAAATAATCGGCTGAAATCTTAGATAACATGGGAATAACAAAGCCTAGTGATGTGGCCATTCCTCCGACCATACCTACGATGACAATTGCATCAATGAGTTTTCCTACCCATCCATCGGCAGTTTTTCCGATTACCCCTCGGCAAGCATAGCTAGGATAGAGATAGGGTTTTTTCCGGACATAATACATGTAAGCGAAAGCAACAGCCGGAACTGCGAAAGTCGCCCAAGCACTGAAACCCCAGTGAAAGATTCCATAAGCTAAGCTAAATTGAGCCGCTTGCGGTGAAAAGGGCTGAAGCCAAAACGGAGGAGCCTGTAAATAGGAAATCGGCTCGATCAATGCCCAGTAGACAAGACCTGCACCTGATCCTCCGCAGAACATCATAGAGATCCAAGTAAAAGTAGAAAATTCCGGTTTATCATCTGGTCCACCTAGCTTTACGTTGCCATAACGGCCAAAAGCTAACCAAGCTAAAAAGATGAGACATCCAAAAACAACAAATTCCCAAAGCCAGTCCGTACTATAGGTTATAAAGTGCATTGCTTTATTTACGGGGTCTTTAGCCGCATTTTGGAAAATCATCATAGGCCCATAGACAACTAAGCAGGCTATGACGGAAACCCAAAATACAGGGTGGTTCACTCTTGCATAAATTGGCTTTTCATCTTTACCAATGGACATTGAACAATCCCCCTAAATTATCCGAATTTAGCTTCTTCAACTGACTAATTTTAAAACTGACTAAATCTTTAAGTATTATTTTTGCCATTACTGCAATCATTATTAAGGACCTCAACATTCCTCCTTCTTGAGCAATTCAGTTCCGCGGCACTGCATTGTTCTTGTATTCACTTGTACTTACACGCAAATTATAATCATCAGATGTTCAGCTGTAAAATACATCGTGATTATGCCCCGTATAATTAATTTAAAATGATTGGCAAAAATATTAATATTTCAAATTATCCATACTAATATATAATTAGCTATATAAGATGGACTAGATGTGTCCATATGAGAGGAGGTAAGACAATGCGTCTTGAACAACTCATGTATCTCGTTGCTGTCAATGAATCGAAGTCCATTTCATTAGCAGCCGAACGAGCTCATATTTCTCAACCTGCTCTTAGTTCTGCCATAAATAAACTCGAAGATGAGCTCGGTATTGTTTTGTTAAAAAGAACAAACTCGGGTGCTCAGCTCACCGAAATTGGAGAACTGATTATCGTTAAAGCCAGAGAAGTTTTGAATTCAATCGATGAGATCAAATCCATAGCGCACATTAATTCCATTGAGCTCAATGGAAATATCTCCATTGCAGTTGAACCCGGCGTTAATATTACGATAATGCCAGATATTTTAACAACCTTTAAGTTTAATCATCCTAAAGTAAATGCTCTCCTGAAGGTTGGTGAATCAAACAATATTTTAAGGGATGTAGAATCAGGCAAAGCCGATTTTGGTATTATTTTAAATACGGATGCCGTTCGCGAGTCTAAGGATATTAATTTTAGTGAACTATTTACAGATGAATTCGTAATTATTACCGGAAAAGACCGCAAAATTGCCATGGAATCGCCAACAATGACTTTGCAACAGGCTCTTTCCATGCC
Source organism: Desulfitobacterium nosdiversum (assembly GCF_049860565.1). Taxonomy (GTDB): domain Bacteria; phylum Bacillota; class Desulfitobacteriia; order Desulfitobacteriales; family Desulfitobacteriaceae; genus Desulfitobacterium_A; species Desulfitobacterium_A nosdiversum. The sequence continues at coordinate 4,054,584 of NZ_CP172056.1, forward strand.
CATACTTCTCTACAATACGGAATATATTACCGATTGCGGAGTCTCTTGTATATTAAAAAAATATGGTAATTTCAACGTTTCTTATCGAGTGGACAACCTTGAAATGATGGAAAAAATCTTAACTCACGGTGATATCATTGCGTTTGTCCCCAGGTTTATGGCTGATGAATTTATTAAAACAAGCAGTATCAAAAAAATAGAGATTGAAGATGCTTGCCTGGAAGCTTCGATTATCTTGATATGGTTAAACCGCCATCATCTATCCATGATTGAAAAAGAATTTATTAAAATCATAAAATTGACGTGTTGCAAGAAAATGCAATAGAACGTTTGTTAAGCACAAACTTATAAACCTGCTAGTTATAGGGGGTATATGCACTAAGTATTTTACTTTTCACATGGATTATGTTAAAAATTTCTCATAAGGACGAAATAGATCTTTAGGAGTCGTAATCCAAATGGATCAACAAATACGATTATTCTTACAACAGAGAGACCTAAACTTCGCTAAAAAAGGAATTGCCAGCGGATTGATAGCTGGTACTGCTTGGGGTTTAGACGGTGTATTGATGGGAATGGTGTTAGCTTTAGCTCCATTGACCAATAATATGAGCCTATTTGCCGTTCCTGTAGTTGGGGCTTGTTTACATGATGGATTCGCCGCGCTTTGGTTATTTATTCATAACGTCATTAACGGAAAATGGCGCGATTATGCACGAACCTTAAAGACTAAGCCGGCTAAAATGATCATGCTGGCTGCTGTCTTAGGCGGTCCCATTGGATCATCCGGCAATTTACTGGGAATTTATTTTGCGGGTGCCTCCTATACTGCTGCAATCACTGCAGCTTATCCGGCTATAGGAGCTATTTTAGGTTTTGTTTTTCTCAAAGAAAAAATAGCGCCCCGAGTATGGGCCGGTATACTTTTAGCCGTTTTAGGCTCCTTCATTGTTGGATTTACACCACCGGAAGGAGCAAATTATCCTCACTTTTATCTTGGTCTTGGATTTGCCGCAGTTGCTGCCATCGGCTGGGCCCTAGAGGGGGTTATATCCACCCATGGGATGGACTTAGTTGATTCGGATATTGCTATTGGCATCAGAGAGGCTACTTCTTTTCTTGTTTATATTTTCGTTATAATCCCTTTGTGTGGAAAAACCGCCTATCAGATGCTTTTTGCCAGCTTAAACTCCTCCCCCGGTTTATTCATTGCTGTTATCGGCATGATTGGAGCCATTTCCGTTTTATCCTGGTACCGTGCCATGAATATGACCGGGGTGAGCCGGGCAATGGGGCTAAACGTGACCTACGCCTTATGGTCTGTATTTTTCAGTTGGCTATTAAATCATTTACAAATAACTCCGAACCTGATTTTTGGGGTTGTTATCATTTCTATAGGAACAATCCTTACAATAGGCAATCCTAAAGATTTAGTGAATTTAAGAAACGATAAGGAGGCTCACTATGAGTCAGATGCCTGTAAAATTTAGAATTTTACAAGCGATCAACCAGAATAAAGAACTATCTAATCAAGAATTATTAGAAATCCTTAAAAAGGAATACCCTCTTGATCGATGTGTTAACGGTGAAGGTATAGACAACTGCCTGCTTTCGTTAAAGACGGGAGGAATGATTAAACTTACACAGGCGGTTGAAGATAGTAACGGGAAGCTTAAACTATATTATAAAATCACAGACTATGGTATGAACCGTATGAAATATATTTATTAAGCTAAAGAAGGAAGTGTGCAAACTACTTTTTTATGGTAGTTAGCGACACTTCCTTTTATACTAATTTAAAATCAGTCAACAGTTCTAATTTTTAAACGATTCGCTCCATCAAATCAATTTCCAACTCGTTGCAAAAATAAGATACGAATGTTGAAATTTCAGGTACTACATCAGGAAGATCTTTGGTATAAACCCAGCAATAACACGGAAACATTGGATTCAAAGGCAACTGTTGAATGTCTTTAAAAAGTGGATTCAGGGCAATATTGCATTGGAGAATGGGACGGTTGAGCAGGCAAATACCGCCTTCATCCCTAATATGAGTCAAAATCGCACCTACTTGTGAGCCCATATACCCAATCTTGGGAGTAAAGCCTTCAGCCTTTGCCCGCTTCTTGATATTGTCACCCAGCGGGCTGTCGCTTGTAATCATGTGAAAGGTCTCATTCATTAGGTCTGAAAATTTAATGATATTTTTACCGTACAGGGAGCTGCCTTGTGTAAAAGCAACGTCAATGGTGTCCGTAAAACCGCAATGGAGCAGCAAATCCTTACTATGCAAGCGATTTTCAGTAAAACCAACGTCAATTTTGCCTGCCAGCAGCTTTTCCTGGATCCACATCTCCGGCATTTCGGAAACAACAAAATCTACATCTGGATATTTTTTTTGAAAACGGTAAAATACATCCGTAGTCCATGGGGTAACATAATACGGTACTACTCCCAAATGAACTCGCTTTTTTTGACGGCGTTTTATGTAAACCAGCCAATCATTCAACTGCTGTTCCGCATATAAAAATGATTGTGCATACTCTAAGAATTGGGTACCTAGAGGCGTCAGCTTTCGATAGGTTCCATCTTTTTTAAACAATGAAAACCCCAAGTCATTTTCCAGCTTTTTAACCGACTGGCTTAATGCTGGTTGTGAAATAAAAAGGTTCTCTGCCGCCTGTGAAAAACTACCTGTCTTCGCAATTTCATTTAGGTATTTAATATCCCGAAGCTCCATAATTATATACTCCTATGTCTTTTAAGAATTTATTTAAATTAATATTAATTTCCGCTTATCTTTTTATAAGAAATGCCTATTAGTATTCTTTTGCTACTCGCTTTAAAATGAAGAAGAAAAAAGAGAATACAAAGGAAAAAGGGGAAATCATTAGAAAAAGCAGAGAAAAAGAAGGGAGTATGAATCATGCCGTATTTTGCAACAACTGATAACACAAAACTGTACTTCGAAATTCAAGGTGAGGGAAAACCCGTAGTCTTCATTCATGGGTGGTCTTGCTCACACGAAACTGCAGCCGGTATCGTTCAGATTATGAAGGAGAATTACCGTTGTATCAGCTATTCTCACCGTGGTCACGGTGCATCGGAATGCCCGGAAAAAGGATTTACTGTTGATCAATTAGCGAGAGACCTGAAAGAACTCATCGATTATCTGGAATTAAAGGATGTAGTATTGGTAGGACATTCTATGGGCGGAGCCACAATATATAGCTATGTCTCCCAATTCGGTTGTAAAAACATCTCAAAGATCGTAATTCTGGATATGAGTCCTAAACTAATGAATGATGAAGAATGGAAATTTGGTGCCTTCGGCAGCTATTCTCCCGCTGACTTCAAGGAAGATATGGAGATGATTGCACAGGATGTCACAAAATTCATGTGGAAATTCTGGCGTTTACTTTTACCTGATTTCGCAGCTCTCCCCGCTGACATGGAAGAATTAATCGCTCCGGGATTGATGGGGGTTAATCGTTCGCTGCCCCTTCTAGGACTCTGGCAATCCATGTTTACGCGCGACTATCGAGACGCAGTAAAAACTATTACCGTACCCACAGCATACATTATCCCCGGAAAACCCATCTACCCCATGGGGTCTGCTGAGTTTGTCAAGAACAATGTTAAGGCGACCGCTAAAATAATTCCTTTCCCAGGTTGTACACATATGAGCTTGACAGAAAAGCCTACAGAAACTGCCAATGAAATCATGACATTTTTAAAATAATAAGCTGTATTGTTAATACCTATATTAAGAAAATATACTTTTTCACATATAACAGAAATTTCGCAAGGATTTTTATATCAACAATCAATCGGCCGTAAGAGCTTGTTGCCTGTAAATAGCAGGCGGCAGGCTCTTTAGTTTACCTTTTAGAGAACAAAATGGCTGTTGCCTATTCAGTTTGTTTGCAACAGCCATTTCCATATTTTGTACAATCAGGATCCAATCCCTTTTAATTCATTGTAAGTCCAAATTGATCTGCATATAATGAGGGTGAAAGGAGACGATAGAATGAATATCCAGCCCAAAAAAGTCGGAAGTTTTACACTCAAGGACGGACGGACCCTGGATGCCTATAATTGTTGTACAACGGACGGCTATACATTCTATTATCAAAACGAGGTATTGGCTTGGAAGTGCTTTGCCCTCGCTGAGATACAAGATTTTGGTCAATTAAACCGTCCGGGTTCCTTTCCTTCAACGATCCTAAACTAACTAAAATTTAGCAGGCCGTTTTTCGAGGAAGGCTGTCATTCCTTCTTTTTGTTCTGGAGATGCGAAACAAAGTCCAAAAATACTGGCTTCTAATCTCAATCCTTCTTCAAGTGAACCTTCCAGCCCTTGGTTAATTGCAATTTTAGCGAGGCGGACAGCGTTAGGAGATTTGGATGCAATCATTTGAGCCAATTTCAATGCAGCTTCATCCAGTTGTTCAGGCGCAACGACCTGCTCTACCAGGCCGATTTGCAACGCTTGAGCTGCTGAAATGATTTCTGCGCTGTAAATGAGTTTCTTCGCTTGACCAGGTCCGACGAGGCGAGCTAACCGTTGAGTTCCTCCAAAGCCAGGAATGATACCTAAGCCTACTTCCGGTTGACCGAATTTAGCTTTTTCACTGGCGATCCGAATATCGCAAGCAAGAGCTATTTCACATCCTCCACCGAGGGCAAAGCCTTGAATTACAGCAATTGTAGGAAAGGGAAGTTCAGAAAGTGAGCTAAAGACTGATTGTCCTAAACGGCCGAATTCACTGCCTTCCAGCGGATTTAGGCTGGACATTTGAGCAATGTCAGCGCCGGCAACAAAGCTCTTGTCTCCGCCTCCCTGGATAAGCAGGGCACGGACATCCGTACGGTTTTGAAGTTCAGCAATTGCATTTTTGAGTTCCTGCAAAACTTCAGAATTGAGCGCATTTAAGGCCTTTGGACGGTCAATTACAATTTTTGCAATTCCATTTTCAACTACAAATTCAACAGCCATTTAAGTACACCCCTTTTACAAATTCTTGAAAAGATAAGGGAGGCGCAAGGCCACCCTTATTTTTTTTATAACCCGATTTTCTTAATTACAGCGCTTCCGTCTACGACAACTTCACCCCGTTGATTCGTTACAACAGTTTTTAATTTAAGAATGCGTTTTTCATCCTTTTTTTCCGTGATTGTTGCAGTAGCCGTCACGGTATCTCCAATTTTAACAGGAGCCGTAAATTTAAGTTCTTGACCAAGATAGATGGAGTTCGGGCCAGGCAATGTGGTGCCTAATACTGCGGAAATAAAGCCGGCAGAGATCATGCCGTGAGCAATACGTTCTTTAAAAATGGATTCTTTCGCATATTCCGCATTAACATGAACGGGGTTAAAATCCATAGTCAGTCCGGCAAAGGTCAAAATATCTGATTCTGTTACCGTTTTAGATAAGGAGGCACTGTCTCCCACTTTCATATCTGCATATGCGAGTTCTTTCATATTATCTTACACTCCTTCATTTTTATACTCGGTAATGTGTTTATTGCTAAAAGTTTTTCTTTAACCGTAGCGAAACTCCACGCCAAAGGTTCCTCTGGGATAAACCCATGTAAGACCTTTGGAAAGACAAACGACCCGGCAAGTCCCACACTCTAGGCAACCGGCATAATCAAAGCTGACACTGTCGCCTTGGACTTGATACAGACCTGCTGGACAAGCTTTAACACAAGGTTTTGCCTTACAAGCTGCACAGATGCTTTTATCGAGAACAATATGCGGGACATCTTCGTCGACAATAAACTTATTCGTCCCAAGACGTTCTTCGATACTAAGCTTTTTCATAGAGCGGAAACCCCCTTCCATGCATCTTTGGCAAGCTGTACTAAACCGCCGTATTTTTTAATGTTGCCTAAGGTTGATTTTACAATCGGTTTAGCCGGAGTTCCATCCACTTTGAACAAATTAACCATCATTTCTTCAACAAACAAAGGATAGTGAGCAAAAATCCGCTTATTTTCCATGAATGCCGGGAACTTTGAGTAAGTCTTTAGATCCTGAAGAACAAAGCTGTTTTCCAAGTCTTTTTGATAAGAAGCTAAGCCTTGTTTGCTGTAGTCTTCTTTCTCTTTAGCTGCAATTACAGCGTTAGCTGCCGCTTCGCCGGAAGCAATCGCCAAATCCATGCCTCGAACCATATATCCAATATTCAAAACTAACCCGGCAGCATCACCAACGATGAGGAGCCCATCATGGACCAAAGGAGGCATCATGCTAAGTCCGCCTTCCGGAACCAAGTGGCCGGAGTATTCGACCACTTTGCCGCCTTCAATTAGAGGCTGGATAGCCGGGTGCATTTTAAACTCCTCGATCAAATCGATAATACGATGTTCTGTATGCTCGAACTCCTCAGCGGTGATGACGAGGCCAAGGGAGACTGTGTTCTTATTGGTGTATATAAATCCCCCGCCCTGCAGTCCTTGGGTGCACTCTCCCACATAGAGCTGAGCAGCCCCGTTATCGCCTGACAGGTTGAAGCGATCCTCGATAACGTTACGAGGTAATTCAATAACTTCCTTGGCTCCAGTTGCCACATGTTTCGGCAAAAGCTCTCCGCGGATGCCCGCTTTTTGAACAAGCAGGGAGTTAACTCCATCGGCAGCAATGATGACATTGGCAAACATTTCATCTTCATCACAGCGAACACCAACGACTTTGCCGTCTTTGATAATGAGTTCATCAACTTTGACTCCTGCTGCTAACATTGCTCCAGCTTCTTCTGCCTTAGAAGCAAGCCATGCATCAAACTCTGAGCGTAAAACGGTAAAGGACGGTACTTCATCCCATTTTTGACTTTTGACATCAAGTGAAACTGCAGTTTCACCGGTCATAAAGGTCACGGTTTCACGAACGACCTTGCGTTCAATGGGTGCTTCTTCCCAGAAGTTCGGAATGATTTTATGCAAGGAATGACCGTATAGCCGTCCTCCCGTCATATTTTTTTCTCCCGGTGTACTCCCACGCTCGATCAGCAAAACCTCTAAACCAGCCTTTGCCATACAGTAGGCGGCTACACTGCCCGCAGGGCCTGCGCCAACCACAATGGCATCAAAGCATTCTTCTGACATAATAGCCTCCTTAATTACGCCCCAAGAGCATTGAGCAGGGCCGGAAGAATCTGATACAAGTCGCCGACAAGAGCGTAATCAGATGCCTCAATGATCGGAGCATTTTCATTCTTTTCAATAGAAATAATCATTTTTGAATCACGGATACCAGACACGTGTTGAATTTGACCGGATACACCAATACCGATATATACGGTAGGCTTAACCATTTGTCCAGAAATTCCGATATAGTTCTCTTCTGCCATCCAATGCAGATCTTCAGCAACCGGACGAGTGCAGCCTAACTCTCCGCCCAGTTTGCTACTTAAGCGGCGGGCAAGTTCAATATCTTCCTGTTTAGCCACTCCGCGGCCAACACAAACAACAACACTTGCATCGCCAAGGTTGGATGTAGATTGATTCGGCCTAAGCTCAATCAATTGAACCTTTGATTCTGAAACTGCAGCAGTTTCAATAGGACAAGCTGTGCCTTCAGCAAGAGCTTCAACTGTTTTTGCAACCATAACTGCCATGAAAGGAGCGGAATCTACAACTTCATGGGCTACACAGAGTCCACCGTAAATGTAACGTTCCGCTTCAAAGGATTGACCATTGTGTTGTAAATTAAAAGCTTCATTAATTAATGCTGTATCAAAAGCAGCAGCTAACCGTGCAGCGATCTCTTTCGAACGCTTTGTGCTTCCGCAAAGGATAGCAGCCGGCATTTCTGCTCCAGCACGTTCAATCAATACCGGAACACAATCCTCAGGACGTTTTGCTCCTGTAAATTCAATAACCTGGTCCGCACCTTGTTTAGAAACGGCTTGCGCAGCTTCGGTCGAGAAGGCCCAGGCTACAACACTGTCTCCTTGAGCAACTCCTTTGGCATGAGCCACCAACTCAAGCAGTCCAGTTTGTGTTTCGGAAATAACCCAGATTTGTGACATGATTTTTCCTCCTCCTAGCCCTAACATAAGCCTTCTTTTTTAAGTACACCAACCATTTGTTGAACCATTTCAGCAACTTCACCCTGAACACGGATTTGTTTACGTTCCATAACTGCACCAAGAACACTTTTGCGATTCGTTTTCGATTCAATGGCGCTAACACCGCAATCCGCAAGGGATAATTCTTGAGCAGGTTTTTTAGAAGCGGCAAGAATTTGTTTTAGACTTGGAATTCTTGGTGTATTCACATCAGGAAGAACCGTAATTAAAGCAGGAAGCTTAACTTCAACAACTTCAATTCCTTCCTCCAGTTTACGTTCAGCCCGGAGTACTCCATCTTTGACTTCAACTTTGTTGACAAATGTAACAACCGGAATATCGAGCAGCTGACCCATACGGATTCCGACTTGCTGGGCATATTCATCACTTGATCCTTCGCCGCAAACGATGAGGTCATATTCCTCAATTTTACGAACAGCTCCAGCCAGAATTTTGGCGGTAGCCGAAGAATCAGCTTGACTCATCAACTCATCTTTCACCCAGACTGCCTGAGCCGGTCCTCTGGATAAGGCATCCTTCAGAGAGTTTTTGGCATTGGCAGTTCCAGCAGTGAGAGCCACAACCTCTCCTCCGACTTGTTCGGTAAGTTGTACCCCACATTCGATCGCATTACGGTCATATTCACTGATCTTATTTTTGGCCCGATCCGTAAGCAAGGCGCGGGATTTGGCATCGACTTTCAAATCAGCCTCATCAAGAACCCACTTATAACAGGCAATCACTTTCATTCCTTTGTTTCCCCTTTCGCAGGGAGTGCAGACCTGCGGCCTGCCCTCCCACTCTGCTAATAACGTTTTAAAACTTCCTACTTATTTTTAAATCATATTTTTTAAATGGCATTAAGTTTTGAGCTAAACCACATATTAGCGAAGAACGCTTCCTGCAATAACCATCCGTTGAACTTCAGAAGTTCCTTCATAGATTTCAGTAATTTTAGCATCACGCATTGCTCTTTCAACCGGATAGTTTTCGGTATAACCATACCCGCCATGGATTTGTACGGCTCTGTTCGTAACGAAGCTTGCTGTTTCAGCAGCGAAGAGTTTAGCCATAGCCGCTTCTTTGGTGTAAGGAAGGCCATTCTCTTCATTGTAAGCTGCTTGATAGACGAGGAGGCGAGCAGCCTCGATTTGCGTAGCCATATCAGCGATCATCCATTGAATCGCTTGTTTTGTAGCAATCGGTTTTCCGAATTGAACACGTTCTTTAGCATATTTAACAGCTGCATCTAATGCACCTTCGGCAATTCCAAGGGCTTGCGCAGCAATTCCAATACGTCCGCCATCAAGCGTTTGCATGGCAATTTTGAAGCCTTGTCCGGGTTTACCAATAATAGCATCTTTCGGAATACGGCAGTTGCTGAAGTAAAGTGGTGTTGTACTGGAAGCTTTGATTCCCATTTTGTGTTCTTTTTCGCCAACAGAGAAACCAGGTGCATCTTTTTCAACAATAAATGCGCTGATACCTTTTGTTCCTTGACTCGGGTCGGTCATTGCTGTAACGATGTATACATCAGCATAACCACCGTTGGTGATGAAGATCTTGGAACCATTAAGGACCCACTCATCTCCTTCTAAAACAGCAGTTGTCAGTCCTGCTGCAGCATCTGTCCCTGCACCGGGTTCGGTTAAAGCAAATGCGCCAAGGAATTCGCCGCTTGCTAATTTTTTCAGATATTTTTCTTTTTGAGCCTCTGTACCAAATTGGTAAATCGGCCAGGTTCCTAACGAAGTATGACCAGAAACGATAACAGCGGTGCTGGCACAAACGCGAGCCAGTTCTTCGATAACGATAACATAGCTGATGTGGTCTGCTCCAGCGCCGCCAACCTCTTCAGCGTAAGGTACGCCGAGTAAATTGAGTTCAGCAAGTTGGGGAAGAAGTTCTGCAGGGAAACGATGCTCGCGGTCAATTTCTGCAGCAATAGGAGCAACGGCAGATTGAGCAAACTCTTTGACCGTGTTCTGGATTAAGCTTTGGATCTCTGTCAGTTCGAAATTCATGAAAAAATTCCTCCTTAAATTTAGTCTGTTATAGTGAAAGTGGTGGCTTCGAAAAGTGACTTTCAAAGCCACGTTGACTTAAGATTAACGATTAAACAAAATGGAAAATAGAACTTAGCGGAATCAAGATCAACGGAGCAACAATTTTCATACACGTCAAAGCAAAGATGTCTTTATAGGCTTGTTTATGAGTCAATCCGGTGATAGCCAGTAATGTGATAACAGCGCCATTGTGCGGTAAGGTGTCCATACCACCGGAGGCCATGGAAGCAATCCTGTGCAACATCTCAGGACTTAATCCAATATTATTAGCCATCGCAAGATAGTCTTTACCGAAAGTATCAAGCGCAATACTCATACCACCGGAAGCAGATCCCGTTACACCGGCTAAAACGTTAACCGTAACAGCTTCAGAGAGAAGCGGGCTGCCGCCGCCTTTGATGCTCATTAAAGCATGGGCGATGGATTGGAAACCGGGAAGAGACTTGATAACGTTTCCGAAACCGACTTCAGAAGCTGTATTCATAACGGCTAATAAGGAACCGATGGCACCGGCGTTAAGCGCTTTGGCGACATTGCCTTGCATTTTCTTCGGGTTGATAAAAAATGCAATAATAATTCCAACGGCTAAACCGATCATGAGAGCCCAGTTATTCATGGTACCGACGATTCCGGCTTTATCCATTTTATAAGGAGCTTGGGTAGCCCATGCTGAAATATCCCAATGAACAAAAACAAATTTCGTGAGAACTAAGGTCACAACCAAAACAGCGATCAACGGGACAGTGGATAAGAGCACATTAGGCAAAGTACTGTCTTCAATGATTTCAGGTTCTTGGCTTGTATGGATTCCATAGCCTTCTCCGGCAGCTTGAGCTTTTCTTCTGCGCCATTCAAGGTAAAGCATACCCGCGACAAAAATCATCAGTGCACCGAGAGTACCAGTTACAGGAGCAGCATAAAGGTCTGTATTAAAGAATTTCATCGGAATCGAGTTCTGAATCTGAGGAGTTCCTGGAAGAGCGTCCATCGTAAACGTAAAGGCACCGAGAGCAATCGTTGCAGGAATTAAACGTTTAGGAATATTCGCTTCTTTAAAGACGTTTGCTGCAAACGGATAAACGGCAAAAGCTACAACGAAAAGACTTACACCACCATAGGTTAAGATGGCACAGGCGAGAACGACGGAGAGCATTGCTTGTTTCGTTCCGAGTTTCTTAACAATTGCTTTGGCAATTGCAGCTGCGGCTCCGGATTCCTCCATTGCTTTTCCAAAGACAGCACCTAGGAGAAAGAAGGGGAAGTAAACTTTAACATAGTTCGCAAGGTTGGGAAGAAAAATTTCAGTATAGGTCGGCATTAAGGCCATTCCGGATAATACGGCAGCTAATATTGCAAAAACTGGAGCAAAGAAAATAACTGAGTAACCTTTAAATGCCATAAACATAAGAAGTCCGAGAGCCAGTAAAATTCCTATAACACCTAGCATGGCGATCCCCCTAATTTTATTTTGCGGCTTGAGCTACGTTGAGGTTCATAGGTCCGTCTTGGAAAATTCGAGCATCCATTGTTTTGAGGTTTGGAGAGATGATCGGTTTGAAATCGATATGAGCCAAGACATCGTTCTCTAGGCTAATTCCAGGAGCAATTTCTGTAAGCATCACGCCTTCAGAAGTTAGCTCAAATACAGCACGCTCCGTAATATAAAGGACAGGTTGGTTAACACTTTGCGCATATTCTGCGGAGAAGGTGATTTGCTCTACGGTGTCAATCAGTTTATTGATTTTACCTTCTTGGACAATTTTGAGCTGTCCGTCTTCGACCTTAACTTTTAAACCGCCCGCAGTCATCGTACCGCAATAGACCACTTTTTTGGCATTTTGGGTGATATTGATGAAACCACCGCAGCCGGCAATTTTCGGCCCGAATTTGCTGACGTTGATGTTTCCTTTCTTGTCCATTTGAGCAAGTCCGAGAAAAGCAACATCCAATCCGCCGCCATCATAAAAATCGAATTGATAAGGTTGGTCGAGCAAGGCTTCAACATTAGTAGAAGCTCCAAAACTTCCGCCGCCTGCAGGAATCCCGCCGATTCCTCCGGCCTCAACGGTCAGCGTCATTTGGCTGGCAATGCCTTCTTCATTGGCTACTGCAGCAATCCCTTCCGGCACTCCGATACCAAGGTTGACCGCAGCATTCGGAACGAGTTCAAATGCCGCTCTTCGGGCGATAACTTTACGCTCATTTAAGGGCATTGCTTCCAATTGTCCTACCGGAACCCGAGCCTCACCGGAATACGCCGGATTATAAGACTCGCCAAACGTTTGCCATTGCTCGTCTGCGGCGACAACGATATAATCAACGAGAATTCCAGGAACCTTGACCATTTTCGGATTCAGCGAACCTGTTGAAACGATCCGTTCAACTTGAGCGATAACAATTCCGCCAGAGCGTTTTGCCGCTTGTGCCATAGAGAAAATTTCGAGGGAAACGGCTTCTTTTTCAATACTCAAGTTTCCGCGTTCGTCGGCAGAAGTAGCACGGATAATAGCAACATCCACATTAAAACCTTTATAGAACAGATAATCTTTTCCTTGAAGATTGAGCACTTCAACCATGTCTTCTTGGGTCTTTGCGTTAAGTTTTCCCCCTTCAATCCGGGGATCTACAAAGGTTCCTAATCCGACTTTGCTTACAGTACCAGGCTTGCCTGCAGCAATATCGCGTGTTAACTGAGCTAAAGTACCTTGAGGAAAGTTGTACGCTTCAACCTTGTTATCAACAACAAGGTTTACCATACGGGGAGCTAAGTTATAATGCCCGGCAATAACCCGTTTAACGAGCCCCTCATAACCAAAGTGCCCTACCCCTTTGGTTTTTCCATCGCCGATCCCTGCACAATGGAATAATGTTAAATCCCGGGGGTGGCCTTCATTGAGAAACTGATTTTCAAGTTCCGTGGTAATAACTTCCGCATGCGCTGAACCAGCAAAACCAGTGACTCCGACGCATACTCCGTCAGCAATCTTTTTTACTGCTTCGGCTGCAGTGATTACCTTTGCCACATGTATTCCTCCCTTTCGATAGATTGTTTTGAATGCGACTATAACTTAAAGCAAGTCTCGTGCCAAAAAGTTTGTACAAATACTTTTTTTCACATTATTATCCAAAAAGATTTTTTACGGGCCTTGATTACTCAAGGCTTGAAGGCCCAAGTAAAAATTATTGTTTTTGTGCATAGTACCGGATTATTCATAAATAAAATCAATGGATTGATAAACAAAACTTGTAGCGAATCGCTACAAGTTTATATTGTAATTGCATGCACAAGCACAATCTAAGGCTTTTTTAAGCCTTTGTTCTATTTTAATACATTGTTCTATTTCGCTACATCTTGAGAATCTACAGTCTCAAGTCCGTATTGCTCGATTTTGCGATATAATCTCGTCCGCGGAATGCCTAGAATTCGGGCTGCCTCAGTTCTGCTATGATGGGCAATAATCAAAGCTTTTTTAATAAGATCACGCTCAACTTCCTCGAGAGCTTTATCTAACAAACACGTATCGTGGTTCTTCTTCGTTGTTGACAAACAAATATGGGTTGGTAAATCTTTCATATAGATGACCTCAGAATCCACACTGACAATCAAACGTTCCACTAACGCACTTAGTTCACGAATATTGCCCGGCCAGCTATAGTGACATAAGATATCAAGGACCTCAGGATCAAAACGCTTAAGCGTCTCTGCCTTGTTGCAGTATTCTGTAAGAAAGTGTTGAATCAGCAAAGGAATATCCTCTGAATGTTCCCTAAGTGCGGGTAATTGCAGAGATAACACATTCAATCGATAATAAAGATCCTCGCGGAATGTTCCTTCCTTGATCATCTGTTCTAAATTTCGGTGAGTTGCAGCGATAATCCGAACGTCTACCTTCTCGGCTTCCCGTCCTCCAACGCGCTCCACCTCACGTTCCTGTAAAGCCCTGAGGATTTTCACCTGCATCAACAGAGGCATATCCCCGATTTCATCCAGAAAAAGCGTACCTCCATTGGCAAGCTGAAATTTTCCGAGCTTTCCTCCTTTTTTAGCGCCGGTAAAAGCTCCCTCCTCGTAACCAAAAAGCTCACTTTCCAGCAAATTCTCCGGAATTGCCCCGCAGTTTATGCTGACAAAAGGAAAGTCCGCACGATCACTTTCACAATGAATTGCATGTGCCCAAAGCTCTTTTCCCGATCCACTTTCCCCAACGATTAAAATATTCGCTTTACTATGAGCCATTCGTTTGGCCAGCTCTTTTGTCCGCTTGATAATCGTGCTTTGTCCAAGAATCTGATCAAACGTATATTTGGCTTTAAATATACTTCTAATTTCATTTTGATATTCAGACAGTTTATTATGAAGAACCTGATTTGCTTGTGCTAACTGACTCAGTTCCTCCATCGATTCAAATAAAACAGTGCCAAGACATCCTGCAATCTCTCCGTCATCACCGAATAGAGGAATCCGGTGAACAATGGATTTGATCCCGTTTCCATAAACATGTTCCTTGGAAATCTCCGGTTGACCTGTTGCCAGAACGATCGGAATCCGTGTATTGGGCACGACATCGTTGACATTACGACCAATAACTTGTGCCTTGTCCACTTTGAGAAAATTAGCGTAGTGATCATTAAGCATTAAAACATCACCATTTGCATCCGTAATGATCACCGAAATAGGGAGCGAACCAAAAAGAGAATCCAGGAGATAGATCGTTTCTTCACAAAATGTCATGTTAAAACACTTGCTCATTTAGATCCCTTTCCTTCCTAAAAAGAGTATATATTCCTCAGAGTCATATAAATAACAAAAGCACCTAAAAGGCGCTTTTGAATGCTATAAGTTTCCTTAATTATAATTTCTATTATTTAAAAAAGCTAGAGTTAAAATAAAAAATTTTAATATGTACTTTATTCCATTTTGATATGTCCTTAGAATTTTAACCGGTTACCCCTCCATCAATCAATCTTTGTTAACAAATACATATCCATTTCACGCACTAAAACTTACCAGAATATTTGTCATAAAAAAGGACAAATTAGTATTATTGATTCGCGAATCAAATCAGAACCAAATGCCTCGGAATCAAATGCTCTCTAACAAATCGAAAAGTTTTCAGAACAGCTTCGAACTAAACGAGAACATAGGAGGTTTACGATTATGGCGAAATACAATTTACCTGTAGACAAAAATACCATTGCCAGTCAAATGGGCATTCAATTAGGCGGAGACAAAACCGCTCGTCAAAATGGATCTGTTGGCGGTGAAATGGTTCGCCGCACCTTTGAAAGCTTCGGAAAACGCTAAATTTTCCCGTAATTGGTTATCTATATCAAAGGCTATCCAGGACGTAATAAAAACGTCTGGGTAGCCTTTCTATTTAAACTTGTTCTTCGCTCCAATGCATAATGTTCTAATTCAACGTTCTAACTCAGCAGACTAATATAGAATATATATTTTCATTGATGCAGAATATTTGTTCGTATATAATACAAAAATAAGAACATACGAATCTCATTTTCAAATGGTGGTGAACATAATGAGGCAACGTATTATCTTCCATATTGACGTGAATTCTGCTTATCTTTCTTGGGAAGCCGCCTATCGTTTACAGCATGGTGATCCCATTGACCTTCGCCAGATTCCTTCGGTCATTGGAGGAGACCCGACAACACGGCACGGAATCGTCCTTGCGAAATCCCTTCCCGCCAAAAAACTTAAAGTGCAGACCGGCGAAACCTTGCACTCCGCTCTTTCTAAATGTCCAGAACTTGCAATCGCTAAGCCTAATTATCTGCTCTACCGTCAATGCAGCCGCTCTCTTGGTGAAATTTTAAGCGACTATTCTCCTTTAATTCAGCAGTTTTCCGTCGACGAATACTTTCTTGATTTCAGCCGAATGGAAAAACTCTTTAACGACCCCGTTGGAACCGCTTGCCAAATGAAAGACCGCATCAAAAATGAACTTGGATTTACCGTCAATATTGGCATTTCAAGCAATAAACTGCTGTCGAAAATGGCCTCCGAATTCGAAAAGCCCGATAAAGTTCATACTCTCTTTCCTCAAGAGATTGCCTCCAAAATGTGGCCCCTGCCTATTGAAGAACTATTCATGGTCGGCAGAGCAACTACACACAAGCTTCGCAGCCATGGAATTCAAACTATCGGCGACCTTGCTCATTGTGATGTCCGGCTTTTGCTGCCCGGTCTCAAAAGTTTCGGGCAACTCGTTTGGAACTATGCCAATGGAATCGAGGGCTCGCCGGTTAGACCCGGAGGCAGTATTGATGTCAAAGGAATGGGAAATTCCACAACACTTGCTTTTGATGTGGAAGATCGGAAAACTGCTCACCTTGTTCTCCTCTCCCTTGTCGAAACGGTCTCTGCCCGTTTAAGGCAGGATCATTATCAAAGCTGCCTTATCGCCATTTCTTTCAGGACTCAAGAATTTCTCTCCTATTCACACCAGCGAAAAATTGCTCATCCCACAGACTGCACCCAAGAAATCTGGGAAATCGCATGTCAGCTCTTCGATGAGTTATGGCAAGGTCAGCCTTTGCGTCACATGGGAGTTCGGGTTTCCGACTTAAGCCAGGATGATTTCGTTCAGCTTGCCTTATTTGGAAAAGACTATGCAAAACTCCGCAAGCTTGACCAAGCTGTAGATTTAATCCGTTCCCGGTTTGGTTCTCAGGCAATCATCCGTTCTTCCTACCTTCACTCCGGACTCAAAGCCATGACCGGCGGTGTTATTGAAGAAGAGGAATATCCGATGATGTCCAGCATGCTATAAATATTTACCTTTATTAAGGAGGTGTTACCGTGAAAGTTCTTATGCAGCCCATCGAAATGGTGGCTCGTTTTTCCCAGGACGGCACTCCTCGGCCCGTCAAATACCAAGTCACTTTTGAAGGTGAACCCGTTGTCATTCAGGTCGATCAAATTCTCTTAAAAACCGAAGAAAAGATCGCCGGCAACCGAATGCTTGTTTTCCGCTGTCAAAGCGAAATCAATGGAAGCCTTAAACTGTTTGAGCTAAAATACGAAATAAATACCTGTCGCTGGTTTCTGTTTAAAATTTAAACCTAATTATAATTTAAATTTATTAACTGCTCCTATCAGATGATCGGCCATTTCAGATAAGCTCTGCGAAGCCGCACTTATTTCCTCTATGGAAGCAGTTTGTTCTTGTACAGTCGCTGACACGGATTGCATCTGATCAGTAACCTCTAGGCTTGTATTATTCACTTTGTTGAGTGATACAACAACATTCCCTGTTTCATTAGATATCTTTATCATGACTGAAGATAGAAGTTCTATTTCCTTCGTTAACTCGTCAATAAGATTGCTAATATTATCAAATGCTTTTCCGGAAACATGAACTTTCTCTATGCCCGTTTTAACATTCTCCGCTTCAGCATCCATTGCCGTAGATGCTTCAATTAAATTTTTCTCAGTTTCCTTAATTAAACTTGAAATATCATCTGCGGACTGTTTAGACTGTTCTGCTAGTTTACGGACTTCTTCCGCCACAACAGCAAATCCTTTACCGTGCTCTCCAGCCCTAACCGCTTCTATTGCAGCATTGAGCGCAAGAAGATTAGTTTGATCTGCTATACTGGTAATTACGTTCGTAATACTAAATATTTTATGCGAACTTTCTTCTAAGTCTTTGATCGATTTAATAACGAATGCGCTGCTGTTAGCTATTTTATCCATTTGAGCTATAACTCCGGTTACAGCAAGCATACCCTCTTTAGACATTTTATCTGTTTTTTGGGATAATTCTACAACGCTGTTGCTGCTATCAGTTATCCGTTTAACCTGATTAGATATCTCATTCATAGATATTGTTGAAATATTTATTGCCTGGGATTGCAGATTAGAATTATGGGATACGTCTTCTGCTACATTAGCTACTTGCTCAGTTGCTTTCGCATGTTCTTCTGTACTTGCTGTTAGCTCCTCCGACGTAACAGCTACTTGCGTAGCAGATTCTTTTATTTGAGATACCAAAACCTTAAGACTATCAAGCATAACTACAAAATTTCTTGTTAATTCACCTAATTCGTCTTTTGCGTTATGTGGTTTTATATCCCTGCTTAAGTCACCATTCGCTAAAGCTTTAGAGTATTCCGTTATATTCTTAAGAGGTTCGGTAACTTTTCGGGCACTAGAAAAGCTAACATAAGTTGCAGCTAAATAGGCAAGGATTAAAAATGCAATACTTCCACTACTCAGTTGTTTATATAATACTGCGTTTCTATTAGCTTCACGAATTTTAATCGATTCCTCGTAGTTTCCTAAATCCGTAAATAATGAGTCTGTATCTTTACGAGCAGCTCTAGCTTCATTAAAACAGATTGCGTTAGCTTCAGTAATTTTAGCTTGGTGGTATAAATCCACAATTTGTAAATTATAATTCGTAAACTTTGTATAGTTGTCTTCGACCTTTTTAAGGATAGATTTTTCTTTTTCGTCTACCATTACTGACTTAATAAAGTCAAATCTTTTTTGGGCTTCCACTTTTTTAGTTTCAATCTCTTTAACATAAGAGTCGTCCCCTGTTAGCAAGAACCCCCTTATGTCATTGGATTGCCCGGCGAAATAAAATTGCAGCTCTCTGAGAGCTATTACACTCTGCATTGTGTTATCAACCAAATGATGACTGTTAGAATATAAAAATCTCATTCCAAAAATCCCGGCTATTGAAGTAATGCATAATAATAAAGCAATAAGCAAATTACCCAACAACAATCTCGATCTTACTTTCAAATACGACACTCCCCTTGGATATTTATTAACATTTTAGTAAACATTCTCCAGGTAACCCTATAATTCCTTTCAGAGTAATGTTAACTAAAGGTTAAAAAAACAGGATGGCTACACTTTTAAGCATGCCATCCTGTTTCTCTAGAATATCAATTTATGAAAGAAGTATAGTCTTGTTTTTAAGATACAAAAAGATCATCTTATCCGCAGCAGATAAAGGTGATCTTTTTAGCTATCTTTAAAAATCGAATTTAATTCTGAGACGCTCCTTGTACTACTTCACTGATTATTGGTATCTATATCTGAGCTTTTAGGCTTTCTTTATCCATCGTATAGTAAAGTTGTTTGACCTTTTCTGCTTTATTTAAAACTAAAGCAGCAGGTACACTATTAACCTCATATTTTTTCGCCAGGTTTTTTGGGGTCGCCATATCCACCTTCACGACTTTATAGTGTTCACCCAGCTCCCGGTTAGCTTCTTCTAATAAAGTGCTGAATTCCAAACTTTCATTATTTAAGGCATTGAAGAAAAGGAGTAAGACTTTCTTGTCGCTTTGGAGAATGTTCGTATTAAACGCATTTAATTCTTCGATGTAGCGTTCAGCGGCAACCGCTGCTACAGCTCCGTCTCCGGCGGCCGAAACAACTTGTCTTAAATATTTGATGCGGTTATCCCCGACCGCATATACTCCTTCAAGATTCGTTTCCATCATTTCATTGATGGGAATATACCCTCTTTTGTCCATGTCGATGCCGCTGTCTTTGAGAAAATGAGTGGAAGGAACCATTCCTACAAAAAAGAAGACTCCCTGACAAACCAGTTCAGTCGAACTTCCTGTTTTTAAGTTCTTGATTTTTACCCCTTCAACATTTTCTTCGCCCTGGACTTCTTCAATCGTGGAATTCCAGATAAACTCCATTTTTTCATTTTGGAACGCTCTTTCGGCACTGACTTTATTGCAATCGAGAACGCCTTCGTCATGGAGCACAATCACAGTGACTTTACGGGCAAACTTGGTAATATACATTCCTTCTTCAATCGCTTGGTCCCCGCTGCCCACGACAACAACATCTTCTCCTTCGAAGAACTCGGCATCACAGGTCGCACAATACGCGACACCGCTGCCCTGGAGCCGCTTTTCGCCCGAGATGTTTAAAAGCCTTGGTTCACTGCCACAGGCAATAATGACAGCTTTTGCCGAAAATTCCTTGCCTTTTTTTGTGGTAATGATTTTGTCTCCCCGAGTAAAATCTGTACTGACAACCTCGTCGCGTAAAAACTCGACACCAAACACTTCCGCATGTTTTTTAAAGTCGAGCATGAGATCAGAACCGCTGATTTCCGGATATCCGGGATAATTGACAATCTCTCGCGTCGTATTGACTAAACCGCCTATGGTTCCTTTATTGATCACGAGGGTTTTCAGCTTGGCTCTTGCCCCATAGATTGCTGAAGAAAGCCCTGCCGGACCGCCGCCAATGATGATTAAATCATATGAATTCTTTATATCTCCCATTTTCCCAACTCCTCCCTCTCTGTAAGCATCTTTTATGATTATAATTCAAGGACTTCTGTAATTTTATCCACGACTTGTTCCTCTTCAGCAGCACCCGCCATTTTGCCTTGATATTCGCCGTCTTTAAAAAAGAGAATCTGAGGAACACCTTTCAGGGAGAATCTTTGGAATAAATCTTTATCTTCTTCTACATCCACATAATAGAACCCAAACTTACCCTTATACTGTTGTTGAAGATCTTCCAGAACTGGGACAACGCCCTGACAAACGTGACATGTTTTTCTTGAGAATATAACTAAGCATTGTTCTTGGCTATCATAAATAGCCTTTTCAAACTGGTCAGCATTTAATTTTTCCAGCGGCATATTTCTTTGCTCCTTTAATTGAGAAAGGAGTGGTCGAAGCACTTCATGTACTTGCGGCCATTCCTTTACTCGTTCCATCTCATAAATTAAAACAAATTAAAACCGTCATCATCATCGTCATCTTTTAAAGAGAGATCCTGGTCCCCTGCGGCAACGCAGGCTTGATGTACCTTGGGATAGCCGATAGTTCCTTCTACCCCGACAACATCTTTAACTTCGCAGTCGGCTGCTCCGGGAACACGGAATTTACGAATATCAAGCATGGGGATTGCCGTTTCTTTGGGTTCAGGAAGTTGGGGGATATAGCTGTAAGGATAACGATAACCCCGATAGTAAACCTCTGCCGGATTTTCGGTAAATGGCGAGATGAATTCCCACACGACATCTTTCATCCGAGTAACCTCGAAGAAACGACCGCCTACTCCTTCGGTTATGAAGGTATTTCCATTCGGAAGACGTTGAGCAGTACTGGTCAATGGACTATAGAAACGATAATCATTAATTAGTGGTGAACCATAACCCATAAGTTCACTTGCTGTAAGTTGCCAAACCACTTTCATGGTTACAGGGTTTAATTCAAGAACACGGGAACGGTCAGCGATGTTGACTTTTGTTCCATCTTTAGATATATTGCTGGGTTCGCCATAACCTGACCAACCGCCATTATCAAAGATAAGAATGTTTCCTGCTCCGGGAAGTCCTTGAGGAATCATATGAACATGATGCTGCCCAATAATTTGTCCGATTTTTCGAAGTTTCGGATCATCGGCATAATCAGGCCCCATTTTCCAAACAACTTTACCGGTTTCTTTAGAAATGATAGCGATAATATTGGATTCACGGGCATCCCAAATAATATTATCCGGATGGAAACGTTCGTCGCCTTTATCGTACCATTTATTAGGGCCGAGAACGCTCATGGAGTTAATGTGCATCCAGTCGCCCATTCCGCCGCCCGCTTCATGCAGGTTCGGATTTTTATAGAGGGCTAGTTTAGCTGCAGCGCTGAAGCCATATTCATTGAAATGGTCTACAGCATGCCATTCCCAAACAATATTTCCTTCCCAGTCCACTTCAATGATAACATCATCCAAAAGTTGCTTGTCAGAGATTCGTTTGTTATAGCAGTTATCATGGCAAAGGATTAAGGTGTTGCCGCTATCGGTCTTACACTCCATTCCAGGTACATAGTAACCTACAGTGTTGCCTTCTCTTTGATAGTCATGATGCTGACGAGCCATCCAACGCGGTTCTTCGCCTTCATCTTCAATATACTCTTTCTTATTAAATTCCCAAACCACTTTACCTTCCCAATCAACTTGTATAAGGTCGATTTGGTCTTGATAGCCGAATTTAGCGTTTCTTCTGCCACGACTTCCCATGACATAACCCCCGGGAAGCAATTTATTTGGCATTCCAAGAAGATCTTTAAATACGCGAACAACTCTACCATTCATGTCAATAATTACGCAGCCTAAACCGGGTGCATTCAAAATGGTGTAACCGTTAAAACATTTTTCCGGGTTATAAATTGTAACACCTGTAGGATGAATAAAGGGCTGACCCATTTTAACAACACTCCTTACTCTACAATAACATCAATAACAGCCGCAAAGCCGTAAACACCGGCAACTAATTATTCCGGCAAAAATTGTCGGAATAATTAGTTGCATACCTGATGCAAAACTGGCAATAGTGTTTAATATTTTCCTTTAAACAGTAAATTTATTTTGTAAACGCATTACCTTATCTAGTTTTTCCTCAACAAGAAGATCAGCCACAAGATAGGTGGGTTTGTTTTCCTTCTTAGAAACTTCAAAAATACGGCTCATTGTATCATAAATCAGGCTTGTATTTTTAAATGCACGTTCTTTATTGAACCCATGGAACTCATCCGCTACTGCAATAAGTCCACCCGCATTGACTACATAATCCGGTGCGTAGAAGATACCCATTTCATGTAATTTATCACCATGGCGGGGCTCAGCTAACTGATTGTTTGCAGCACCACAAATAGCTTTACACGTCAATTGAGGAATTGTTTCGTCGTTGATAATTGCACCTAAGGCATTTGGGGAAAAAATATCACATTTTACACTAAAGATTTCATCAGGCTTAACCATTGTAACTTCCGGATGTGCTTCTTTTACTGCCTTCACATTATCTTCAAAAATATCAGTAGCAAAAACCTTTGCCCCTTCATCGAGCAGATGCTGAGTAAGAACTTTACCAACTTTACCGAGACCTTGGACTGCAACGGTTAATCCTTTTAAGGAATCCGTTCCAAAAGCTGCTTTGGCAGTTGCTTTCATACCCCGGTATACACCAAATGCGGTAATAATCCCCGAATTTCCACTGCCTCCATACTCTTCAGGTAATCCATTTACGTATTTAGTTTGTTTGTTTGCGGAAACAAAGTCCATACCTACAGTTCCAACATCAGTTCCTGTCCAGAAGCGTCCCTTTAAGGTTTCAACAAATGTTCCTAAAGCTTGGAAAAGCTCATCCGATTTATCTTTTCTAGCGTCACCGATAATAACGGTTTTACCACCGCCACACATTACATTAGAAATCGCACACTTATAGGTCATACCGCGTGAAAGA
Organism: Desulfitobacterium nosdiversum; assembly: GCF_049860565.1. GTDB lineage: Bacteria > Bacillota > Desulfitobacteriia > Desulfitobacteriales > Desulfitobacteriaceae > Desulfitobacterium_A > Desulfitobacterium_A nosdiversum. The sequence continues at coordinate 4,077,980 of NZ_CP172056.1, forward strand.
CGAAGTACATCAGTGATTGCGTCTTGTTCGCTTTCATAATTCCACATCCGGCATCCGCCTAAAGCGGGACCTAAAGTTGTATCATGAATACCAATAATAGCCTTAAGTCCAGTAGTTTTATCATAGTTAAAAACCAATTGTTGATGACCATATTTCTCCATTTGTTCAAAAATACTATAAACTTGATCTTTTTCACATTTTGACATCGACTTTTCTCTCCTTATGATTTTAATTACGTTTTGATTTTACCCATTCCTTAACGTTCTTCTATGACTTATTCCTTAATGTGCAGAAAGATCAATCAACATTCCCTTAAACTAAGGCTACTTTAGCTTTGAACCAAGTTAAGCTTTCGCCCCAATTACAGGCTTACGAACCGGTGAATTGTCCGACCGCCATATGGCAAAACCCGTATATCCATAAGTTATTGAGAATATCGGAACAATCCAGCACATAAACGCATAGGGTGCAAATTCATAAGCACTGACTCCAAGCACACCTAAGATATAGAAAGCATGTACACTCCAAGGTACAAGGGGGCTTGCAATGCATCCGCCATCTTCCACTGTTCGGGAAAGAACTCGCAAGTGCAATCCTCTTTCTCTAAATACAGGAGCATACGCACGTCCGGGAATAATCATTGTAACGGATTGACTCCCCGTACCAATTAACATGATGTAACTTGCAAACAAAACTGCAATAATAAGTCGGCCGGTATTGGTAGCCCATTTTAAACTTGCATCAACGATAACTTCCAATATCCTCGTCTTTTCTAACACTCCGCCGAAAGAAACTGCTGCAATCAATAACATTACCGTACTCGTAATACTATTAATCCCTCCACGGCTCAGTAAATTGTCCAATTGTTTCACACCGGTGTGACCCACATAACCATTCACTGCCGAGTTAAAAATCGCAATTATTGATTGTCCTTGGAATATCAATGCAACTATCGCTCCAAGAACAACAGATAACGTAATAAGAGGAACCGCTGGAATTCGACGATAAGCTAGAATTATTAATAACAAAGGCGGAACTAAGGTCCATAGCGAAAGATTAAAAGTTGCGTTAAGTGTTTGAAGGATAGTTGTGATATCCCCGCCTAAATTGCTTCCGCCATTATGGTTCATACCCATTAAAGCGTAAATGATAGCTGTTACTACAGCAGCCGGTATTGTGGTCCACATCATCGAACCAATATGGCTGAATAAGTCTACTTCGCAAACAGAAGAAGCAATATTTGTTGAACTAGATGCCGGGGACATCTTATCCCCAAAATAAGCTCCTGAAACTATAGCCCCCACTACTAACGGAAGCGGATAACCAAGTGCCTGACCAACACCCATCAAAGCAATGCCCACTGTTCCCATAGTGCCAAATGACGTTCCGGTCATAGTTGAAGCAACAATACACAATATAAAAGTTGTAACCAGATAACTAGACGGAGATATGATTTTCAGGCCCCAGTAGATGATAGTTGGAATAGTACCAGCAAGAATCCAAACGCCAACCAACATACCTACAGCTATTAGAATAAAAATAGCAATATGAACTCGGTATATAGAATCAAACATTCCTTCTTGTAAATCCTTCCAAGAATAACCTAAGTATTTTCCAAATAAACAAGCAATAGCCGTTGCAATTATTAACGGAAGAATAGCGGGCAACTTTGCAACAACCGTACCCCAAAGAATAATTAGCACTGGGATCACAAATGCCACGACAGCTTCAATTAACCCTGGTTTTCTTGAACTACCATCAGTAATCATAATAGACCTCTCCATTCAGTTGCAAAATTCAACACGGGAAATCTAAATTGTGGTATTTCTACAAATGCGTATTTAGTTGTAGTGTCTTACCTATAATAACCTGTTTATTCTTCCTTTCTTTAAAGCTTTAAATCATACACCTTTGTTCAAATAAGTTTATCAGTAGAAGGAATCATTCCGCTAATTAGCAGAATACAGTTCCATGCATGGTTACCTTCTAACACGATTATATTATTTGACTTTTTTAAAATCTGTTGTCCAATTAACATCTTTAAAAATTATTTGTATATTTTTTGTCTTTTTGAAAATTTAAATAAAGATTGATTAACTTTAAAAAGTATGGTATCTTTGTGGCGAAAATAACAAAGTCAACAAGATCAGGTCGGGGGGGATTTTCTTGGATGAATGTTCAACAAAATTCGAATTATTAGGTTCTCCTTGGATATACACAAGCCCACATGCTGAGTGGAATACCCCTGCTATACATGGTATTGTTAAACAATTTAAAAAGAAAGAAATAATCATACACAGTGGTGAACAAATTGATTGTATCTATTATTTGAACAAGGGACGAATCAAAACAGTTGCAATAAGTCCTTCAGGAAATCAAAAAATTCTTTGGTATATTGAAGCCGGCTGTATTTTTGGTGAGACAGCCTTTTTTAACCAGAAACCATGTGACTATAACTTTCTTGCCATTACAGATTGCGAAGTATACATTTTTCCTAAGGATATGATAATACAAGAAATAATTCCAAAATTCCCCGATCTTACATTGTCCATTATCAGAACACTATCGCGAAAAGTTCATATTTTATCTATACAAGTTGAAGATTGTGTTTTTAGTAAACCTCTAATTCGTGTAGCTAAATTAATTTACCTTCTGTACCAAGGACATATCCTTAAAGACAAAAAAGAAGACTCAACTATTCCTCTTACTCAAGAAGATATAGCTAGTACATTGGGAATGCATCGGGTTACAGTCAACCAAGTCCTAAAACATTTGAAAGAACTCCAAGCGTTAGAAGACCATACGCATCTTATTATCGTTAAAGATGTTAAAATACTAAAAGAAATTTTTAATGAAAAATAGAGGATTTACAAGTCGTAAATCCTCTATTTTTTAATTAGGGCGTACCAAGTCACTTTTGAAGGAGAACCCGTTGTCATTCGCGTTGATCAAATTCTTCTTAAGACCGAATAATAGATCGCCAGAAACAGAACATTTGTTTTCAGCTGTCAGAGTCTTATTAACGGTTTGCTGAAAATATTATTTTTAACCACTAATAGATTTTTCGAAAACCTTGCACAGAATCTTTAAAACCAACATTTTCATAAAATTTATGCGCCTCTTTTCTAAAACCAGATGATACAAGAATTGCATAAGCACATTGTTTTCTTTTAGCAAATTCATCAAGGGACTCCATTAATTTTCTCCCAATTCCTTTTCCTCTTAGCCCTTCTTTAATAATAACATCTTCAACTACTAAAAAAGACACTACCAAACCTTTGCAACATATACCAAGTGCAGAACCAAGAACTCTATTATCTTCTTTGGCAACTAATAATAAATAATTCTCATCCATTAACATTTTTTTATATGTTTCAAATGATTTGTCAATGAAAATCTTAAATGGGATAAGAGTACTATATAATTCTAACAAATCTAGAATATCCTCTTTCTTTAACTTTTCTATAATCATAATTTGAAACCATCCTTATTTTTGTATCTATCTTTAAAACTCACTAGCTAAGGCTTCAAAGGCCGAAAGCGATTTCTCAATGGTTTTAAGGCTGACACAATAGGAAAGACGAAAATATCCCGGCACCCCAAAAACACTGCCAGGTACGATAATCAAATTATGTTTAAGCGCCCGATCTTTAAACTCTATATCGTTTTTGATTAAAGATTTTGGAAAGATGTAAAACGCCCCTTGGGGTTTAATACAGGAAAATCCAAGTTTAATCAGATGATTATAAAGAATATTTCTTCTCTCTTCGTAGATTTGCTTATCGACAACCTCATCTAGAGTTTCGCTAATCACCTTTTGATAAATTCCAGGAGCATTGATATAGCCGAGGGTGCGATTGCAAAAAGTCAGACCGTCCATTAGCAACTGGACATTATCCATTTGGTCATTTACTGCAATATAACCGATTCTTCCTCCAGGCAAAGAATGCGATTTGCTAAAAGAATTAACAATAATTGAGTTTTTAAAAATATTTAATACTTTAGGCAATACAATATTGTCATAGACAAGCTTATTGTAGGGTTCATCGGAGATTAGATAAATTGTTGTATTCAGTTCTCTTTCTTTTCTTTCAAGAACTTCGGCCATCGCTTTAAGGACTTTTTCACTATAAACAACACCGGTTGGGTTATTGGGAGAATTGATGATAATAGCTTTTGTTTTAGAGTTAATGCTTCCTTCTAAGCGATTTAGATCCGGCTCAAACGTCTCAGATAGGGAAGGAATTTCGATAAGTTTCCCCCCGTGGTTATCCACATAGAACCTATATTCGCTAAAAAAGGGAGTAAAAACGATGACTTCCTCATCTGGATTCAGAATCGTTTTAAAAACTACGTTTAAAGCACCGCCAGCTCCGCAGGTCATCACGATATGCCGATAGGTTAAATTCCGGCCAGTCTCTTTATTAATATTATCAGCAACCTTTTCCCGCACTTCGGAATATCCAGCATTGTTCATATAACTGTGCAGGCCGGGTTTATCTTCCTGAACGAGGCGTTTTAAAGTCTCTTTAACAGCTAATGGTGGCTCAGGATCAGGGTTTCCAAGAGAAAAGTCAAAAACGTTTTCCGAACCATAAATTTTCCGTAATGCCTCACCTTCTTCAAACATTTTTCGAACTAAGGATGAACTTGACAAATTATCTTTAACCTTATTTGATATCATAAATATCCTCCAATAAGTATTTTTTAAAAGTTAAATTTTTAATTCTTCGGAATTAAGTAAGGGACACCTTCACTTTTTTTGCAAGCTGATGTGTCCCCCAATGCTCAAAGAATATTCATTACTTTTTTCTACTCGCTATAAACTCTTGCTTCTTCTTCCCCTCTAAGTACTCTTAATGTGCCCAAGGCTAAGGATTCCATTTCATTTTCGCCGGGCATAATTTCTACAGGCGCAATGAATTCTACACGCTTTTTAATCCAGGAAGTTAACATTTCCGAATAAGCAATGCCTCCCGTAAGGATAATCGCGTCCACTCTCCCTTCTATTACCGTTGCAAGTTCACCTATTCCTTTAGCCACTTGATAAGCCATGGCTTCATAGATGAGTTTTGCTTCTTCGTTCCCGTTTAATATCATCTTCTCAACTTCCCGGGCATCGGTGGTGTTAAGATATGCCTTTAACCCGCCATTCCCGCGAAGTTTTTTATGCATTGTTTTTTTATCATACTTTCCGGAAAAGCAAAGATTGATAAGACTTTTACAGGGAACTCTTCCCGATCCTTCAGGGGAGAATGGGCCCTCGTCATCAGGGATGACATCCACCAATTTCCCCTTTTCATGAACATTTAAAGATATGCCGCCACCCAAATGAGCCACAATGAAATTCATATCACTGTATTTTCCGCCTAATTTTTGAGCCAATTTCATGGCCATTGCTCTTGTGTTTAAGGCATGGCTTGTACTTGTTCTAGGGATATCCGGCATACCGGATATACGGGCAATCGGTTTAAATTCATCTACCCTCACAGAATCATAAATGTAGGCTGAAATGCCTGCTAAATTTGCTATTTCATAGGCAATTAAGGCCCCTAAATTAGAAGCATGTTCCATTGCCGGATTATTCTTTAACCGCTCAAGCATTTTCTCATTAACTGTATAAGCTCCTGATTTTACTTGAGGGAGCATGCCGCCTCTTCCAACTACAGCAGACAATTGATCAGCATCATATCCATGTTTTTTTAGGCAGGAGAGGACAACGTCCTTTCTCATTTCAAATTGCTCCTGCACCTTGTCATATTTTCCAATTTCCTCAAGAGGATGATTTAACGTTTCACAAAATAGTTCTTTATCATCTTCATACAATGCTATTTTAGTCGAAGTAGAACCCGGATTAATCGCTAGAATCTTATACCCCATAGGCCGGCACCCTCCTTTAATCGTGATTACAAATTAAGCTGCAGCTTCTACCTCTAGAGGCTTTTGTTTTTTTGCTATTGCTAACAAGGCCCCCAAAGCTATCGATAAGAATGCGGAAACAAGAACTCTATATTCACCGGGCAATAAGAAAACTAAAGTGTGAGCGGGTATCCAGAAAAACGGACAGGTTTTAAGCCAGCTAAACTCGACTAAAGAATTCCAGTCATTTTCCGCTATAAGTTCTCTCAACGTAATTTTGCCTTTTTTCTCATGCTTGGCATCAATAAACATGTCGGTGAATCGATGAAATGCCATCATCATAGGTCCAAAGGTAACATTCATAATAGCGCTTCCGAAAAATGCCTGCGCCAAAATTGAACCCTGAAAAGGAAGCTTTCCCGAAGCCTGAGCTGCAACTACACCCCCCATATAGACCACAAAAACAAGGGTAATCATGAGGCCGATGATCCCCCAAATAACAGCTCTGTATACCAACCCCTTGGGAATACTCCACTCTCCCTGAAGAATCCTTATTCCCAGTAAGTCACCCATAGTTGCCAATATAGCGAACTTAATGAATCCTCCTGCATAAGGATGTGCCTCTGTCGCCGTCATAAATACCGTCCTTGAAGCAGGCACGGTCAAGATGATGATCCATATCAGCAAGGCTATCGCCCACAAATAGTCCCCTCTTTTCATATCTTCTATATCCTTCTATTTTTTACATTTATTTAACAAAACTTCAGATGAAGCCTAGTACTCCATCTGAAGTTTATTTATACCTTTAAGCCAAATTCATTCCTACCTCGAGCGCTTTAAGATTTAAGTCAACAAACTGAGGTTTAACATTATCTTTAATAATTTTTGTCCAATCAATATCGTTAAGTTTCATCGCTTGGATAATCGTACCCAGCAAAATAACATTCATAACCTTTGGATTTCCCAACTCTTCCGCTTGTCTGGCAGCATCGATAACTGTTGTTTGAGCCTTGCCGGAAAGCTCTTCGATTATGCCTGTCGGATAATCTGCCTTTCCTGTGATAATGGGCATAGATGCTATTTCATAATCGTTAACGACAACCTTTCCCTCGGGTTTTAAATACTCCAGCCATCTTAACGCTTCCATCTTCTCGAAAGATACCAGCATATCCGCTCCACCGATTTCAATCACCGGAGATTCAACCTTATCGCCATATCTTACTTGAGACGAAACTGATCCGCCTCTTTGTGACATCCCATGGATCTCACTCATTTTTACATCATATCCGGCCTCCATGAGGCCCGTTGTCAAGAGTTTACTTGCAAGTATTGTGCCTTGTCCCCCTACTCCGACTAAAAGAATACTCTTTGTCATTTATGCTTCCACCTTTCCAATCGCCTTAACTGGACATACTTGAAGACAAATTTCACAACCCACACATGAATTGGCATCAATAACTGCTCTTTTTTTGCTTTTGTCAAAGGAAATAGCCGGGCAACCTGGCTTAATACATGATTTGCATCCTATACATTTATCCTCGTTAACCACGCATTTTGTTTTGAAGACATTATTAAATTCCTGTTTATCCTCTTTCGATAATTTTTTTAATACACAGGGCCATCTTGTAATAATGACCGAAGCTTCATCAAGGCTCATCGCCCAATCAAACGCATCATTGACAGCCTTTAGATCGTTTGGATTAATGACTCTGACATTTTTGATACCGCATACCTTAACCAAGGCTTCAATGTCAATTGCTACTGTTTCTTTTCCCTGTAATGTATACCCTGATCCAGGATTCTCTTGATGACCTGTCATACCGGTAATACGGTTATCCAAAATGACGTTAATTGTATTGCTTCTATTGTAAGCCACGTCAATTAAAGAATTTATTCCTGTATGGAAGAATGTTGAATCTCCTAATACGGAAACAACTCTCATCTTATTATTTTCTTTCATATTAAAGACTTGTTGAGCACCATGACCGACACTTATGCTTGCACCCATACAGATATTATGATCCATTGCGTTATACGGTTCAGCGTATCCTAAGGAATAACATCCAATATCTCCGGATATCATGACATTCTTTCTCTTACCGATTTCATAGAAGAAGCCTCTGTGCGGACAGCCGGCACAAAGCGAGGGGGGTCTTGAAACAATCTTTCTTTGATCATATTCAAGGGTTGGATTGGCTTTGCCGAATACAGCCTTTCTAATGACATCCGGGAGCATTTCTCCATAAGCAGGGAATAGATCTTTCCCAAAACACTTAAAGCCTAGCATTTTAACCTGTTCTTCAATATAAGGGTCATTCTCTTCAATGACATAGATTCTCGCAACCGCACTTCCGAATTCTCTAATTTTTTCCACGGGAAGCGGATTTGTAAATCCCAGTTTTAAATAAGATACGGAATCTCCAAAAACTTCTTTGGCATAAGCATAGCAACCACCTGAAGCGATTACTCCGACCTTTGTATCGTTCCACTCAATCCGATTAAAATCGGTTTGGTTTGAAAAACCGAGAAGCTTTTTCATTCTCTCTTCAACTTTGACTCTTAGTTGTCTGGCATAAAACGGCACTGTAACATATTTCGGTATATTTCTTGTATATTCTTTAAAATCAACCTCGGTTCGCTCGCCGCATTCAACGATCCCTTTGGAATGACATACCCTTGTCGTCATTCTTATCATCACGGGAGTATCATATGTTTCGCTTAATTCAAAAGCAGCTTTGACCATATCCTTTGATTCCTGGCTGTCCGTGGGTTCGAGCATTGGAATCTTTGCCGCTTTTGCGTAATTCCGATTATCCTGTTCATTTTGGGAAGAATGCTGTCCAGGTTCATCAGCAGAAATAAGTACCATTCCACCGTTTATTCCTGTATAGGAAATTGTAAAGAGCGGGTCAGCCGCAACATTTACTCCTACTTGCTTCATCGATGCGATAGATCTTGCCCCAGCCATTGAAGCTCCAAAAACCGCCTCTAAAGCAACCTTTTCATTGGTCCCCCATTCAGCCAGAATATCATCTTTATAAAGCGCTATGTTTTCAAGGATTTCGGTACTGGGTGTTCCCGGATAAGCAGAAGCAAATTTAACCCCTGCCTCATAAGCCCCACGAGCAATAGCTTCATTTCCTGTGAATAATTTCTTCATGGTATAACTCCTTTTTCAATTATTTGAAATCACTGACCATAACAGTTTATTTTTGTGCTACCAAAGCTGCTAAAGCTAAGGAATACAGTTTCGACTCCGCAGGATCGGAACGCGATACTAAGACAATAGGATGTGTCGCTCCTAAGATAACTCCTGCATTCTTCGCTTTAGCATATTTCATTAAAGTTTTAGCCACTAAATTTCCAGCTTCTACTGTCGGACAAATAAAAAGATCCACATCGCCGGCGATTTTACTTTCAATTCCCTTATGCTTTGCGGATTCGCTGCTTGCAGCGACATCCATTGACATGGGTCCTTCAATCTCACACTCGGGTAATTCACCGGCTTGGGCCATGGCAACTAAGGCTGCAGCATCTACGGTGGCTTGCATTTTAGGATTAACTTGTTCGTTCGCAGCGAGTACGGCAACATTAGGTCTCGTAATTCCTAATGCATTTAATGCTATAAACGAATTTATGAGGATTTCCTTTTTTTGCCCAAGATCCGGGGCAATGTTCATCCCTCCATCGGAATGAAAGGCAAGCTTCTTTTCTCCGGGTATTTCAAAAGCTGCAAAATGACTGAGAATTCGTCCGCTGCGCAGTCCCTTCTCCGGGTTTAAAACGGCTCTTAAAAAATTACTCGTATTGATTAACCCTTTTATCAGGATCTGTGCCTCTCCATCATGAACCAGTTCTACCGCCCGAAGCGCTGCTTGATCCGGGTCAGGAACATCGATAATAGGCGTCTTTTCGGAAAGTCCTACTTCGCCCATTATGGTCCTTATCAGTTTTTCATCACCAACGAGTACAGCTTTTGCCAAACCCGTTTCCTCTGCCATTTTAACGGCCTCAAGCACACCTGACTCTTGGGCTACAGCTACGCTAATCGTTACTTGGTCCAATTTCTTAGCAGCATTAAAAAGTTCATTAAAACTTCGCAACAAATTGCTCCCTCCTTCTATCCAGCCCAGAATTATGTCTTACTAATTTCTAAAGCAATAAGCATGCCAAAACAGCAATAAAAGAAATGCAGGCCTAAAGCCTGCATTTCTTACAAGTTCAATATTAAGTTTCCTTAAAATATGTTTAAGATATTAAACATTAAGTTAATTTATTTAGACATCATTATCGAATTGATTTTATTTTTTCTTCGTTAGCTTGCTTGATTTGTTCCATAAGGAAGCCCGGCTAATTCCTAATAATTTTGCGATTTCGTTTTTAGTCAAGCCTTCCTGGGCAAGCATGTCAATAACCTTTCCTTCTACATATCGATTGATTTCCTTCAGATCGATAATCATTCCATCCTTCAATTCCGAATTCTTTCGAGGGAGTTTGCAATTCAATTCAAGTTCGCCGAACAGAACATATCTTTGAGCATTGTTCCTCAATTCTCGAACATTACCCGGCCAAGGATAGGCCTTAAGCCTTTCTTCGAGTTCATGGTCGATGGACAAGCTTGATGATCCCTTTAAGATTGAAAGATAGTAATTGAATATCGGAACAATATCCATTTTTCTTTCTCTAAGCGGCGGAACATTAAGTTCAAGAATGCTTAGCCGGTAGAATAAGTCACTTCTAAAGCTTCCTTCCTCAATCTTCATTTCTAATCTTTCGTTAGCAGCCGATATAATTCGAACATCCAAAGGAATGACATAATCAGAACCAAGTCTCATGATTTCTCTTTCTTCTAAAACGCGTAAAAGTTTAGCTTGAAGAGCAGGAGACACACTATTTATCTCATCCAAGAATACTGTTCCCCCATGAGCGAGTTCAAACAATCCCGGTTTGCCCCCTTTTCTCGCACCGGTAAATGCCCCTTCTTCATATCCAAAAAGTTCGCTTTCAAGTAAGCTTTCCGTTAGCGCAGCGCAATTAATGGCAACAAAGGGCTCATTTTTTCTGGAACTGATATTATGAATGCTTTGCGCGATCATTTCTTTGCCTGTGCCGCTTTCCCCATAGATCATCACAGTGCCGTCTGTTAAACCTATCTTTACAGCTTTTGACATCGTATCTTTCATTACAGGATCATAAGCAATAATATCTTCAAAGTGATACTTTGCCGTAAGCCCCTTTTTATTGAGTTCATACCGAATCTTTTTCTCTAAGCTTTGAAGTTTTGTTATATCTTGAAACGAACAAAGAGCCCCAAGCACATATCCATCCACTTCTAACAAAGAGGTATTTGCTGCGATAACAATTCGTTTTAAATTAATGATTTCGTTCGTTCTATTTACTTTCGTATTTAAAACATCAGCCATAAAGCTTAGTTCAGGCAAGACCTCCACTAAATTCCTGCCTATTACATCTTGCCTGTCTTTTTTAAGCGTTTCTCTTGCCCTTTCATTGTAGAGGATAATATTGTCTTCCCGATCAATAGCCACAACCGCGTCATGAACTCCATCCAACGTTTTTTTCAGCACTTCATTTTGATATTTTTGCTCATACAGGTTATCTATAAGTTCTCGCGCAGACGCAACAATTTCCTTAATCGATTCTTTGCTGGCGGTGATAGGAACATACTTTAGCCCAAATTTTTGAGCGAAACTGCAAGGGATACCGCCCCCAACAATGACAGCATCCAACGGGCAAGAAGCATACTTAATAACCCTACTCTCAATGGCATCTAACGCATCAAACTTTTCGATGATAACCCTGGCGTTTATCATGTCTTTCCATTCTTCGCAATCGAAATATTCTAAATCAGAGATAACGAGGATTAAATCCTTTCCTAGTTTGCTCGCTGTCTTTAGGGCAGCCAAAATATCCAGCGTGTTTATTTTAAACTGAATCACAGGAACGCTAACTTTACCAATGGTATGACGATAACCGCCGCTTCTGGCAATAATCGCTTTGGCCCCTTTTTTCTCTAAGAGCTGACCTTGCTCTTCGATCCTTTCGGAATTTAAGACATCGATTATTATTTTTCCTTGCTTAATATCATCGGTGAATAGCTCTTCGATACTCTGCTTAAGATCGATATTATTTGCGATTATTCCTATGATCTTGTCCATCTATATTTCTCCTTTTGAGCATTCAGATTCTTATATTGTTTAATCGAATTCAATATAACATCTAACCGTTACCATTACAAAAAATATCTCTCTGTCCTCTTTTCCCTTTCTTGTAACCAAGGAAGGATTTCACAATACTTGAGATTTTGTTTTCGAATATAATATAAATTTTCCGCCAAAGGTAGCCAAGATTACTATCGGGCGAAGGTAATCGTTTTATAATTTGATATACTTGCATTTTTCGCGGTTTACCATTGGAATTTTAAAAAGGAGAAAAAAAACTATTGAAACTAAAAACAACAGGAAAAATTGAAACTACGTTTGTTATTTTTTTCTTGGTTATTGCCCTTGTCCCACTGATCTGCTTAAGTCTAATTAATGATTACTACATCCACAAATCAATAGAAGCAGATGCCAAGGCTAATATGAATAACACATTAAAATTAACCACAGATGCTTTAGACAGTTGGATTAATGAAAAAATCATGGTCGTTGAGAGTATAAGTAAAAATCCTGTCTTTCAATCCGGAAACAAGGATGAAGTAATGGACTTTCTAAAGCGTGAAGCGGAAAATACTCCTTATGCCGAAGCCTTAGTCTGGTCCGACAGTGACGGTCATGGGGTAAATTCCTTGGGAGCTAAACCCAATATCAGTGATCGCGACTATTTTAAAGCAGCCCAAAATGGACAGCCTTTTATCACCAGTTTAAACATTGCCAAAACTACTGGAAATAAAGCTTTCGGTATCGCTTGCCCTATTAAAACTGACAAAGGGTTTTCTGTACTTGTAATGAGTATAAAGTGGGATACTTTAAAATCACTCATAAGCAAATCGAGTTACGGCCAAACTGGTTATACTTACCTCGTTGACAAATCCGGTAAAGTTATGGCCCACCCTGATGAATCTCAAGTTATGAATCTAGACATTACCCAAACGGATTCGGACAGCTTGAACCTATTTGGCAAAAAGATAATACAAAAAAGTGGAAATGGAAATGACGAATACACCTATCAGGGTATCCCTAAAATAGCAACTTACAAAACTTTAGAATCTACCGGTTGGACTGCAGTCCTTGCTCTGCCCAAAAAAGAGTTCAGTATCATGAGTGATAACCTTCTCAGGATCAGCCTTATGATGATTTTAACTGCTGGAATTATCGTCGTCTTTTTAGCATTATTCCTCGGACGTAAAGTTGCTAAACCCATCGTCAGTTTAGCTAAACAAGCGGACGTCCTGGCAACCGGAGATTTAGCGATTAATGTGACTAACAACCATAAAGGAGAAATCGGTATTTTAGGCCACTCTCTAAATACTTTGGCAGGAAACTTGCGAAACATAGTTCAGCGAGTACAAGAAGGATCCATACATATCTCAAGTACTGCTCAACAGCTTAACGCCTCAGCCCAGGAATCCTCCGCTTCTATAGAACTCGTTTCTCAAGCCATTCAAGAAATGGCCAAAGGAGCTAATGAACAAGCCACTCATTCTCAAGAAATTGTAGAGACTGTGCATCATATTGTTCAAGCCATGGATTTGGCCAATACTCAAATTCTGGACATAACCGCAGGGACCGAAAAAGCTAGTTTTTCCGTTAATACCGGTTTTAAAGCCGTTGAGAAACAAAATGAAAGCATGCGGAGTACTCTATCCGCTTCAAGCAATGTAGCTCAGGCAATTCATGATTTAGTTAAACAATCAGAAGAAGTGAGCAGCATTTTAAGCACAATCTCTAATATTGCTGAACAAACGAACCTACTTGCTTTAAACGCTGCAATAGAAGCAGCGAGAGCGGGAGAGCATGGACGCGGATTTGCAGTAGTGGCTGAGGAAGTTAGAAAGTTAGCTGAAAGCTCAGCTCATGCTACCCAGGAGATTGGCGATATAGTTGATCGAATTCAAGCCGGTGCCCATAAAGCTGTTGAACAGATGAATAATGTAAATACGGTTGTCGGGACTCAACAAAATGCACTTGCACAAACCAATGAAGCCTTCGGCACCATATCACAAGTTGTTATGAAAATGGTGGGAACGATTAAAGAAATCAGTTCTTCATTCAATCAAATTGATGAAAGTATAAAAGGAATATTAGAAAAGACAAAATCCGTTGCAGCTGTAGCTGAACAAAATGCCTCAAGTTCAGAGGAAATATCCGCAAGCAGTGAGGAACTGACCGCCACTTCTCAGGAAATTGCAGCATCGGTTAATTTCTTAAAAAACCTCGGTATGCAATTGGAACAGACCATTTCTGTTTTTAATTTAAACAACGTTTTAACTCTACAAAGTGAAAGAGAGGAGCAACAATCCTGAACAGAGCTTTAGAATTTTTAAAAGAATGCGGCACTTTTTACTTAGCAACAACAGAAGGGGACCAACCAAGGATCAGACCCTTTGGTGCTGTCTTTATCTACGAAGGAAAATTATATATTGTAACCAATAATAAAAAACAATGCTTTAAGCAAATGCTAGCCAATCCCAAAGTTGAAATCTGTTGTATGAATAAAGAAAGACAATGGATTCGTATTACTGGAAAAGTTGCAAATGATGACCGACGTGAAGTAAAAGAATTTGCACTTGAAGCTTGCCCATCTTTAAAATCCATGTATACCCTTGATGATGGAATTTTTGCCGTTTTATACTTTACAAAAGGAATAGCTACTATATCTTCTTTCACTGCTCAACCTGAAACATTTTCATTCAATGTTTAAGTTAAAACCGCATATTCATTATATTTACTCTTATGCCGATTCAACTTTTAAGCCAAAATAGAGAAAGAAGCGTCTCAGAAGTTTGATTTCTGAGGCGCTCTTTTTAGCACAGGGTCCTACTATCCTATATCATAATCAATTAAAATTTAGTAAAACCATCGTCATCTTCATCGTCATTTTTTAAGGAGAGATCCTGATCCCCTGCAGCAACGCAGGCTTGATGAACCTTGGGATAGCCGAGAGTTCCTTCTACCCCGACAACATCTTTAACTTCACAGTCGGCTGCTCCGGGAACACGGAATTTACGAATATCAAGCATGGGGATTGCCGTTTCTTTGGGTTCAGGAAGCTGGGGGATATAGCTGTAAGGATAACGATAACCCCGATAGTAAATCACTGCCGAATTTTCGGTAAATGGCGAGATAAATTCCCACACGACATCTTTCATCCGAGTGACCTCGAAGAAACGACCGCCTACTCCTTCAGTAATGAAGGTATTTCCATTCGGAAGACGTTGAGCAGCACTGGTTAATGGACTATAGAAACGATAATCGTTAATTAATGGTGAACCATAACCCATGAGTTCACTAGCCGTAATTTGCCAAACCACTTTCATGGTTACAGGGTTTAATTCAAGAACACGAGAACGGTCAGTAATGTTGACTTTTGTACCATCTTTAGAAACGTTGCTGGGTTCGCCATAACCTGACCAACCGCCATTATCGAAGATAAGGATGTTTCCTGCTCCGGGAAGTCCTTGCGGAATCATATGAACATGGTGTTGTCCAATAATTTGTCCAATTTTCCGAAGCTTCGGATCATCGGCAAAATCGGGTCCCATTTTCCAAACGACTTTCCCGGTTTCTTTAGAAATAATCGCAATGATATTGGATTCACGAGCATCCCAAATAATATTATCCGGATGGAAACGTTCGTCACCTTTATCATACCATTTGTTAGGACCAAGAACGCTCATGGAGTTAATATGCATCCAGTCGCCCATTCCGCCGCCTGCTTCATGCAGGTTCGGATTTTTATAGAGGGCTAATTTTGCTGCAGCGCTGAAACCATATTCATTGAAATGATCTACAGCACGCCATTCCCAAACAATATTTCCTTTCCAGTCCACTTCAATGATAACATCATCCAAAAGTTGTTTGTCGGAGATTCGTTTGTTATAGCAGTTCTCATGACAAAGAATTAAGGTGTTGCCACTAGCGGTTTTACACTCCATTCCAGGGACATAGTAACCTACAGTGTTGCCTTCTCTTTGATAGTCATGGTGCTGACGAGCCATCCAACGCGGCTCTTCGCCTTCATCTTCAATATACTCTTTCTTATTAAATTCCCAAACCACCTTACCTTCCCAATCAACTTGTATAAGGTCGATTTGGTCTTGATAGCCGAATTTAGCGTTTCTTCTGCCACGACTCCCCATGACATAACCCCGGGAAGCAATTTATTTGGCATTCCAAGAAGATCTTTAAATACACGAACAACATTACCATTCATGTCAATAATTACGCAGCCTAAACCCGGTGCATTCATAATGGTGTAACCGTTAAAACATTTTTCCGGATTATAAATTGTAACACCTGTAGGATGAATAAAGGGTTGACCCATAAACCAACACTCCTTCTACATCGCTTAGATAAAGAATAATTAATAAAGACAAACCATTGGGCAATTAGAGCCCCTGCTCTTAGTTAAAAAGAACAGGGTTTAAACCCCGATCTAAAGGGTAGTAAAACCAATGCTATAATTGAGCTTTTAGATTTTCCTTATCCATTGTATAGTAAAGCCGTTTGACCTTCTCGCCTTTATCTAAGACTAAAACGGAAGGCACACTATTAACTTCATATTTTTTCGCCAGATTTTTCTTGGTCGCCATATCAACCTTCACAACTTTATAGCGTTCACCCAGTTCCTGGTTTGCTTCTTCTAATAAGGTGCTGAATTCCAGGCTTTCATTATTCAAGGCATCAAAGAAAAGAAGTAAGACTTTCTTGTCGCTTTGGAGAATGTTCGTATTAAACGCATTTAATTCTTCAATATAACGTTCGGCGGCAACCGCTGCGACCGCTCCGTCTCCGGCTGCCGAAACCACTTGTCGAAGATATTTAATTCGGTTATCCCCGACCGCATATACCCCTTCAATGTTTGTTTCCATCATCTCATTGACGGGAATATATCCTCTTTTGTCCATCTCGATGCCGCTGTCTTTAAGAAAATGGGTTGAAGGTACCATTCCCACAAAGAAGAAGACTCCTTGGCAGGCAAGTTCAGTCGAACCTCCTGTTTTTAAGTTCTTAATTTTAACTCCTTCGACCTTCTCTTCTCCCAGGACTTCTTCAATCGTGGAGTTCCAGACAAACTCCATCTTTTCATTTTGGAAAGCTCTTTCAGCACTGACTTTATTGCAATCGAGAACTCCTTCGTCATGGAGTACGATCATGGTGACTTTACGCGCGAACTTGGTAATATACATTCCTTCTTCGATCGCTTGATCTCCACTGCCCACGACAACAACGTCTTCACCTTCGAAGAACTCGGCATCACAGGTCGCACAATAGGCAACGCCGCTGCCTTGGAGCCGCTTCTCGCCGGGAATATTCAAGAGTCTCGGTTCACTGCCGCAAGCAATGATGATGGCTTTCGCTGAAAATTCTTTGCCTTTTTTCGTGGTAATGACTTTGCTTTCCTGGGAGAAATCCGTACCGACAACCTCGTCCCGTAAAAACTCAACACCAAAAGATTCTGCATGTTTTTTAAAGTCCTTCATCAGATCTTCTCCGCTGATTTCCGGATATCCAGGATAATTGACAATCTCCCGTGTCGTATTGACTAAGCCGCCAATGGTTCCTTTATTGATCACAAGGGTTTTCAGCTTGGCTCTGGCCCCATAGATAGCGGAGGAAAGGCCTGCCGGACCGCCGCCAATAATAATCAAGTCATAGGAATTAGTTAAGTCTCCCATTCTCCTCAACAACTTCCTCTCTTTTTAAGCATGTAATAATATTACGATTCAAGAACATCCGCAATCTTATCGATGACTCGTTCGTCTTCAACTTGGCCAGCCATTTTACCTTTAAACTCACCCTTATTAAAGAAAAGGAGCTGTGGAACCCCTTTTAAAGAAAATCTTTGGAACAACTCTTTATCTTCTTCCACATCCACATAATAGAAACCAAATTTACCTTTGTATTTCGGTTGTAATTCTTCTAACATAGGCACGACTTCTTTACAGACATGACAGGTTTTTCTTGAGAAAATCACCAGGCAAGGCTCACCGTTATCATAGATTACCTCTTCAAAGCGAGTATCATTCAATCGAGTTAAAGACATTTTTTATTCACTCCTAAATCTTTAATAAATAAATTCAATTGTTTAAAAAAAGCATCCCCATTTTAAAATGGAATCTTTTCTTAATTAAGCACTCCTAGATTGTTCCTTAGATTGGACACCTCCTTTAATAAAACTCTATTTAACCATCTTAATATATATTAGTTCTTCTTTAATTTTCATAAGGTTGTAGAGATTACCTTTTAACTTCTCATTAGCTAATATTTATTTACTTCGCATCGCCATATTTAAAAGCTCTGCCACATGCATGCATTTTACATTCATGTTGTTACGGTTCAAGCCGTCTTCCATTTGCATAAGGCAGGCTGGACAGGAGGTTAGCAGCACTTCAGCACCGGTTTCCTTTATGTCCGCAATTTTCTTGTCGTTAATCTTTTTAGACGTATCGTAATGGTACAGGCTATAGGACCCTGCCATACCGCAGCACTTTTCGATCCTTGGTAATTCTGAGAATTTTGCTCCAGAGATAGCTCGGATGATCTGCCGTGGTTGTTTTCTTACATTCTGCCCTCGAGCCAAGTGACATGGGTCATGATAAGTGGTTTTAACCGAAACCCGCTCTAAATTCTTATCCCATCCGTCAATGCTCACGACAAATTCATTAAAATCCTTAACTTTGGCCATAAGCTTTTTCGCTTTCGCCGAATATTTAGGATCATCCGCAAGAAGCTCAGCATATTCTTCTTTTAATGCTAAACCGCAGGAAGCACAGGCAACGATCACTGCATCCACATCCAGATCCATGAAAACATCTATGTTGGCCTTGGCCAGAGCAATGGCCGTATCTTTATCTCCGTTTACGCGGGCTGGAGTCCCGCAACACGTCTGCTTCCAAGGGATCGTTACATCGTAACCCAGCTTATTTAAAACCTCAATGACCGACCGGCCTGCATCCACATAAAAATAATTCAGCATGCAGCCCGTAAAAAATGCGACTCTTCCCCGAGAATTCTTACCCTTTACCATTTCCGGAAACTGTTGGCGCAAAGGGGTTGGGGCAATCGGTTTAATCATTCGTCGCATATCTATACCCATCGGCAGCCGAGGCAGCATTCCTTGCCCATTAGGTCCTGGCCTGAAAAGCAGCTTCTGAAATATTGATCCGCTTCTTAAGCTCAAATGAAAAATCCCCCGATTTTTTAGAACGACTCGAAAAATAAACTTTTTTAAAAGGTGCATTCCCCTACGGCGGACCGTCTCGACCCGAGCTGCTTCGACTAATTTATCCACCCGTACTCCGCTGGGACAGTTGGCTACACAGGCTTTGCACATTAAACATTGGGACATGAGCTCCTCAAAACCGCCGGTAATTTCGATATCATTTTTAATCGCCATACGAATCAAACGCACCTTACCCCTTGCCACCGTCGCTTCAGAAGTCAGTTCAGCAAAAATCGGGCAAACATTCTGACAGGATCCGCAGCGGATACATTTGATCACTTCTTTTTCCCACTCGGCAAATGCTTTAGGCATATTTCTCACTCCCCAAACATTACGCCGGGATTAAGCAGATTCTCAGGATCCAGCGCCAATTTAATTTTTTTCATAACACGATAACCGTCTTCTCCGATTTGCTGTTTAATAAACGGTGCTTTAGCTCTGCCAATCCCATGCTCGCCGCTTAAAGTCCCTTTGAGTTCCAAAGCGGCATAAAAGGTTTCGTCAATCGCCTTTTCGACACGGCTCATTTCTTCCTTATCTATTTCATCGCAAAGGAATGTCGCATGCAAATTTCCATCCCCTGCATGTCCCACAACCGCAATTAAAACATTATATCGAGCAGCAATTTCACGGATTCTTTTAATCATAGCCGGAATTTCACTTCTCGGTACTGTCGCATCTTCCCCGATAATCGTTGGCTTCAAACGGGCACAAGATGCAAAAGCCGCACGGCGCGCCGTCCACAGCTCGTCCGCCTCCTGTTCGTTTTGAGCAATCCTGACTTCCCTGGCCCCTATTTCCTTGCAGACCTTTTCAATCTTTCGAACCTGTTTTTCTAAAAGTTCCTCGTCGCCGTCTACTTCAATCAGAAGCACGGCTTCTGCATCCAGAGGAAACCCAACATGAGCATATTCTTCAATATTTTTAATATAGACATCATCCAAAAGTTCAATCGTCGTCGGAATAATACCCTGGGCAATAATTCCTGAAACCGCTTGTCCTGCTGTTTCAATCTTATTAAAAATGGCCAGCATCGTTTTTTTCGCTTCGGGTTTAGGTACTAATTTTAAAACAACCTTCGTAATGATGCCTAAAGTCCCTTCCGAACCTGTAAATAATTGAGTCAGATTATATCCCGTGACATTCTTAATGACCCGTCCACCGGTATTAATGATTTCCCCGGTGGGCAACACAATTTCCAGCCCCAACACATAATCTTTGGTCGTACCATACTTAACCCCCCGTGGGCCTCCGGCACTTTCGGCGACATTTCCACCGATCGTGGCAAAAGCCAGACTGGCTGGATCCGGGGGATAAAAGAGCCCAATCTTTTCGACTTCCTGTTGAAGTTGGCCTGTTTTTACCCCCGTTTCAACAACAGCCAGTAAATTTTCTCTATCGATCTCCAAAATCTTATTCATTTTCGTGAGAACCATAATAATACACTCCGGCAATGAGAGCGTCCCACCACTCACATTAGAACCTGCCCCACGGGGGATTACCGTAATCTTATGTTCATAAGCAAATTTCATGACGGCGGATACCTGTTCCGTTGTTTCCGGGAAGACGATTATTCCCGGCGTATTTTTTTTATCGATTTTAGAAAAAGAAGCGTCATAAGTGTAACAAAAACAATCTTCAAATGAATCAAAGACGTTTTTCTCTCCAACCAACGTTTTAAGACTTTTGATTAACAACTGATCCATGATTTATTCTCCTTCTATTTTATGATATAGTCAGGTTACACCAATCAAAAACACATCTATAAATCGCCTGTAACCAAACTCTTATAATCTAAATATTAATCTTTTTCTTAAGCTAAGATATCGTATAGGCTACCTTTTTCTATTTATAAAAGTTCTATGATTATCATACTGGGATAGTAATGTTCTTGATTCTTATTAAAGTGGTCTTTAAGGGGCCACTGTCATTGGATTCCTATTGTTTTTGTGAACACGAGCACACATAATACGAAAGGAGTTCTAAGGTTATGGAAAAAGGTATGTACGATAGCACCCCATTTATTAATCCTAATATGTCAATCCTGGATTATTTCACAGAAAATGCAAAATCTAAAATAACACTTAAAAAAGGTGAACTATTTACTCCTCAGGCTTTTGACTCAATGGTAGGTTTAATAAAAGAAGGAAGATTAAAAGTAGAGTTATCCAATGAAGAAGGCGAAAATAGATTAATGTGGTTTCTTGAAAAAGGGTGTTTAATTGCTTGCTTTCATAAAACTTTTTATCAGGAAACCTTTGCTCTGGAAAAAGCAGAAATTTTAATGATTACCAAGGATACTTTTTTTAAACTTTTACATACTAATCAAGGTTATTTAGAATTTTTTATTGATCAGCTATATAAAAAGTATGAATATTGCATAAATACACTTATTACCGAAGGTAAGGAAATAAGTAAAGTTAGAGTTTATAAATTAATTCAACAATTAGGTAAAAATTACGGTGTAATTCAATTCGATAACAGTATCCACGTTAAAAATTTCTTAACAAGAAAAGATATGGCTTCAATTACCGGTGTCCATCGATCAAATATTATAAAATATATAACTGAACTAGAGCATTTAGATGTTATCAAGAAAGAAAAACAATTCATTATCATTAAACAGCCTCAATTACTTGAAGAGCTAATAAATACTGAAGAATAATTCTTAATGTTTGCCTTTATGAAATAAAAAAGGAAAACCGAGATGTTAGCCTCGGTTTTCCTTTTTATTTATTCATTCACTTATTTAACAGGCAGCTTTCTTTCCTGAGGAATCTGCATTATCCGTTAGATTCTCGTTAATTTCTTCTAAAGATCTATGAGCAGATCGCCATCCAAAGACAAGTACCACAAATGAAGTAAGGAGAGAAAGAACCATGGCAAAACCAAAAACCCCAAAAATTCCATAACCGGCAAAGATCATCGGAACTAAAAGTTGAGCTCCAGAAGCAGCAAAACGCGATATACCGTTTAATATACCCGTTACAGAGTTTCTAAGTTTAGTTGGCAGCGATTCGGCAACGTAAGGATGGATAATAAAGTTTCTGGCTATTGCAAAAACGTTGATTAAAAGACCAAATAGAGCAGCCAAGAAGAAGTTTCCTTTAATCACAAATAAAAAGGGGATTACAGCAGCACAATATAAAATTCCAAAGACGCCAATAGGAATTTTTCTTCCACCCTTATCAGAAAAGAAAGCTGCGACGAACTGTCCTAAAGGAATACCAAAAGTAAGTATTGTTGAAAGAAGTATACTATCTTGCATACTAAATCCACTCATTTTAAGCATTGTTGTTATCCAAGGTTGAGTTATTTGTATGCTGACAACACCTGCACTCAAAACAACACAAAGAACTATTGTTCTCTTTAGGTATAACGGAGAAAACATTTCAGCAATATCTTTAGATAACGACGAATTTCGAGATCTTTTAACAACAATTACATCACTAAGATCGATAGGTTTTCCGACAATACTCGATACAACCTCTTCTGCCTCGGCTTGTCTTCCTCTGCTCATAAGCCAGCGAGGAGATTCTTTTAAGATAATAATACCCAATAATAATACCACGTAACCCAGACCACTCAGATAAAAAACATACCGCCAGGCTTCAGGAGAAAGCGGAACTATAATGCCTGCTACAAATCCGATTATCGGCCCCGCTAAATAACCGAACCCTGATATTATACCTTCCCATTTGCCTCGGCTTTCTTTCGGCGACAATTCTGCCATATACGTAATGGTTACAACCATCATACACATAACACCAAAACCTGTCATAGCTCTCGCGAACATGAATACTGTAAAGTTCGATGTTAAACCATTGATAATCGATCCAGTTGTAAATATTAAAGTACTTAATAATAAACTTTTGCGCCTGCCGATTATATCGGAGATAATCCCGCCAAAAATACCACCAAATGTATTGCCCAAAAAGTACAGTGAAGTTATTTGAGCTACATTTGCCGCATTTATTTTCATCGAAGCCATAATAGCCGGGGCGGTAAAGTTAAAAATGGAATTGTCGAACATTTCAAAGAAGTAAGAAGAGGCGATAATAATAAACAAGAATAATTGTTTCCGGGTAACCTCTAAACCATCAAAATAGTTATTCTTTATTTTCATAGCATTATTATTTGTTGACAAAATATATCCCTCCTATTTTTGATAAGGGCCAGACAACAAAAACTATAAAACTAAATTTTGAGAAAAAGAGCTACTTCGTTTGGTAGAATAAACACGGGAAACTTAATTCTTGAAGTAAATTGTGCAACCGAGAGAAAACCCTCACAAGAACTTTCTCGGTAATTTTACCAAAAGGAAATTGATTTTCGAATAGTGCTAATCAATAAAATTAACACTATTCGAAAATTCTAAGCCGTCTTATTTATCCTTTAATTATAATTCTTGATCCAGAATTTGATATGCAGGTGCGCCTTCACATTGGGCAGGTATTCTTACTCCTCCCAAAATTGCAAGTGTAGGTGCAAAGTCGACTTGGCGAATAACCCGAGTTGTCGTAAAGCCTTTCCTCAAACCTTTGCCGGCTGCAACAAAGATCGGCGAAATTGAAGTATCAAAATAACCATCATAGGTGGATAAGCTTTCACCATGCTCCCTACAACAACCTTCTTTACACATATAAACAATATCGCCGGTTTCATCGCCACTCAAGCCTAAAACTTGAGCATCTTTATTTCTTAAAGCAATACTCACAACACGTTTGCCCGATTTAGGGTGTCTGTAGTTATATAAGTCATCAATAATTTTTTCTTCAAGAGCCTTTTTATCCTTCGGATCAACTATTCCTGTCGCATTTCTCCCTTTAAGGTTAACCCAGATGTAACTGCTTCGGGTTGCAACAGCCCTTGTTTTCTCCCAGTCAATTTCTCTTAAATCGTTGCCATTTTCATCTTTTTTAAGAACAGTATAGCCTAGCTCCTCCATTACTCTTACATTGCAGCCCATTCCATCGCCCAATAAAGGGAGATCCTCATAATGAATTTGAAGACCATGATCAGAAGTAACAAAAATCGTCCAATCCTCATCTAATAGATACAGGAATTTTCCAATGTAATCGTCTGCGTCTTTATAAACTTTTTCAATCAATCCTTGATATCCTGCTTCGTTCCCAACGCCTTCTTTTTCCAATGCATAATTCCAGTATTGATGACCTTGATGATCGATGAAGTGGATATGGGAAAAGATTACTTCGATACCTTTTTCTTTAATGAGGTAATTTAAGGCATCGGCCTGCCATTGTGCGTAATGAGCCCATACCGGATTTAATAGTTCTTTGCAATTTTCGAAGTTAGAACCGCCCAATTGGCAAAACGGCGGAACATGACCGACATTGCTGACAACATCTTGATACATGGATTTAGGCGACCATCTTACATCATTGGAAATATCAAGAGCCGTACTCATCCACATTCTTACCCGAGAACCATCCGGAGCAATTTCCAATGGCTTGTAATTTCTGACACAAGGTACTTGTTCACCGCTTACATTGCAATCATCAATAACGGTAAAGGCAAATTCCTTTTCCTTCATTGCCGCAAGCGGCTTTCCATCTTTTTTAGACCGATAAAGGGCTACCGTATCATAGATACCGGCTTTATTTTTCAAAATCAAGGCAGGTCTTCTGACTAATCCGTTTGAAGTTACAAAGTAAAATTCCTTTGCACCTTCCGGAGCATTAGCCCACCCCTCGGCGCCTTTGATTGGACTCACGACCCTATCATACGGAAGATTATCTAGTCCGGCCGCACCTTCTTCTAAACTCATAAATAGATTTTTTACAGTTTTCTTTTTGTGCCGTTCAAGAAGGAACGATCCGGCGGAGGTATTCTCCTCGGGCAAATCTTGAATAACACATCCCGCTCCAGTATCCTCTGTTGAGCAGGGTTTATATCCGACCTTACTTACAGTATTGGAGGCAAATACCATTTTTTCTCCATCAACATTAGCAATACTCATATTGACAGCTGCCGGCTGGGCACCATCAACAACAAATAGATTCTTACGATCTGAAGTCGGGGGCCAACTGGAACCTGGCCAGTGCCATACAAGTGTTTTTTTACCGGCTTCTGCAAAGCAGTTCCAAAGTTGTTCTGCTTGGCACATACTGGAGTCCAGGGAATAAACTATTTCCGAAAGATCTTCCTTGCTTTGGTTCCAGAAGTCAGTGATCCCGTGGGTTTCCGGATATGCACCCGTTGCCAGCGTCGTCCATTGTGCAGGTGTAATTGTAGGCATTGCACCTAACATCCGTAAATCTTCTCTTCGAGCGCCTTGCTTAATGAGTCTTTTAAGATTTGGCATTACTCCTTTGTCGACGAATTTTTTTGACAATTTAGGATCCATACCGTCCAAACCCAGGACTAAGATTTTACTTGCCCTTGCTTCTCTCTTCATTCAATGACCTCCTATCATTTTCAAGACTTATTTGAATCATACTCTTTTCTTATATCCAGGAGGTCGCATAGACTACCTATTGAATACATCGTATTTATTACACTTATATAGGAAACAAAAATTATTTCCGGAATTATGAATTAATTATTTATATAGGAGTTGACTATAGTGAGCCTTGTCAATAATGCAAACCGTGATGTTTTTGTAGGAGAGATTGCAAATAATTTAACAAAAGAAAAAGAGATTGCCCTATTCGGATTTGCCTATTATGAAAAGGGTAATATTCAGTATTATTTTTCGACAGACGAAACAAATGCGTTTGTGATGCAGCACCATAAAATTACAGGAAAAATAATCTGCACACCTATCAAAATGATCACGCAAAAATCATCTATTCTTACGCAAAGCCAAATAGAATGCCAATTGCAGGATATTCTTCAGCAGAAATACCCTAAAGACTATTTTTCATTTTTAACCTATTTTAACGATTTAGAATCAAACAATTTAGCAGAACCTATTTTAGTAAAATACTTCAATAGCTTTACCCATGAAACAAATATGGATCTTCAGCAGTCGAATTATAACTTAGTTAACTTTGCTTATTATTCAAAGCAATTAAATAAATCAAGTTATTTTAAATTACTTGAAAAAACACGCTCTATTGAAATAGATGAATTGCAAATTATTAATAGATTAGACTATAGACATTTAGCGGGTATTGGCTATTTTCTCCCCAATGAAATCCCAGTATATTACAGCAATGCCTATCTACCTAATGTATTTAAGAAAAGAGCTCAATTAGAAAAAGAGAATTATATTATCTCATCCATTTTTCGAAAGAGTTATGATTTAGCGGATATAAAAAATAACTCCATAAAAGAAGTCAAAAAAGATTTCACTCGTATTCTCGAACAAACCATTAACTCAAATTATATGGCAGTGATCCAAGAACTTAAATCACTGTCCCCTGTAATAAGCCATCTTTTATTCCACAATCGTCTAAATAAAATGAAATTAAATCTAACAGAAGATGCACTCCAAGCTATTGAAACATATGCAAGAATGTGGAATTGTAACTAAACACTATATTTAGGTTATCAATCCCAATTTTTTGATGAGATAAGGAATTGCTCTTTCAAAACATACCCCATATCTTCTTTCGAGTTCAGCATGGACAGTCAGCTTAATACATTCATGAGTATAATCTACGGCTATCTGTGACGCTTCTTCAAGGGAGAATTTATTTAAGAGCGCAGCTAATAAGGTACTCCCAAATATATCTCCTGTACCGTGAAAATGTCCATCAATTTTTTTATTAAAGGCATAGCTTATTTTGCCTAACTTACTATCGTAGGCTGCAGCTCCCAACTTGTCCTTTTCAAAGGAAATACCCGTGAGTACAACCGTTTTGGCTCCTAGAGAGGCTAATTTTTTTAACATCTTTTCGATATATTCCTGTGAATAATTTTCACCCATGTATTGCTCATTTAACATAAAGGATGCCTCAGTTAAATTAGGGACGATAATATCTGCCATTGAGCATAATTTGGTCATTCCGCGAACCATTTCGGATGAGTAAACAGAATATAGAACGCCTTTGTCGGCCATAACTGGATCAACCAAAATGAGCGTATCGTTACTTCTAAATGTGTTAAATAAATCAGCCACTAAATCAATCTGCTCAAAGGAACCCAAAAAGCCGCTGTATAAGGCATCAAACTTTAAATCAAGCGATTGCCAATGCTTAGTGATTGGTTTGATATCATGAGTTAAATCACGATAGGTAAAGCCTTCAAATCCACCTGGATGCGTCGACAAAACTGCCGTTGGCAATACACTTGTATCAAGTCCTGCCACTGAAAGAATGGGCAGAGCAACAGTAAGCGAACATCTCCCTACGCATGATATATCATGAATTGCAAGGATTCTTTTTTGTTTATTCATGGAACGAATTCCCCTTAAATATAATTTAAGGATAAGCAATGGCTTATCCTTTTAACTATACTATAATAAAAAACAGAGTGTCAGAGTAGTATTTACGCCTTGATTATTTTAAGGTTGTCCCCTGGTTTTCTTCCGTAGTAAAGTGAATTTCCTCATTGAGTCTTTGCACACTTTGCTGAAAGCTATTCTAAAATGTAAAATCGAACATGAAAGAAAGGCCGTTACAATGAACGGCCCTTCTTTCATGTTTCGGTTCAGATGGATATCAGTTTTCCTTCATTAAGTCTATAACGTTGCTGTGCACGTTCCGCCCAACTCGTATGATTTACCATCACAACGGCTCCATTATTCTGCGCAAATGATTCGAGAATATGAATCACCTTCTCCGCCCAAAATGAATCCAAGTCGTTTGTCGGCTCATCTGCTAAGATCAGAGAAGGATGATTAATAATACTTCTGCAAACAACAACCCTCCGCCGTTGACCGATACTCAGTTGATGAGGCAAGTAATGCGCCCGTTCTTTAAGACCCAACTCGGTTAAAAGCGTCATTGCTTCTTCACGTTCAGCTTGGGTAAGGCGGCTGCGTTTATTTAAATAAAGAGCAAGTTCTATATTTTCCAAAGCCGTTAAGGCTGGAAATAGACTTGTCTCTTGAAACATAAAGCCTATGTTCTTAGCTCTCCATGATGTAAGTTCCCGGTCACTGAGTTTACTCATATCACGGCCGCCAAATATTATATCTCCATGTGTGGGTTTTAGAAGACCACCTCCCATGAGGTAAAGCAAAGTACTTTTACCCGTGCCCGACGGTCCTTCGATCCCTATAAAGTCTCCTTGAGAAATAGTCAACGAAACATTGTCCACGGGGCAGACATCTTCTCCGCTGTGATAAATTTTACTCACATTTTCTAAACGGCAAATCTCCA
The DNA here is from genome assembly GCF_049860565.1 of Desulfitobacterium nosdiversum. Classification (GTDB taxonomy): domain Bacteria; phylum Bacillota; class Desulfitobacteriia; order Desulfitobacteriales; family Desulfitobacteriaceae; genus Desulfitobacterium_A; species Desulfitobacterium_A nosdiversum. The sequence continues at coordinate 4,106,536 of NZ_CP172056.1, forward strand.
TCGCATTGACCTCCTAGTCCAATTCCCCGTGGGAAATAATCTCCTGGGGATCCAATTTTGAACTTCGCCAAGCAGGATATAAGGCAGACACAGCACCGAGAAAAACTGCGATTCCCATTCCCCACAATCCCTGGTAAATCGCTGATGCCAAAGACCAATCCCCTTGGGGCAAGTTAAGAGACCCTCTTAACCATGTCAGAATTGGATTCGTCAAAAGCGCTCCGGCTATACTTCCGGTAAGTCCACCTGCACCTACGATGAGCAATGCTTCAATGGTCAGCGCTGCAAAAGCGTCGCCGGATTGTCCGCCAATCGCGCGCAACATTCCCAGTTCGCGTTTGCGTTCTCTGGCAAGAGCGGTAAAACGGCCGATTAGGGCAAGGGCGGCTGTCAGCGCTAAAGCAAGCCATAACCAGATTAAAACATGACTCACAGTATTCATCTGGTTTCTGGCGCTGCTTATCACTTTACTGGTCGCAACGGCATTTACCCCTAAATTCAAACCATTTATTTCATCGGCTACCACTGCCGGGCTGGCTCCATCTTTAACCTTGATCAAGATCGAAGAAATGAGATGGTCGGGTGAATTTTTTTGCCAAAGGTTTTGAAGGTAAGGGCTGTTTTTGGCTATCGTTCGGGCCGTATCGAGACGTATAAAAATGGTATCATCTATTCCTGTCCCCGTTCGTTCGAGCCGTCCGGCTTCATAAAATTCTTTACCTAGAATAACAGCTTTACCTCCCAAAAAAGAGGTTACATTAGCCCCTAAAATTACCTTGTCATTAGCTGGAGACGCAGATCCATTAGGGCTGTTTAGCAAAGAACGCGTTACAAAATCCGTTCCAGGATCATATCCTACAACTCGGTAAGGCCTGCTTAGTGAGCAACAACTTTCATCCAGAGTCTGAGTAAAAAACTGGGGGGTCGTTAACTGAACGTCTTTTACGGAACGTACAGACTCTAACACATTATCCGGCATATACTCATTTACTGGCTCGCCGGTAAAAATTGTCTGGAATGCCTCTGATTTTACGGAATGAGGCAGAACAATAATATCTGCTCCAAGACGAGTAGCGGATAAACGCATCCCTTCCTGGAGATCAGTAAATAGAGAATGGGCTAAAACAAAAGTTGCAACCGTTAAAACCGTAATAAGTAAGGTGATTATGGTTTGACCTTTTCTTTGCGTAACGTTTTTCCAAGCCAGGAAGAACATTACTCTGCACCTTCCTTGATCACTTTACTCCAAATCCCTATTCCGACGACCATAGTCAGGACACCTTCCGCATAGAGCCAACGTGCTGTTGTATGACAAGCCATCATATCTTTAGCGCAAATTCCAATTGCCCAATCCTGTGGTATTAAGATTACCGCTAAACCAATAATTGTGACAACCGCTCCCAGCCAACGCTTTTCGATTTTAGGAATCAAAAGAATAATACCGACACCTAAGAGCAGAGCGCCCAGCACCAACTCGGTTTGAGCTGTAAAATGACAAGCCATAAAGCCCATTTTTCCGGATTTTAATTCGACTAAACTCTTGCAAACCGGAGCCAAAAGATAAGGTGTTAATAATAGCGTCAGCCCAAGCAAAGCAGGTAAGATATTGAGTAATTTATTTATTGTTTTTGTTTTCATAAATACTCCTCATTTCTTCTAGTTTTCAGAATCGCTTGTCTAAACACCTTTTGATTTTTACGTCAAAAAGACGTTATTATGTTTTACTTCTTATGCCCAACATTCTGATGACAGGTTAAACATGAAACATTATCACTAAGAATTTTGGAGTGATCCATTTTAGGAGCTAAGGGACCCGTCTTTTGTCTAATATCTTTAGCCTGAGGATAGTCTTGAGTTCGGTTACCCGTATGACAGGAAATACACGTGGCGACATTAAACCTAGCTACAATTTTATCCGGAACTTGATCCGTAGCCTGTAGATACACTTCATGAAGTCCGCCGATTTTACGCTTGACATACCCTACGGTTCCGGGATCTGCATGGCAATTTAAGCATTCCACTTGATTATGAGGGCCTGCACTCCAAGCTGTTACCTGTGGCTTAATTTGGTGACAGCTGGCGCAAAAATCGGGTTTTGAAGTATAGTGCATTCCTACGGTTGCAGCTATTGCTAACAAAGCGAGACTTGAAAACGTAATTAAAAAGATCTTTTTAAATTTTGGGCTTACCCCCTTTGCCGTGTTTTTTGTTTCATTCACGAGTTCCAACTTTTGCTCTTCGTTCGCCAATCTCTTCCACTCCTTAAACTCTCTCTACATCCACATAAATCGTAATCTTTCTATGCAACGTCTTAGTTTTTTAAATTGATTGAAGAGGGAGCCAGTTACCTAACTCCCTAAGCCCCCAAATTTTTGTTTATAAAAATTATCAGTGTTAGGCCGCCTAATGCGATGATGCTTTCAGCTTACTTCTTCAGATCAGCTACAAATTGGGCGACAGCGTTTAACTCATCATTACTGAGCGTTCCTTCATAGCCCATCATTCCCTTGTTCATATTTCCCTTTTTCGTAAAGTCGAGGACGGTTGCTTTATCTCTTTTTTTGTCATTAAGGGCTAGAGCTGATCCTCCTTTTCCGTCCTCTCCATGGCAGCTTGCACAATTTTTAGCAAAAATATCTTTTCCGCTTGCCGCAGCGGTTTGAGCACCTGAAGCTTGTGACGCCGGAGCTTGTGTTGATGGAGTTTGAGCCGCCGGAGCTTGTTGTGCTGAAGCAGACTGCTGCGGCTGATTTGGCTGTTGTGTCGACGCAGTGGATGAACCGCAGCCGGCAGTAATGGCAACAGTACCTAAAATTAAAGTGACAAGCAATCCTCTTTTAACCCTGTTTTTCATTCAATATTTACCTCCAAAATTTTGTTTGTATCATTCTCCTTGGCGAATCGCATCATAAGGATCAAGTTTTAAGATCTGCCAAAGAGGGAATACCGCCGCCATTCCGCCCATAATAAGTGCACATAAAATTCCGCTCATTGCTACAACAAGTTGATAGGTAAATGGCGGAGCTTGAAACACAAATCCAGGAGCATTCATAAAGCGAACCACAACATAAAATGCAAGAATTCCCAACACCAGGCCCAATAAGGCACCCATTAAAGCAAGAATAAATGCCTCGCCATAAATCAATTTTGAAATCTGGCGTTTCGTTGCTCCCATAGCCTGGAAAAGACCTAAATCTCGTTTTTGTTCATGAACGGACAGATTAAACATTGAGCCCAGAATGAGCATCATCGCAGCGAGAATGAAGATTCCCGCATAAAGCAGACTCTTTCCTTTCAATATCCCCGTCAATTGCGAGCTCAGCGTATTGCTCATTTCCGTCCGTGTAATGACTTCAATTTGGGCAACATTCGTTTGTAATATATTTGCATACTGGTCTAAGGGAACATCACGTTGAGTTTTTACACTCATCCAGGAGTAGCCTTTGCTTATCTCCTCTTTTGTGTAGGGCTTAAACACGGAGGTATCAAGATAGCTTCCCGATTCGTCCATAATGCCCGCTATTTGGTAACTCTGTTCCCCCAGAGTCAATTTATCTCCAACCTTTAAAGGGCTACCCGTTCGATTGATAAGATTTTTCCCGATAATAACCTGATCTTGTTCCTGATTTCCCTGAAGAGGATTCATAAGCCAAGGTTTGACGGTAAAGTCTGTTTGGGGATCATATCCAAGTAAGGTTGCCTTCTGATCCCCGATCGAATAATTTCCAAGATAAACTTGAGGAGAAATCGCCTCAACCCCCGCAATTTTTTGAATCTCCGGCAAAGCTTTAAGGGGTATTTTCCCTTCATGTGCAGGTCCTTGAGTGGCCTGTTCAAGTCCGCCTTCTTTCGCTCCCATGGGAAGAATAGCAAGGTCTGCACCCATACGGGAACTATTCATCTCGATGGCCTGCCCCATGGATTGGCTAAAATTAAGAATGATATACAGCGCACCTGTCGCAATCAGCAACGCCAAAATAATGATGCTATTCTTACCCATCCGTCCTTTAATGGATGCTGCAATCAAATCGAGCATGTTTTTTTCCCCCAATGACGGTTTACCAAGCATATTTCTGTTTTTCTTTTCCTTTGCGGCGTTTGCGTAATATCAACCAAATGACTAAACCGACGAGAATGGCTCCCGCTGTACCTCCGGCAGTCCACCAGACCCATTTGGGAATGACCGATATTTTAGCCTTTAAGCTATTCCATTCTTGGTCGGTATACGTATAAATACCGTTCGGTGTTCCGGATAAAAGAAGCGGCGCATCCTTCTGCGGGATAAGAACGAGCGCATGCAGAAATTCGTTGGCCAGTCCGGCATTAATATCCGTCCAATTTATCCCGCCATCGATGCTTCGATATATTCCTCCTAATGTCGAAGCATAAACGACATTTGAGTTTTGCGGATACCGAACTAGCCGGAATATGGTGACACTGCTCAACGCCTTTGAAGCTTGCCAATGTGCTCCGCCATCATTCGTGTAAAACACTCCGCCGTAAACATCGCCCACATATAAATCGGTCGGCGTTACCGCATTATAGGTTCCCGCAATGATACGCTCCGGATTTTTGGGATCAATGGATAAGGTAAAAATACTCAAGGAGGGCAACCCTGTATTGATGTCTTTCCAGCTCACTCCGCCATTGGTGCTCTTAAACACACCGTCATTGCCCGTAGCAGCATACACGGTTGAAGGATCCTGAGGATTAAAAGCAATATCATTGACGTTGGTATACGGTTTAAAACCCGAGGTAGGCGACCATTTACTTCCTGCATTGCTCGTGATGCAAACTCCGCCTTTAATTCCCGCATAGAGCGTATTGGAATCCTTTGGGTGAAAAACAAGAGTCCGCACGTTTAACGTAGGCAACCCGTCATTTTGAGCGACCCAGGTTTCTCCGCCATCTACCGATTTAAAAATACCTTCCCCGTCATAGCATACAAAAATGTTTTTACTATTCGTTGGATTAATCGCAATCGACGTGGCTTCACTTGCCGGCAGGCCTTTGTTTATTGAATGCCAGGTTGTCCCTGAATCCGAACTCATTTGCAGGCCCTGGGTTGTAGCAGCATAGAGTGTCTCTGAACGTGCCGGGTCAACAGCAAGATCCATAATTCCTACCTTTTCTAAAGCGAGTTGACTCCAGCTATTCGTATTCGCCAAAACCTGACTTGGAAAGATTGCTGTCATCATAAATAGACTTATTAATAGGAGCCCCATCAGTTTTTTCATGTATCTTCCTCTTCTTTACGGATTAGTAATTTTCCAAGCTCGATTTTCCCAGACGAGGTTAAAGGTTCCCTCACCTTTGTATTTACCAAAATCCGTGGTTACAGCATAGGAAACCTTAACAACTGCCGTTTTCGCCTTTTTATCTACTATTGACTCAACAGGCTTGATTTCCATATCTTTGCCGTAATTATTCACTCGGTCCGTAAATTGTTTAATGGTCTCATGGTATTGGGTTGAACTCGCCAGTTGATATGCATTCTGATAATCCTTTTGGTGAATGGCGGTAAAGTACTTATTGACGACCGTTTCGGGGGGATCCCAATTCGTCGTGAGAAGAAAATATCCTCCAACTCCGGCAAGTATGACCACAACAAGCCCTGCCAGCCACAAGCCCCATTTTTCTTTAAGTTTTAAATTAAGTTTTAGATTAAATTTCAAATTAGCTCTCCCCCTTTTTCATAAGGGGTCAATACACCGTTTCTCATCGTCATGACTTTATTCCCAATATGGGCATAGTCTAAGGCGTGGGTCACCATAACAATCGTCGTTCCTTGCTCGTTGATCTTTTTAAAGAGCTGCATTATGGCTTGTTCCGTTTTTTCATCCAGGTCCCCGGTGGGTTCATCAATAAAGAGTACATCCGGTTTATTGATCAGAGAGCGGGCAATGGCCACTCGCCGTTGCTGCCCACCCGAAAGCTGGCTTGGAAATGACTGCTCTTTATCCGAAATCTCAACCGTCTCTAAAAGTTGACGCGCTCTATTCTGATCTTCGAGAGTTGGACGTTTTCCGCCAAAAGAGAGCGGTAAAAGCAGATTATCGATAACTCGAAGTGTTGGAATGAGACTTGCGAACTGAAAAATAAAACCGAACTTTTCGTTTCTGACCCGGGCAAGTTCAGGCTCTGATAAAGTCCAGAGGTCGATTCCATCCATAAGGACTTTGCCCGTTGTCGGTCGCGTCAACCCTCCCATCACACTGATCAGCGTTGTTTTCCCGCTGCCTGAGCGACCGGTGAAAATTAAGAAGTCACCTTGGGCTACTTCGAGATTGATATTTTCAAAGGCCTTAACGGTTTGGTTTTTGTCCTGATAAATTTTAGAAAGATTTTCAACAGTGATCATTCTTATTTTCCTCCCCGGATTGCTTGCAGAGGTTCAAGTCTACTTATTTGCAGCGCAGCATAAAACCCGCCTAAAATACCCATGAAAACAGTAGCCAGCAAACCTAGACCAACAGCACCCGCGAAATAGCTCCAGTGCGGCCAGATATAGAGATTCCCCATGAATTTCCCGAGAAAATCACGTGCAAAATAGATGCCTAAGCTGCTGCCTAATAAGCCGATAATTCCGCCGATTCCTGAGATCAATCCGCTTTCCGTTAAAATCATGCGGAAAATGTATCGACGGTTAGCCCCCATTGCTCCCATTAACCCGAATTCTCGAATCCGTTGCTGAATCGAAAGGGTAAACAGGATACTGACGAGGAACAGCGCGACTAACCCAAGAATTCCGCCGACAACTCCCAATGTATTGGATAAATGGCTTAACTGCTGCTCAAGGTTGCGCGTCAGTTCATTCGAAGGGATAACATCAACCTCTGGAATTGCTTGGGAAATCGTTTTGGCAACAGTCAGAGGATTTTGTCCGGGTGCCGCTTGAGCAAGTACAACGGAAATTTGGTTGGATTTAACAGCTACCGGATAGAGCGGACTCCCCTGAACAAGTTTCAAGGCCGTGTCCATTGGCATGAAAACAGTGTAGTCCGTACCCAAGCCCGTCGGTTCTAAAATACCCGCTACCGAGAATGACTTGCCTAAGAAGATCAGGGTTTGGCCAATCGCTTTTGTCGGAATACCCACAACGCTCGATATGACCCTGGCACCGACAATAATCTGATTGGGTTCAAGCTGCCCTTTGATGTTATTGAGCAACCAAGGTTTAATTGTAAAATCTTTATTCGGGTCATACCCTACCATGTGAACCATGGAAATGCAGCAAGGAGAATCCAAACTTCGAAGATAGAGCTGCGATGCAGTCCCCTTGACTCCGGAAACACGCGCTACTTTTTCTTCGACCGATTTGTCCATATAAAAGGTTGATGGTGTGCCGGAGATTAAAGATGTCTTGGCACTTGCCGCTTGCCCTTTAGGTACGATAATGAGATCGGCTCCCAAGCGTTTTTGCACGACACCCAGAGTATCCTGCACTCCGCGAGCAAGTACCGCCGCTCCGAGCAAAGTGCTCGAAGCGAGGGTAATGCTTAGGACCATCACCAATGTTCGGAACAAGTTTCTCCGTAAGTTTTGCTTAGCGAGATAAAGTGTAATGCCCATGATTTTAGTCCTCTTACTTTAAACTTTGATGTTACTGTCATCTACTGATTGATGGTAAAGTCCAGCGGAACCTTAACGGCAGGTTCACTTCCCTGATGTATACTCAGCTCAACTCTCCATTGACCTCCATGGGGTATTTGGAGAAGACTTGTATATTGATCTCCATCCCCATTAAAATCAATCTTTTGAGGATATCCCTGCATGACCATCGAAGGCATAGAAAGCTCGCCTTCGATGGTCAGATTCTTGACCGGTTTTCCTTGTGAATCCATGACCTTGAGGATCACAGGATTCGCACCGGGAATTTTATTGGTAACCATAGAAATCTTTAAACCGTTGACTTCTTTATTCATTTCGACCCTTGGCTCCTGGTTTTGTGCAGTCGTTCCGCAGCCCATCAAAAACAACGCCAGCACAAAAAGCATCGTCAGAAATAAAGTTTTCTTGTGCATTTTTAGTCCCTCACATTTCGGAATGACGAATTACCACCGCGGTACACTCTGAGAATTCACATCAACAAGCCACCAATACTGTGGGCTTTGATAATGAATAGCCAACCATTTGTTATCAAAGGTCGTTGTTATTTTAGAAACTTCAGTCGGGACTTCGGAAAACGTTTTACCGAAGCCTGATTTATGGCAGGCTGTACACCCCCATATTGGAGAAGTACTCCCCGTATGAAAGGTAAATACCGAGATCAGAAGGACTGAGCCCAGCGCCACAGTCAATACAGCTGCCCGCTGCTTCTTCTTCGTCCATTTCTGATCTAAAAATGGCAGCAGGAACATTCCGCCGAAAATCAGGACCGGAATGACAACGGTTCCGATGAGTTCCTCCCAGCCCCTTAAATAACGGGTAATTTGGAAGGGGAAAAAGAATAACCAATCCGGCTGGGGAATAAAGGACGTAAACACGGGATCCGTATCTTGTTGGGCTTTCACACCAAACTTCGCCAGTAAAATCATGACGGCTAGGGTGATGATCGTCACCGCAAGATGCTTTTTGAACTGTTTAGGAAAAAAGGGTTCTAGCTCTTCTCCTTCATATTTTGTGGTCACTTCAGCTTCCTCCCCTCTCTCGGGGCTACACCGAGACGCCGAATCAGGGCAAAATGGCTGATTAAACCTACGCAGATCAGAAGAGGCAAAATAACAACATGTGTTGCAAAATATCGAAATACCGGAATTTGATCATTCAGTCCTGACGAAAGCAGGTAGCCATTAATCCATTGACCCAGAAGCGGAATATTTAACGCCGAGTTGCGAATGCTCAGCACTTCCCAATACGCCCGAACATCCCAGGGAAGCAGGTAGCCTGTAATGACAAAACCTAAGGTCAATATAAGCAGCCCTTCGCCAATCCACCAAAGTCCTCTCCGCGGTTCGCGGTAGGCCTTAAAAAGGAAAACCCGAACAGCGTGAGCTATGACAAAGATAACCAGCATAAAGGCGCTCCAGCGGTGCAAGCTGCGGAAAAAATGCCCCATAAAGATCGTATTTTCAATTTGGCTTATGCTTTTCCACGCATCTTGAGCAGTCGGTATATAGAAAAAGGTAAGGTAAATTCCCGAAATGAGCTGCAGTAAGAAAAGGAGAAAAGCAATTCCTCCAAAACTGTAGGACCAGTTCACCCATTTCGGGACAGGGGAAAATAAACGTTCGACTTTACTTCTTAAAGTTAATCTTGGTTCCAAAACGTTACCCGTCTTATCCAACACCATGAGTTACTCCTTCATCATTATTGTTCAACGTTAAACCAGCCCCGCATCTCAAGATGGAGCGGTCCGCAGAAGTAACTGCAATAATAAGCGAATTTACCGGCTTTATCTGCCGTAAACTCAAAGACAACGGATTTTCCTTCAGGCACACCCCAGTTTGTCTGCAATCCATATTCGTTGATGATAAAGCCATGCATTGGAGCAGGGTCATTGGTCATTGCCGTTTTCTTATCCGTGTTGGTCAAAATAATCCTTACCTTATCCCCTTTATGAACCGTTACATTATCCGGTTTCATCCCGTAACTAAATTCTTGCATATGGATTTCGACGACACCGTCGTCCTTCTTGTAAACACCAGGCGCTGTTTTATCTTCAGGGATCAAGGTCGCTTTAACTTGGGGATCTTTATGAGGCGCTTGGAGAACAGTTTCACCTTCTGAACCGACTTCTGCACCTTCATATCCTTTAACCATATCCGCAGCAATAATTTTAGCGTTATGAGGTTCCGGAATCGTTGGGGCAACATTGACGACTTTATCTGTGCTGGTATCGATCAATTCGACGTTGCTTGGGTCTTGGTTCGTGGTGGCACCAGGGAACATTCCTGTCGAAAATTTGTTTATGGACAAGACATATTTCCCGTCGGGAGTAATCTGCAAATGGCCCGGACGATAATGGACCGGGATTTTCTTCACCATTTCCAAGGTCGACATATCAATTTTGGCGATGGCGTTATCGACGAAAAGGGTGGTATAAGCGTATTTCCCGTCCGGAGTAAAGACATTATGCAGAGGTCCCGGTGCCGCACTCTTAGCAAATCCATCAACAGCTGCCGTTAAGTCTATGTTTTTAATGACTTCCATTTTCGAAATATCAATAATCGGCAAATTGCCGGAGAGCTTACCGTCTACCACTGCATATTTATTGTCCGCAGTGATATCAATACCATGGGGATTCTTTCCTGCAGGGATGAATTTGACTTCTTTAAACGAATCCACATCGAGGACATGCACACCGCTCTTATAATAGTCTGTAGCTAGACAGTATTTGCCGTCTTTCGTAACCGCTAAATAGTCCGGAGAGCTGTCCGTTCCGCCGGAAACGTCGATTTCCTCGACCTTATCCGTTGTTAAATCGATTTTGGCCATCTTTCCTGAGAGTTCACCCGTTGCGAAAAGGTATTTGCCATCTGGAGTTATGGCAATATGGTGAGGTCCAAACGGTCCGGGGATATTGATTTTCTTGACAAGCTCTTGCGTCTGGATATTGATAACACCTACCGAACTATCCCCCTTATCATTCAAATAAAGATATTTCCCATCGGGAGTACCGTTTGTCCCCCCTTTATTTGAACCGCTAAAAACAGGTTCGTGGGTATCGACTCCGACCGGAATAAGCCGCAGCGTTTTTAAGCTTGGGATACCGATGACTTCAGCAGAACCCGATATTCCGCCAGAGAAGAAACCGATGTACTTGTCCGGTCCAAGGTTTGAGTTGGTCCCTGACGGAAGCTGAGGACTATTGTTGGCTGTCGCCGCAGGTTTTGCCTGTCCGCACCCGGCGAGAACCAAGCTGCTCATGACAAGCGCAGAAACACTAATGACCCATTTTTTCTTCATTGAGTTTGCCACCTTTCTTTTTTTGTTATATAAGTCACAAATGCAGTTTTAAATATAGCAAGTTTAATGCCAAATAACTTTTAAGAAATTAAAATTTTTAAGTTCACAAAATCTTCATGAATTCTCTACGTTTTCTTTAAAAAATAAAGTTGAGAAATATATATTCTATAAAAAAGTGAGGCATCCATGTCTCACACTGTGACATGGACGCCTCAGACATAAATGTCCCACTTATTCATTTCGCATGGAGTTGGTATTTATTAATGAGCCGGTGAATTGTCTTACGATTGATCTTTGCTTTTTCGGCAGCCTGACTTATATTCCAATGATATTGATTAAGAAGCTCAGTCAGATATTGCTGTTCAAAGCGTTCAATCCATTGTTCCTTAGCTTCGCAAAACCCTTGTTCTAAGCTAAACTCTGATGGTAATAGATCCTGTTCTATAAGTGAAAAGCCCTCTTTAGACAGCAGCTCCGTTGGAAGGTCCTTTAAGCTGATAATGCCCTTATCTGCAAGGATTGCCGACCGTTCAATTACGTTTTTTAGTTCTCGCACATTTCCAGGCCAAGGATAATCTTCGAGTGCATTCAGTACTTCACGACCAAGCTTGATGTTTAAATGATTGCGTTGGTTAAATTGCTCCAAGAAGTGCTGAGCTAGAATTTGAATATCTCCTTGTCGTTTACGTAAAGGAGGAAGCTGTACTGTAATTCCATTGAGACGGAAGTATAAATCTTCTCGGAAATGCTTTTGACGAATTTCTTCCAGTAAGTCTCGATTGGTTGCCGAAACAATCCTGATATCCACTTCGATTTGTTTTGTTCCTCCCACTCTTCGAAAAGTCTTCTCTTGGAGCACTCGAAGAAGTTTAACCTGAAGCCGTGGACTTAATTCACCGATCTCATCAAGGAACAGTGTTCCTCCATCGGCAACTTCGATCAGGCCAAGTTTAGTTCCAGCCGCCCCGGTAAAAGCTCCACGTTCATGGCCAAAAAGTTCGCTTTCAAGCAATTCCTCCGATAGAGCAGCACAGTCAACGGGTATAAATGGCTGAAAACAACGCTGGCTGTTAAAATGAAGACTCCGCGCAATCAATTCCTTCCCCGTACCGCTTTCTCCTTGGATTAAAACATGGGTGTCCATCGGAGCAACTCTTCTCACTAACTCAAATGTTTTTTTCAATTCAGGGCTTTGACCTACAATTTCTCCAACGTTTTTCGTTTGTAATTCATGTTTGAGATGGGCATTTTCTTCTTTCAGCCTTCTCTGCTCTAAAGCTCTTTCAACAATAACCCTTAATTGATCCCCTGAAAAAGGCTTTGCGATAAAATCATAAGCTCCGTTTTTAATCGCTTCCACAGCATGGGCTATCGTTCCAAAACCAGTGATCATAATAACCAGAAGATCAGGGTTCCAGGCTTTTGCCTCTGACAATAAGTCCATGCCGCTTATTCCCGGCATCATAAGATCCGTTAAAACAAGAGCGGGGCTTTCTGATTTGAGCATTTCAAGTCCTTTTTCACCCTCTGTTGCAATTAAAGTCTCTACCCCAAGCGGTCTAAGCAGCCTTGAAATATTTTGGGCCATATCCAATTCATCATCAACAATAAGTACTTTAAACATTTTTTTCACCACTTTTAAAAACCGGCAAGGAAACCTTAACACAGGTTCCTTCTCCTACTTTACTCTCGGCTTGAATTTTCCCTTGATTTTCTTCAACTAATTTGTAGGAGATGGCCAGCCCTAAACCTGTCCCTCTTCCAATAGCCTTAGTCGTATAAAAGGGATCAAAAATTTTATTTAATTGTTCTGGCTTAATTCCACACCCGGTATCAATGACTTCGACGTTTACCCACTCGAGATCGTTGTTGGAAATAATATATATCTTTCCGCCCTGAGGCATTGCATCCTCACAGTTTTGAATCAGATTAAATAAAACCTGTTGTATCTGATTACTGTTCCCCCAAATATCACATATATTGAGTCCGAGCTCATGACTGAGCTCAATTCCTTTTTTCTTTAAATGTTTATACCACAGGTTCTTCGTTTCGAGTATAACATCATTCAAATTAAACACATTCTTCTCTTCAACCGGCAGCCGCGCAAAAGATAAAAGGGATCGTGTAACCCGGGCAATCTTGTTCGCTTGATTCATAATTACATTTAAATCTTCTATAACAGGCTCGGGCAGTTTGCCTTCTTTCCGTTCCTTATCATCAAGCAACATACATTCCACTCTCAAGGCGATAATCCCAATCGGATTGTTAATTTCATGGGCTATGTCTGCAGAGAGCCGACCTGTTGCCGCAAGTTTTTCCGATTGAATAAGTTGGTTTTGTGTTCGTTTAAGATCAAAATTAGCTCGTAACAACTCCTTCTTTTCATCCTGAAGTTGGGTAAATAAAATCCACTGATGAATCGCTGTTCCTGCCAAATTTGCCATAACCAATAAAGCTTCCAAAATATCATGTGTAAAAAAGTCTTTACTCGGACTATTCAAAGTCAAAACTCCCAATACCCGACCTTCTTCCATAATAGGAAGACTTGCATATGCTTGAATATTTGCCGGGAGAATATGATTCGAACAGCCTTTATCTTTTTCCGTATCCTGAACAATAATAGGAAGAGCATGGGCAGAAATCCAACAATCCTCAAAATTACAATTCTTATAGCGAGAATGGTTCTGTGTCAAGTTATTAAAAACCTTTTGATAATTTCCTTCGAGGATACAGAACGTTGTATAGGCCGGGGCATATAGTTTGTCAAGCTCATCACTGAGAAGCTCAAGATTTTCCTCCAGCGAACCCGTAAGAAAGCCCATAAAATTATTGATTTTCAAAAGAGCTTGATAAACTTTTCGGCTGAAATTTTGGTCGTTTAGCATTTTCATCACCTAACTCCAAAACTCGGATACTCTTCATGCGGCAAAAACAGAGCACGGATAAATTCCTTTTCGAACTCCGAATGCATTGCCAAATTAATCACTTCTGTTTTTGACTGAAGTTTTACGAGTTCAGCTTGAGACTTCGATGAAATTAAGCAAAGACGTGCGCCATCACCTGCAGCATTTCCAACCATTGTTATGCGCTCTGGGTCAAACATTGGGATAAGTCCAATGCTCAAGGCTTGATTAACAGGCAGATGTGAACCAAAGGCCCCTGCAATATAAACCTTTGAAACGTCCTCGGGCTGAATTCCAAACTTCGCTGCCAAAATGACCGTTCCTGCAAAAATTGCGGCTTTTGCTTTTTGCAATTCGCCAATATCTTTTTCAGTTAAACCTACGGAGATACCCTGAATCTCTAAAAGAAATGCAGGGCTATTATTAATTGATCCGTTAGGCTGCAATAATCGGCCTCGCTTATTAACCCTTCCTGTTCTGAGAAGTTCTGCTAAGAGGCTGACCGCTCCACTGCCGCATAATCCCTGAGGTTGAAGATGATGAATGGTTCGTATCGAAGGCTTCTCTCCTGAAAGACTAACCAGATCAATAGCTCCAGGCTGAGCACGCATTCCGCAGCTTAAGGCCCCCCCTTCAAAAGCAGGACCGGCACTCGTGGACGAAACGAAAATTTTATCCTTATTGCCTAAGGCAATTTCATTATTCGTTCCTAAGTCAAGATACAAAAATACTTCGGAGGATTGATGCAGACCCGCTGCAAGCAGCCCAGCCAACAAATCGCTCCCAACAAACCCTCCCGCTAAGGGTAATATATCCACTTCTGTTTCGGGACGAAGTCCAGATAAAATATGTGTTCGTATTTCTTTTAGTGTTAATGTGAGCCACTCCGTCGTTCGTGGGGAAAAGGGGAGTTCCGTTAAGGAGGCCAAGTCGTATCCAAGCAGACAATCATGCATTACCGAATTTCCGACAACACTTATTCGCCGCACATTCTGAATATTACCCTTAGCATTACGAAGTAAAGTAATAATTAAATGATCGATTCCTTCAAAAAGTGCTTTCTGCAAGGCTTCGAATCCACCGGATTTCAATGCATAATGAAGCCTGCTCATGATATCAGCTCCATAAGCCATTTGAGGATTAGGAACGGCGGCAGAACCCAAACATTTCTGTGTTTTCATATTATGCAAATATCCTGCCAGCGTTGTAGTCCCTAAATCTAAAGCAATTCCCAGGTCATAATCGTTATAAACAATCTCCCGGCGAGGAGGATATTGACTAAGGTCAAGTCCATTTGCCCCTTCTTTTGATGCTGGAGTCCAATCCCTTAAACTCTCCTCAGGAATCCAAACCTTAATATCATCCCAAACAGTGGTTAAACAGGCTAATCGATATCCTTCATTAATCTGTTTTTGGCTTAAACATAATTTTTCTGTCAAAGTTATTTCATTTATTCCCAGAGCATCCGGCTTCACTCGACATTTTCCACAAGCTCCATTACCGGAACACAGCGTATTTATAGGGATTCCCGCTGCACGAGCACTTTGTAAAATATTCTCTCCTTCATTAACTTCGATTTTTATATCCATAGGTAAAAAGTGAATTTGAGGGCACATTGACTTTAAACCCTCCCGACTATGTTCAGAAAATCATGGATTCGTTCGGGCCTGGCATCAAAGGGAATATCACATCCCGTTCCCAGGATAAACCCGCTCTTGCGACGCTTGGCTAGAGTAGATTGAGTCTGAATCAATAAATTTTCATTATTATTATTGGTAAATAGCAAAGGGTTAATATTACCGATAACCGCCTTATTGTTAAGGATCTCCTGAGCCTCAATTAATTCAACCGGAGAATCCAGCGTGATTAGATCGACAGGTAAGTCATGGATTGTCGGTAATATTGAAGTTGTCTTTCCTGTGATTTGCAGCCACACTAAGTCCTTTTCTTGGGTTTTTATTTCATTAACTAATTGCTTAAGATGAGGGAAAATCATATTATTAAACGTAGATTTTGGAAAAACGTTTGGAGAAGCAGAAGGATCATTGATTAGAACAGCAGAAACCCCAGTTGCCAGGATAGCCTGAGCAAAGGATTTAGCAATTTGTGTCGTAAAATTCAACAGCAGGTTAAATGCCTCGGGGTTGTCCACGAGTAAATAGATCGAATTCTCAATTCCAAAAATTTGAGTCGCCAAAGTAGTCGGTCCTAAGCATTGCCCAATAATAAAATGTTCTCCCTGATCCTTTTCCACCAGCCGTTCACAAACTTCGAGCACCACTGGCATTCGACCATCCCGTCTTAAGTTGGGAGGTTCCAGAGACAAAATCTCTTTCCAGTCTGTAATCAATGGATTTACTATGCTGGGATATTCTGAATCGGAGTAAGCAATAGATGCTCCCATCGCTTCTGCTTCAACACAAAAATCAAGGAATCCAAATAAGACATCGTTTTTAAGTAAATGCGCCGTATGATACTGGGCTTCAGCTGCAGTTTGCGCATCCGTTAGATACCGATGCAAAGGAAATCCCATGAGTTTCGCCGCTAAACCTCCAATTTGCAGAAAAATAGGACGTTCATCGGTTTCTCTGAAGCTAATTTCAGCGAGCACTCGTTCAATAGCATTCATCATTCTACCTTCTCTTCTCTCTGAAGATAATGTAATCCGTCAAAGGCATCTGTAGCGACATAATCTACTTGGAGCTCTTCTTTAGAAAACTGCTGTAACGCTGCACCACCGGCAACAATCTTTATCCCCAGACCCTTTTCCACTTTGAGTTCATGAATTTTTCGCACATAAGGGGCGACCACACTGATTAAGCCGGAAACAAATATATAGTTCGCCTTTTCACGAATTGCCGCATCAATAAAGTGTTCAGCTTCAACATCTTTTCCAAGATCAATTATTCGATAACCTGAAGTTCGAAGAATAATTCTGACAACATGCTTACCGAGTTCATGAATATCTCCTTTAATTGTTCCAAGAATAATCGTAACATTTTTTGTTACTAATTCTTCTTGCTCTAAATGCTTTGCCACAACATTATCCATAACATCCATCATCGCCCGACCTGCCAACATAATCTCTAAAAGATTAAAATCATCGGAGGTACATTTGACATCGAGTGCCTGAAGTGCAGGTAAAAGTCCACGCTGCACAATATCATAAACTTCTGTACCCTCAGCTATTAATTTTTCTGCTAAAACAACCGCAGTCTTATTGTCCCCTTCAATGACAGTTTGAATAAACGTATTGAGTAGCATGATGTCTCCTTATTCCCTTCAGTCGGTTTTTTACCTATTTCTTTAAACTTTTTTGGGATAAAGATCTGCAAAATTCTGTTTTTAGTTTTATTTTAACCTGACTAAGGACTTTTTTAAATACATCCTGTCGAAATCTTTATTTACACTTCACTATTATGAAGAAAAAAGCCATAATCCTTTTAAGAAGGTTTACAGCTTAAAAAATAAGATTTAACTTTACACTAAAAATTATACAAGCGGATATAATTTTTGATCTTCCGTATTTAAACGATTTTCTAATGCGACAGCTATTCTCTTGGATTCCGCAATAAACTTTTGAGGTTCTTGCTTAATCTTCGAAGCGAGCATATATGTATGTTTATACTCCATAAATTCAGCAGATAAAGATCCCATTTCTTTATCGAGCTGTTCAGCGATTTTTCTTACTTTTTCATTGCTTGAACTCTTTAAAAATGGATAAAGGTGTTCATCCTCTGATTTTAAATGAAGAACTAAAATTCCGGAAAGTTTGCCAATCTTTAAAGATAAGTCAAAAGCCTGGCCAGTCACATCACCTGAACTTATCCCATGCTCAATCTCTTTAACCAGTTGACGAATTGTAGTATGTTGATTTTTTAAAAGATCCATATTCATAATATTTCCCTCCTTCCAAAACAAGCATACCTTAATCAGAAAAGTGCTACAGTGATTCATATCACAGAAATAATGTTAATAGTTATACATGCTGATAATAAAAATAATAAGTCCTACAATTGTTATCCCTAGAATAATTTGTTGCACATGGCCTCGATGCTTTACAAGAAACGGACTCGCAATTAAGACGAGACCTGCTGCAGTACAACTTTGACAAGACCTGCAATTTCCGCTGCATCCAGTACGCTGAAAAGAAGCCAAAGCAGTGGTTAAACCAATTGTTACACCCGTGAGATTCTGAATAGCTTTGTTACTCATCTTAGAAAAATTATTCTTTATGTGAAGCATAGGTCAGTCTCTCTCCCTTACTTGCCTGTATCTGCAGTAACAACATTGTCAAGTTCAAAACGTTTATTCGTCTCCGCTGCACCCTTACCATAGCTCAATGCCCCACGTGGACAAGCAGATACACAATCAAGACATGCATTGCAAGTATGCGGGCTAATAGATACTCTTTTTTCTTGATCTTCCTTAGTAATAGACCATGTAGAGCACGCTTTAATACAAGAACTGCAACCACTGCATTTTGAGCTGTCATATTTAAGTTTGTAGGTAAAGCCAAATTTAGCCCCAATTACGTAGAATAATGACTGAACTGCCCCTACTGGGCAACCAAAGTTGCACCATCCACGACCACCCTTCATAAATAAACCAAAGAGGAAAAACCAAAGCCCTGTGGTAATAATCATGGTAGTGCTCCAGTAGGCTATTTGTTGCCAATCACCGGTTAACCCACTAATGAACCTCTGAAAAATACCATAGTTACAGAAAGCGCAACCTATACTTCCGCCTAAAAACGGGGTAAGAATATACCCTGCCAAAAATCCATAACGAATTGGCATTGGATTTACTTTTCCGGAAAAATCAATTTTAAAACGATCAGGTACTAATTTACTTAAGTACTCAGTAATAGCTCCTGCCGCACATAACCAACCGCAAAAAAGCGGTCCAAAGAAGAAGGCAACACCTAGGATTACAAAGAAACCTATATAAACGGGATTAGTAACAAAACGAGACCACTGTGAAGGATCAAATAGCCAGTTAATCTGCATACGAAGACAGAGATTATGAACAGCACTTACTTCAGAATTATTCATAAAAAATTTGATCACCCGTATAAGTAAAGCAAAGGGTGCATAAAAGAGAAGAACCCCCATAATATAAGAGCTCAACCGTAAATAAAAGTGTCTTTTCTGATTATGCTTATTGTTTGAGTTGCAATTAGACATTAAATTCATCCTTTCTTTACCATTTAGAATATATGATTACGGGTTACAACAGTCTTTATTGTCACTCGTTACGCCATTTGAGTTTATAAGATCAATGGGTACATCAGCTAATTGCTCTTTCGAGTTATAATCAAGGACTTTCAAATTGCCTTTATAAATAACAGGATTACTTCTCAATTCCTTAGGGACATTAAAAAGCATTCCCACGGCAATCTGCTCACCTGGCTTGAGTGAACGCGCCAAAACATGATTTTTTTCATCCCAAGCCTTATCCGTAATGTTCCACATCACCGGCAAGGAATTATCCGTCAATTCAAATTGTAAAGTGATATCCTTCTTGGTTTTATTTACTATTCCGTGAGTACTTACCTGAATAAGACCTGGCTGTATTATTTTCTTTAAAAAGCCTTCTCCTTTAAGATCCACCGTAACAGGCTTTATCTTAGCTGTACCCTGTTGGGATAAACTTAAGTTAAAAGAGCCTGACTCGTTTACACTGCTCTTGTAGTACCCCGCACCTAAAACCAGACTTAAACTGAGTAAAGCTAAAACTGTTCCTATAACCCTGTTTTTACGTTTATCCATTTGGTTCCCTCCCATTTTCTCTACTTGGAATCTATGCGCATCATTAATTTAACAAAAGATAGCCCGGCTGAAATGACTCAACCGAGCTATCTTTCTTTATAAACCATAATTCCTTAGGCTAATTGGTTCTGCTTTTTCTGAAAGCTATCATAAGTTAATCCGTGTCGAATTGCATATGCCGCCATCTGTACCCTATTCTCACAATATAACTTTTCTAAAATATTTTTAATATGATTTTTAACGGTATTTTCCGTAATGATTAAGTGTTCAGCGATCTGCTTATTGGTTTTACCTGCCTCTACACAAGAAATGATTTCCCGTTCTCGTAGAGTAAGTATACTTGGACTAGGTTCGTTTATATTACATTCAGAACGAAAACAATGAAACACACGTCCTGCTATTTCACGGGGGACTTCCGTATCTTCGGTTAATAAAGAGTGTAAATACGTTATCCAATCCTCTGGTTCCATATTTTTAAGCAAATACCCTTGTGCCCCAAACTGGACAGCCGTGAAAAGATCCCCTACATCCTGAGATACGCTTAAAATAACGATTCGAATATTAGGAAAAGTACGTTTTACAAGTCGTGTTGCTTCCAACCCATTACAATTTGGCATATTAATATCCATTAAAACGAGATCGGGATGCAAATCTTTACAAAGCTTAAACGCTTCTTTGCCGTCCGCTGCTTCACCCACAATTATAAAAGATGCGTCGCCTTCAAGCAGACTGAGTATGGCCTTACGAGCTAAAGGATGATCATCCGCAATTAGAATACGATATTGTTTCATTACTTTTCCCTCCTTTCTCAACCCTTAAAAATAGTTTTGTTCCACCCGTTTTCTGTTGAGAAATCGAAAAAGCTGCTCCAAGCTGTAATGCTCGCTCATGCATCATTGTCATTCCATATTTTGAAATTATGAGATCTGGATTCTGAATTCCGCAGCCATTATCTGTTATGATTAATTGCCATCCCTTGTTATTTGTTAGAAGCTGAATACTGGCATGCCTAGCTTTTGAGTGCTTGCGGATATTTGTAAATGCTTCTTGGATTACTCCAAAAAGCTGCACATCCTCCCCGGGTGAAAAGTATTTATTCGGAAGATTAATTTCCTGAACCACTTCTATCCCCGTAAGCGTACTCCATTCTTGCAGCCATTTACCGAGACGCTCGGTTAGAGAACACCCTTCTTCAGGGGTATAGCGCAAATTAAAAATGGCTTGGCGAACATGATTATTAATTTCTGAAACAGCAGTTTGCGCTTCAGCGATTTTTCCCTGCTTCAATTTGATATTGAGAAAGAAGAGAGTTTGAGCAATTCCATCATGAAGCTCACGAGCGAGTCGGTTTCTTTCCTCATATACCGCCCGTCTAGCCTGCTCTTTCGAAAGGCGTTCATTCATCTCTCGAATTGTACGGAACATCCATGAAGCATAGATATACGAAATAAGAAAGGTAAGTAAGGTAATATAGTGATTGCCCATTTCCATGGACAAATAAGGAAGTAGGAAATAGTGCCGAATGTACTCAAATCCGCCGATGATTAAAGTAGGGAGAATAATCGTAAATATTTGCAGTCTTTTGTAAGTCATTCAATGATCACTCCATATTAAATCTTCATCAAAAAGCTATAAGAAATAGCTTTTTGATGAAGTATTTTTAAATAATGTTAATAAGCAAAATTGATGCCATCGCTAAAATTTAGATATTGGAATCTAATATTCAGTACTATGGCGCTATTCATTGTTTTCATCCGCATCGATCGGGACATCAAAGTCCCAAAACGTGTCATTGATATCTCAGTCCTAAATAAAGGTGTTTTTCGTCAATAAGCGAAATATAATTCAACTTTAAAAGTAACTAGCAGCTTTCTTATTCGATTAACTTTTGGAAAGGAGGCCTTTAATGATATCCAAAAGCCTTAATTCCCGTGAACAAGTGAAAAAGCTTATTCAAACAGGGAAAGCCGATAAAATTCTCAAGGGTGAGCTTGTAATAGATAATGAAATTGTAAAAAGCAGTTTAGGCTGTGAATACGTTGGTTTTGAAGAAAAAAAGTGTTTTGTCGAATCCTTGGGTCTTGATTTAATCACTGTTTCTCCACACTCAATGGATGAATATCAAATCAAAAACTTCAAAACTGAAGACTACCCAATGCTCGATTTACGGAATTGGATAACTCGAACTAAATATTTTACCTTTGCTATTATTGATGGAGCCTTTGAACAAGGAATTCAGACATGGGGACTTGAGAAGTTTTTTCATCTCGTAAAAGAACGGTCCTCATCGCTAGAGGAATGGATTCAAACGATTGAAAAGATTAACCTTAATTTGATTCGGAAATTAGCAGCGGAAGGCACAGACGGGATCATTATTGCTGATGATATTGCCTATGCTGGAGGGTTAATAGCTAGTCCTCAGAGCTTCAGAAATTATTTTATTCCATCACTTGTACATCAAGTTGAAGAGATCAAGCGAAATGGACTAATTGCTTTTTATCATTCGGATGGAAACTATCAGAAGGTTTTACAGGATATCGTCAAGGCAGGTTTTGATGGATTGCACTGTATTGATAGAAATTCAAAAATGGACATTTCTCAATTGCAGAAAGAAGTTGGTCCGAATATTTGCCTTTGGGGACACTTAGACGTTCAGGATTTAGAAGAAGTCGCTCATAATCCTAATCAATTAAAACAAAAGAAGCAATGGATTAAAGAACTGGCATCAGAACATCGGTTATTATTAGGGACAAGCAGCGGCCTGTTTCAAGGAATAAATATACAAGGGTTACACGCACTTTATCAAATTTAGTACCACACTTCGTTTATACGGCATTTTTAATAATCCTTATAGTAACCTTTTAGTAAGAATATCGTAAAAAGATGACTACGGCTGTCTAACCGAACCCTCTACATAATTTTCATCACCTTGCCTCCTAGTCCAGTTCCTCGTCGGAAATAAGTTCTCCTGATCCTTGTAATAAAATACGCGAAAAAGCTATCTTGCACCTATATTGAAACCAACAAAAAAATGGAGTTTTCTGTATTGAAAACCCCATTGAAATCTTAATTCATTCGTACTATCGATCACATTTTTAGCTGTTCTGACCTAAAGTTAAAACTTGTAAAGCAATATACACATTAACCAGATGATCCACACGACGTAAATCAAATCCTGTCAATTGCTCTATTTTCTTGATTCGGTTGCGAAGGGTATTTTCATGAATATATAAGGCCTTGGCACATTCCGTAATCTGGCATTTACAGTCCATATAAACGCGTAAGCTATTCAAAAGGTCGGCTTCTGTCTCAAGATCAAACTTAAGAAGGGGGCCGATAATCCGTTCACTAAATTCTTGTAATTCTAAGGCAGGCTGAGTAAAGATAAACTTAAGGAAACCCATTTCTTCAAAATAGCATACGGGTCTTCGTCCAAAAACTTTGCCTAATTCCAAGGCAACCTTGGCTTCTTGATAACTTTTGTATAAATCGGTAACCGCTGCTACTACTGATCCCACACCTGCACCAGGATGGCTCACTCCATAATTGAGTAATTTGCTAAGGAATTCGTCAATAAACTTCTGCAAGATTATTTTAAGTTTCGTTTTTTCTAAGTTATCAGCCTTAAGGATAAGGATAAGTTGATCATTAATACCAGCGCTAATCGGGATCTGACGATTGAATAAACGTGGGATTAAATTCCGGGCTGTTGCTAGTTTATCAGCAGAAATTTCTATAACCATAACCAATAATGGTCCTTTTAAATCCCAATTCCAAAGCTTTGCCTTTTCAAAGATACTTACTTTTGAATCATAGTTATTATAAAGAACATCACGAATAAACTCATCCTGAAACATTTCCTGTTTCACATGAAATTCGCGGACACTTCTTAGAGCCAATAGAATAACCATAGAGGCCTGAGTAATATACTGTTTGTCCTTTTCGTCTAAATAGTCACAGGAGGAGCCTATAACACTATTAATGGCATTCAGCACAATGCAATATCCAAGACAACATCCTCCAGTTTGGAGCGGCAAATAAGTATACGCAAGAAGTTGTCCATCGATATTGCACTGCCCTTTGCACAGCAAATTACAGCAACCGTTAAAAAATTCATCTTCATCTACTTTAGCGGATGAGACAGAAAAAAACTCACCTACTTTAATGTTAAATCCTGAAGGATCTTGAAAAGCAATAATTCGATGAACTGCATTTGTAATAATAACCGGCCGATTTAGGTTTTGGGCCAACTGCCAAGCGAGAAAAGGAATATCTTTACCCTGGGCCAAACTTTGAATAAGTTTATTAACAAACGAATCTGTAGGGTTATTCAATATTCATCGCCTTCCTTACAGTCTATTGATAAACCGAATTGCTTTCCATACTCAAGGGGCAAATAACGCACAGCCGGATGAGTTATCTGAATTCGCGGCACCCCCGGCAAACTTCTGATAAGTTTGTGGTCTAGACCTTCTGATGCTTCCGTGTCAAATAATTTTAAAGCATAAACCGGACAAGCATTAACACAAAAAGGACTTTCTCCCTCTTCAAGCCGGTCAAAGCAAAGATCACATTTTATTACTTTACCCGTTACAGGATTTACCATAGGGGCCCCAAAGGGGCAACTCCGTGTACACGTACCACAACCGTTGCATTTTCCAGCATCGTATACCACAATTCCATCTCGTCTTTTACGATAAGCACGCTGTGGACAAAGCCGGAAACATTCGGGATTCTCACAGTGGTTACAAGAAGATGAAAGATAGTATTTTACAAGATGGGTTTCCTTCACAAACTCAACACAGACTACTTTACGTAGAAAAACTCCTGGCGGTAAGTCATGGTTGACAGCACAAGCCATCTGGCAAGCACGACAGCCTAAGCAACGATTCGGATTAAAAAGAAAACTCACCTGATGCACCATTTTTATCCCATCCTTACTAGATTAACAAAACAGTTTGTGAATGACATCCCTTTACTTCCCGTGGTCATTTCACCTAAATCCGTTTCCGACATGCCGATTAAGGTATTTAGCTCCTCCAAATTGGTATCTGTCCTCCCCGCGTAGGCAACAACAATATCACAGGGTTGACCTTGATGAAGCGCTGCACGCAGTACAAGTTCCCCAAAGAGGTTATACACCTTAACATTGTCGCCTTCTTCAATCGCCTTGAGCTTAGCTAACTTAGGATGAATAAATAGAGTAGGTCTTCCATCTAAATGCTGGAGGCGTTTGGAATTACGAAATTGTGAATTTAAATTAGCATAGCTGCGCACACTGAGCAACCGAAAAGGATACGATTCTATACCGGTTAACGAAGTTCCAGGTATGGGTAGGGGTAAAATACCTCGCTCCAGTGATCGCTGGGAAAAGAACTCATATTTTCCTGAAGGCGTAGGGAATTGATGGTCTTGCCAAGGGACAGAAGATAAATTCACTCTAACATAGCGATCACGCAATTCTCGGTAATGAGTTATTCCAAGTTCACCATAAAACTGCGCCTGTAGCTTTTGGTCTAGCCATTCGCTTGCTTCTAAATTAGTCGGGAAATGAGAAAAACCTGGTTTAAAGCGTTGCAGGTTTAAAGAAAGTTCACGCATAATTTGGTAATCGGATTTGCACTCTCCCAGCGGAGCAATGGCTTGCTCATTCATCGCAACCCCGTAGTGCCAAAAGGAGATCACTATATCTTCAAACTCAAACAAAGAAGCTACGGGCAAAACATAATCTGCCATCAGAGCCGTAGCCGTCAAGACTTGATCTGCTACCACCACCATGGGGATTTTTTTTAAGGTCTGTTTAACTGTGGTTGTATCTGGATCTTGAGCAGCTGGATTACGACCAGCTATCCATAAGAATTCTATCGGTGGATCTAAGGTTCCTAACTCTGCAAAGCGCCCTGTTCCTATCGTCCGATGATTATAATCCTTATTAAACCCTTTAAAGGTTCCGGTATATGTCCAGGGCTCATATGTCAAATAATGTACATTTCCTCCCTCTCTGCCGATATTCCCGGTAAGTGCAGCTAGACTATCAATTGCTCTGATATTTTGACCACCGTTCAGGGTACGTTGACTACCGAACCCTATCCAAATTGTCGCGGGTTTAATTGTTCCATATAAGCGAGCTAAAGCGTATATTCCATCTATCGAAATGCCTGTGACTTCAGTAATATATTTCAAATCAACGGTTGTAAGATAGTTTCGATATTCAGACCAGCCATGAGTATAGTTCGTAATAAAGTCATGATCGAGCAAATCCTCTTCAAGCAATACTTTAGCTAACCCTAATGCCAACTCCCCATCTGATCCCGGCCGAATCTGAAAGTACAGATTGCTTCGGGCAGCAGTAGCTGTGAAAACAGGGTCAATCACAATAATTTGAGCTCCTTGTTCCTGTGCTTCAAAAATATAGCGCATCTGATGCGGCGCAGTCCAAGCCGGATTTGAACCCCAAATAATAATCAATTTAGAATTGAGCATATCTTCCGGAACCGGTTTTTTATTGGCACCGTAATTTAACATTAACGCATCCATACCGGTAGCTTCACAAGGCGTACCAATCATTGCTGTAATTTTCCCCATGCTGTCGAAGAAATCCTCCACACTCTGGCTTAAAATACCCATGGTACCCAAGTACTTATCTAAACAGACTGGCAAGAGGTTTCCATATTCCTCATCAATAGAGATTAACTTCTCCGCTATTTCGGTTAAAGCTTGCTCCCAGGTAACCCTTTCCCAATCGCCGCTCCCCTTGCGCCGTTGTTTAAGCGGGTAAAGCACACGATCTGAAGAATAAACCCGTTCTAAATGAGCGTATCCCTTTGCACATATACGCCCCTGAGTGTAAGGATCCTGTTTATCTCCTTTAATGCTCATAATGCGTCCTTCATAAACTTCTGTGAGCAATCGACAAGAGGCAGGGCAGTCAGCCGGGCAAACATTATCATAGACCTTAGTCATCGTAATAACCTCCGTCAATGTTTTCTCAAAAATTTAAACTCTTTACTTCTTAAATTCGTCTGATTATTATATTTCCCTCTCCATCCGACAATCTTGCCATATTTACTTTAAAATCTATGACTATCGTATTCAGCACTATATCTAAATTAAGCAAAATTATTACCCACTAAATAATCAACTATGTTTTTACCCCTACTTACGAAAAAAGTAAGACCTTTGATTTAATACTGAAATTAAAAAGCACTTAGTTCAGGTGAAGTCATTCAACTTCCTCTGAACTAAGTTTACATAATTTGAACAGTGGTAAAGTATAAAGTAATCCTCCGTAAAATCTACACTCCCATAAAACTTAGCACATTTGCGAAGCTCATTAATCCTGATAGCAAGTAATGAGTTAAATTAAGCATATCGTATTCCTTCAGAGTTAATAATTGAAGTCAGCAATCTCCCCAAAATCCTATAAAAAGGATGCTTTGCCTCATTAGCCAGCTTATCTCCAAAGTCAGGCAACCAAGGAAGAAGTCGTGATTTTAGAAAAGAGTTGGCCGATTGAATATTCGGCTTATGTTCCGAATATTGTTTGGCATTCTTAGCCAAGAGATAGTACATCAATTCCAGCTCAATGGCAATATGGTCGGCATATTCAGCATATTCCAGTGTAATAGCTAATCCCTCAACTCGCAATAACTCTTCCATAGCCATAGTTGCTGGACCAAGAATTGTCCCTTTTTGCTCTAGTGGACGATTGGGATCGTAAACAGATTCATAGGGAGGACAAGGAGGTGGTTCTGGTCCAAGAAACAGCCGGGTATATTCTACTCGCAAATCCTGAAGTATTGCACTTAACTCCTCTGGAGCAAATAATTTTATATTTTTTCCTGCCCTATCTTCTTCATTGCTGTCTGTCTCAACCTTTGTTTTCACTGCAAGCGTTGATGGAAGTTCCCTTATTAGTTCACCTTCTGCCCCACAGAGTTCTTCCACTGCCAGAACAATATCAGCCCATTCATTATGATTATTTAGTAACTCTACTAAATTAACACTTGGTTCATAGAAAGCAGTAGCCAAAAAGCCATAAACCTTTTTTCGTTTGATTTGATCCATAGACGGCTTAGAACTACTCATGGTTATAACTCCTCGCCCACATGAACATCTTTAAAAACCTGTTCGGACTGGTTCATGTTCAGGGTTAATTTAACTCCTATGGTTATTAGAAAAGCAACCATTGCCAAAACACCTAAGGTAATTAGGATCTCCGAAACACTTGGGAAGTAATGACCAATTACAGTAAAGGAGCTTTTATCAGCTACACTGCTGAATGCTCCCTGAGCAGGAATAAAGTGTCCTGTTGAAACTCCGGGAGAATAAGGAACATTCAGTTGTAGGAAGCCGGGTAGAATAATATTGATCCGCTTAAAAAAGACACCTAATACAACTAGAACTCCGGCCAAAGCTTGATAACCAAGCGATTTTTTAGTCTTTGAATGGACAAGAAGCAGGAACGGGAGAGCTACTCCACAAATAAGCTCTACCCAAAAAATTGGGGATAAAGAACCGGATAGGACTCTTGCTACAGCTGAAGCCTCGAATGTCCCACCTGAATAAGCGGACGTAAAAAGATCACAGAAAAGGAAAAAGGCATCAACAAGAATAAAACTGGATAGTAACTTGGTTAAAAAGGCACGATTTTGTTCATCTAATCCAGGAACTTCCTGTCCGGAACGTTGTCCTGCATAAGCAATAATTAAGAGTAACCCGACACCGGATACAACCGCTGAGGAGATAAAAATAGGTGCCATTAAAGCTGTATTCCAATACGGACGTCCAATTTGAAGACCAAAAATCCAGGCAGTGATGGAATGGACTAGTATCGCCACAGGCAATCCGATATATGCCGCCCACCGAAGCATACGCTCCCGTTGAGCTTCTGGTTTATTATTCCACTTTTTTCCGAAGAGCACATAAAGCTCAGATACTCCTAATAACAAATAAGCACTAAGAATGAAAAAGTCCCATTTGAGAGGGGAAGTTATCCGTCCACTACCGAAGAGGATATTCAGTACCCGTTCAGGGTGACCAACATCGACAAAAACCATACCTCCGGCACCGATCACACAAGCCACCGCAGCTATAATTCCCACAGGCGCCATTTGTTCCAAACGCTTTAATTTAAAAATATAGGCCGTCGAGGAAACGATTAATCCTCCAGCACTCAAGCCAACCAAAAAGGCAAAGGTGATAATGTAAAGCCCCCAAGAAACATAGTTATTCATTGCTGTCACTTCTAGCCCAAGGCGTAACTGCCTTATCCAAACTCCAAAGGCAATTGCCATTATTAAAACTAAAAATGAGATCCAGATCGTTCCCGTCTTTACAGTTTTTTTGCTCATAATTGATCACTCTCCCGTATTTTAATACAGCAATTGCCTTGATAAGTTGGTTCAGACGTTTTCGGGGTATTAGTGACACTTACAGTATTATTTGGGGCAACAATATTAGTATTGGGCGGCACCGGAGTTTTGGCAGCAAGAGCGGCTCCCGTACTGTTTAGACTCGTGGTTTGGCTCATGGCTATACTTTTTGTTGATTGACGACGCCGCCGAGGGAGATAATAAACACTTGGTTCCGTTCCAAACTCATCTTTAAATGTTTCACCGCCACGCTCAGAAATAAGTTTGGAAACTTCACTATTTGGATCGTTGAGATCGCCAAATGTTCGGGCATGTGCAGGACATCCGGCAACACAAGTCGGAAGCTCACCTTTATCTGTTCTTTCTACACAGAATGTGCATTTTTCCACAACACCTTTCGAGCGTTTTGGAACATCAGCATTTCCGACATGATCATCTTCAAATGTTGGCACCTGGACAGGCGTACCCCAGTTAAAAACCCGAACATTATAGGGACAAGCAGCCATACACATCCGACAACCGATACATTTAGAATAATCCTGGGCTGTGATTCCATCAGGGCGCTTGTATGTTGCACCGGTTGGACAAGCCTTTACACATGGCGCGTTTTTACAATGCATACAGGCATACGGACGAGAAGATATTTCGGGTTGACCATCAGGTCCAGCTGTTGGCATTCCAAATTGTTCTTGCTGTCCACTTGGGCTTAGGACCCTGTTCCACCAGTTTCCAAGCCCCACGTTGTTCTCTGTTTTACAGGATACTGCACAGGTCCAGCATCCAATACAGCGTTGCATATCAATAACTAAGCCTAAACGTTTATTCGTTGACATTATTGTGCCCTCCTTACCTCAACAAGAGTGGAGTTTAGTGTATGACCGTTGGCAATAGCCGAAGGCGCATCATTGGTTAGAATACTGGAATTCGTCCCTTGTTGTATCCACCAGCCGTTTTGCACAACGGCCACACCAGATCGGACTCCCGGATTGATTCTTGCCGTCAGTGTTAATTTTCCGCGGTCATTAAGGACCTCGGCCTTGTCTCCTTCTTGAATGCCGCGATTTTCTGCATCTTTAGGGTTAAGCTCCACCCATCCTTTAGGGTAAATTTCCGAAAGCCAAGGCATAAGGGCGAAACTGGAGTGAACTTTAGTTCGTATTTTGGCATTGACTAGGTGGAGAGGGTATTTTTGGGCCAGTTCAGGAGTTTTTTCTTTCCCTTCCTTCGGTGGAAAATAATCGACCATAGGCTCGAATCCTTTATCTTCCCAGCGGGTGGCGTGGAATTCTACTCGTCCGGAGGGGGTTCGGATAGGAGTGTCCCTGAAAAAGACGAAATCTCCCGGCTCTCTCTTGATGCCAAAGTTATTGAGGCGTTCATCACCCCACGCCCAGACAGCTCCTCTTTCCCGCAGCGTCTTGACGGAAAGACCTGTATTTTTCAAAACAAAATCAACCCATTCCTCATCCGTCTTATCAAAATATTCCCCAAATCCTAACCGTTTAGCTAGCTCTCTATAGATTTGAGGATCAGAGCGCGATTCCCAAAGGGGCTCAATTGCCTGATCGATAAGCTGGTAGTATTCGTTGACGTGGGAAGCCATTAGATCAGTGTATTCAAACAGGGTGGCGGCCGGCAAAACCACATCGGCGATGGAGGCTGCGTCTGTAAAGAAATTATCAGCAACCACAAGGAAATCCGCCTTTTTCATGGCTTTCATGAGCCTACCGCTATTAGGATATTGACCGAGTCCTGCGCCTTGCCAGTAAACACCCTTGATCGGGTAAGGTTTGCCTTCATCCAGCATTTCCCCCAACTGACTCATGGGAATTTGTCCCTTGGGAGCAGGCGGGTAGGGTAAGAGAAATTCTCCCAAATTCAGGGTGCCGTGGACCAGGGGGCCGCCCAGATCGTTGACCCCTCCGCCAGGCAAGGGAAGATTTCCGGTTAAAGCGGAAAGGCAGACCAAGCTGGCTACAAAGTACTCCCCCGAGCTGGTGCGCTGGGCGCCACTCATAACACTGTTGATAGTGGCGGGCTTAATGGTAGCATAATCCCTGGCCAGTTCTTCCACTTTTTCCTTGGCAACTCCGGTAATTTCCTCCACCTTTTGGGGAGAATATTGGAAGGCCCGCTCTTTCAGGCGGCTGAATACAGTGCGGACATGGATGGTATTAATGGTAAATTGGCCTTCCAGAGCTGGTTCAGTGACGGAAGAAGGAGAAGCAGGGCCGTTCTTAACGGGATCCCAGACCACAAAGTCGGTGTTGTCAGGAGTGATGCCTGCTTCCTTTGCCCTAAGCAGTTTACCTGTAGCTTCGTTTACAAGGAAAGGCAGGTTGGTTTTCTTGAGAACATAATTTTTATCGTAAAGGGATTCCTGGATAATGATATTGATCATTCCCATGGACAAGGCCAGGTCAGTACTAGGGAGAGGGGCAAGCCAGCTGTCCGACTTGGCGGCGGTATCGCTGAAGCGGGGATCAATGGTCACCATTCGGGCGCCGGCATCTAAGGCATCGGCAATCAGGTACCAATGGGCATGATAGCTTTGGGCTGGATTGTGTCCCCAGTTAATAATCATCCGAGCATCAGATAGCGTATCCCATACGTTGCAGCGGTAGCCAACCATGGCCGTCTCTCCTTCCCCCTGGGCGGCGCAGCAGAGAGAGCCTACAAGATCCGTGGTTGCACCCTTACCGAAGGCATTAGCAAAACGTTTACTAAGGCCAAAGTCATATCCGAAGCGAAGTGTGGACATGACCGCACCTCCGTAGAAAAGGACGGACTGCGGACCGTACTTTGATCTGATACTATCCAAGTTTTTAGCTACCAAATCTAAGGCTTCATCCCAGGAAATCCGTTCCCACTTGCCCTCACCCCGTTCACCCACTCGCTTAAAGGGGTATTTCAGGCGATCAGGATGATAGGTCCACTGTAAACGAGAATAGCCACGCAAGCAGGGACGCAGATAGAATTTAGGATCAGGTTTGATCCGTACAGCCCGGCCGTTGCGAACATGCACCATATAGCCGCAATGATTGCACTCCGGGTTGCATGCAGTACGAACAACCTTCTCTTCCGTGGTCGGGGCGGCTTGGACCTTGCCGGTATAGCCTAAGCCTCGGAGAATAGGTCCGGTACTTCCTAGCACTAAACCTCCTCCAAGGGCTAATCCCCCTCCTATAAACTTACGACGCGTTATTTCCACAAAGGTCACCTCCTATATTCTTGTGAATTAATTCGCTTTTTAAGTTTCCAAACCTATGTTCATATCTACAAGAAAAAGGAGCCTTCACTGTAGAAAGCTCCTTTTCCAAAGATTAAAATTTAGGCCCAACTATTCTCGGATTTATTCTTCAACCGCTGCCGATTGGTTCTTTAGCTTTTATCAGTGTTACATAAACTGCTTAAGTCGGAATTCTTAAACCAGCTTATGCCTTAGCCGGTTTCTCCAATTCATTTAAGCTCCGTATGTGTTCTTCTTGAAACCAAAGTTATTGTATGGAAAGATGCTCTGGCTGAAAAAGGAGCCTGGGAGCTTACTGCACATTTTAAGAATAAGGAAGCAGCGGAAAGAAGATAAATGGCATCTAATGTCTATAATTGGTAGTTCACATAAACCTAAGTTATACTTATAATAGGATATTGCGAAACATTGTTTATAATACAAATTTGTGACTCTGCAATAATATACTATATGCCTTGAATTTTAAGATGTATATTTATGAAAATACTTTCAAGGAGTGCACTTCATGAATATTACATCTTTTTTATTATACTGCTGCATTGTTACATTCACACCTGGACCTACAAATATTGTCATATTGTCCACAGTGCATAATTTTGGGACAAAAAAGGCAATAGAATATTCATATGGGGCAACTATTGCTTTTGGGTTATTACTTGGTATTTCCGCTGTATTGAATACTGTACTTATAGCAGTAATACCAAAGATTTTGATTGTTATGCAGATAATCGGGACCTTCTATATGCTCTATCTTGCTTATCAAATATACAAAATGGATGTTTCAGAGTCGGCTGAGATACGAACTGCTACTTTTATTTCTGGCTTTCTTATGCAGTTTGTAAATCCAAAAGTCGTACTGTTCACAATGACAGTAATTCCAAGCTTTGTTATGCCATACTATACTACTCCACCTGCACTTGCTGTATTTGCTACGTTAATAACAATTATTGGATTTTGTGCATTTGTTACATGGGTTCTCTTTGGTGCAATGTTCAAAGAATTTTTACAGAAATATCAAAAGACTGTTAATGTAATTATGGCATTATTTTTAGTTTATTCAGCGATAATGGCATCTGGGGTAGTTGAGCTAATTAAGAGGTGATTCATATGGATCGATTTATATATAAAAAATCAGCAGGTATTACTGCGTTGTCAGCAAGCTTTACTGATTTTAAATACAAAAAGCATTCCCATAAGGAGTATGCATTAGGTGTAACACTACGGGGTATTCAGGAGTATAACCTGGATGGAAGTTTGCAGTCGTCATATCAAAACGGTGTCATGCTTTTTAACCCGGAGCAACCACATGACGGTATGGCACATGATAAGACAGGTATTGATTATGTTATGGTATATATTGAGCCGAAACTATTTTTAGATATTCTTGAAAAGAAGGATATGGTCCGCTTCTCTTCTCCAATTGTGTATAATCACAGCCTTGAACAAAGAATACTAAGCCTCTCTTGTGCAATATTAAGCGGAAAAGATGAAGCATTGTGCAGTGAATTGCTTTTATCTCTTACGGATTGCTTTACACAGCCCAATCTTTGTATGAGTTACAGGAAAGATAACGATCTAACCAGGAAAGCTAAGGATATGATTCATTGCAGCCTGAAAAATGTTCTAAGACTTGATGACATTATTAGAGAACTTGATATTTCAAAATTTCAGTTTATCAGAATGTTTAAAGCCGATACTGGAATTTCACCCTATCAATATTTTCTAAACTGCAAGGTAGAACTTGCTAAAGAGTTAATAGAAAAAAATAAAGATGTTTATTCGGCGGTAGCAGAATGTGGTTTTGTAGATTTAACACATTTAAATAAGCATTTTAAAAGAATCTATGGTTTAACAGCATTTGAATATATGTTATATGTAAGTTAGGGAGTCAAATTCCTGCTAAGTTCGGTATACTTTATTTGGACAGTATCATTCGAACTGTACCTTTTCATTGAAACCATTTATTTATAATGCCTGTATCCATTACGGAACGGAACGGAGGAATAATTATGAAATCAACGAAAGACTTTTTGAAAATGAAGAACGAAGGAAAAAAGATTGTAATGATTACCGCGTACGATTATCCTTCGGCAAAGCAAGTCGAGCAAGCTGAGGCGGACATGATTCTTGTTGGTGATTCTCTTGGCAATGTTGTGCTAGGCTATGATTCAACCATCTATGTGACGATGGAGGATATGATTCACCACGCTAAAGCAGTTAAACGTGGGGCTTGCAATACCTTTATAGTAGTAGATATGCCATTTATGAGCTATCATCTATCAATCAGGGACACTCTCTTAAATGGAGCAAGGCTTCTTCAAGAAACGGGTGCCCATGCTGTAAAATTAGAAGGGGCTGACGGAGTGCTATCCCATATCGAAGCACTTGTAAATGCCGGTATCCCTGTTGTATCCCATCTGGGGCTTACTCCGCAATCGGTGGGAGTTCTTGGCGGATATAAAGTTCAGGGAAAGGATGCCGAAGCTGCCAGGAAAATAGTCGAGGATGCAAAACGATGTCAGGAAGCAGGAGCCTTTGCAGTTTTACTTGAATGTATTCCAAAACAGCTTGCCAAAGAAATTACATCATTACTTTCGATTCCTACGATTGGGATTGGAGCCGGTGTTCATACCGATGCGCAAGTGCTTGTATACCATGACATTCTCACTTACGGAGTGGAACGAGTCTCAAAATTCGTAAAACCCTATGCAAATATGAATGAACAAATGACTAACGGCTTACGGGCATATGTAAACGAAGTGAGAAACAAACTGTTCCCTACCGATCAACACAGTTTTACGATGAAAGAAGAAGAATTAAAGACTCTCTACGGAGGCAAGGAATGACCTTATCACTTCCTGACCAAAGAATTAAATAGCTATTAGAAATACTCAAGAATAGCCATAGAACCATTAAATTGTTATATTATACAAAGAGGTAGAAGCTGATTTCCCCTAACAAAGAACGGGAATCAGCTTCTATTATTTGTTACGCATTTTCCTACAAGTGTTCATTATTAATTATTCGCCTAGCAATATTTGATTTGCTTTTTAGATTCTTGCGTCCTATAAAAAGATCTTTGAAAACTTCACTACGCGAGATATTCTTTCCGTGAACATTTAATGGACAAACTGAATATATTGTACTAGCCCTAAGAATGACAAGCAAAAGGAGGGAAACAGTATGCTATGGATTTTACCAATTATCGCATTTCAGTTATTCGTGATAATTTTATTGTTACTCCGTATTTTGCATGAGCTTGAGGAGCTTGAACACCATAAATGACCATTTTAACACTTAATGAATGGCTAGGCTTATACGCCTAGCTTTTTTTTCTATTCCGCGGAACACTTTTGTTCCAGCGACGATGGACCAGAAAGAGGACGGCCAAAAGGCCGCCC
The DNA here is from genome assembly GCF_049860565.1 of Desulfitobacterium nosdiversum. Classification (GTDB taxonomy): domain Bacteria; phylum Bacillota; class Desulfitobacteriia; order Desulfitobacteriales; family Desulfitobacteriaceae; genus Desulfitobacterium_A; species Desulfitobacterium_A nosdiversum. The sequence continues at coordinate 4,142,143 of NZ_CP172056.1, forward strand.
TCAAACTATTATTGGCTAACGAATGTTATACCGCGTAACGGGATACGCACAACAGGGCGAACTCCATCAATTGGGGTTCCAATATTAGAGAATAACAGGGCATTGGTCAAAAGGGCGACTCCGTCTTGAATCCCGCCAAAGTTTCCCACCCAGAACCCCGAATCTTGTCCAACGGCAAGCCGTGTGCCAATGGGAAAGTTGTCAAAAAGCCCGACAATGAAGGGTACAGGTGAAAAAGGTGTTCCGAATAGTGACATAATATAACCCCCTCTCTTTTTTTGTTAGGCCTCTTGGATGGCCTTAGAAGATGAGATTGAGAAGGGTTATCCTGTTTTCTTGATATAGATTATGAAGGCTTGGCCCAAAAAGTTACTCTTTAGTTTAACAATTCAAGCTGTTCTCGCAGCAGGGTCTGTTTATTCTCGTTAGAAGCTTAGATACGATCGCCGCAAGAGGTTGTTGAAAAAGAAGGGTTAATATTATCGGCAAGGCGACTGCAGCAGGAAAATACGTAATGGCAATAACTGAGCCGAAACTGGTATTGCGCATGCCCACGTTAAAGATCATTGCCGTTATCGTTTCTTTACTCCTTATCTTTACGACATAGCTCCCTAAAAATCCAATCAAATAATTGACAAAAATCAAGCTTAAAACGATAAACATCATTTCCAGCGCTGACTGATTCCATTGGATTTGCCGAAGAACAATCGCTGAATTGATATAGATGACAAAAAAGTTGGCAATCTTAGAGGTTACTCCCCCTACCGAACTCGAAAATTCTTCAAGTCGCCCTTTAGTCATTTCATTGATTGCAATACCAAGAACGCTTGGAATCGTGACCATAAGGAGAAGCCTTAAAACCATACTCCCATAATTGATTGCAACACTCGTTCCAATCATGACTTTGAAAACAGCCGGGATTAAGATCGGAATCAGTAACGTATCCAAGGTGACCGTCACCAGAGCAAGCGCAATATCTCCATTCGCAATTGTAGTCCAAATAATTGACGTCACTGCAATAGGAATGGTTGATCCAATAATGAGACCTACCCTCATGTCGAAATTGTCAGGATAAAGCCAAAGGCCCGCTCCCCACGCCGCTAAAGGTGCAACCCCATGAATCAAAAACAAACTCCATAAAGGAATAAGCGGCTTTGTTAAAATACGAACTACATCCTGTAATGTTGTCCGCAGGGCGCTTATAAAGGTCATATAAGCAAATAAGCCCGTGGCTAAGGCCCCCAGAAACGAAGAATTGTTCAGCGGAATGAAGAACCCCGCTACAATCCCTGACATGACCATGACAAACATTTTTTTATTTAACCATTGGTTGCTTTTCGTTAAAAAATCGTGCATTTGATTTACTCCATTGCTTTTCACTAACATTTTTTTAAGATAATATAGTTTACACCTTCTTTGTGAAAATGAGAAGCTAAAATAAAGAACCGGGGTTGCTTGAACTGCACCCCAGTTCAAATAACCCCGGTCAAATTCTGTCAAAATGTTCCTGGTTAAAAGTTAAGCATTTATTGATTTGCCTCATAAAACTTACGTAGATTTTCCGCAACCTCTTGCGGATCTACCTTTTGTGTCGCTACTCCTGAATCCATTGCAGCTTGAGCCACAGCAGCTGCCACAGCTGGACCGACTCTTAAATCAAAGGCTTTTGGAAGAACATAGTCAGGATTTAATTCGTCCAGAGTAACAATATTGGCAATCGCATAGGCTGCTGCTACTTTCATTTCTTCTGTAATAGCCGTTGCTCCGCAGTCAATTGCTCCACGGAAAATTCCTGGAAAAGCTAAAACATTATTGACCTGGTTAGGATAGTCCGAACGTCCTGTACCTACAACAATCGCTCCGGCAGCTTTAGCATCTTCAGGCAGGATCTCCGGAACAGGATTGGCCTGAGCAAATACAATCGGATCTTTAGCCATGGATTGAACCATTTCAGAGGTTACAGCACCTGCAACCGACACGCCGACAAAGACATCTGCTCCTTTTAACGCATCGGCAAGGGGTCCCTTAAGAAGCCCGCGGTTCGTCCTCTTAGCAATCTCCTCTTTATACTTATTCATTCCCGTGGGACGTCCTTCATAAATCATTCCTTTGGTGTCACACATGATGACATTCTGAAGACCTGCACTCATCAGGATCTTCACAATCGCCATTCCTGCAGCGCCAGCCCCGTTGACGACAATCTTGACTTCGTTCAGCTTTTTATTCACGACTTTTAAGGCATTGATGAGTCCGGCCATCGTGATAACCGCAGTTCCATGCTGATCGTCATGAAACACCGGGCCATCGTAGATTTCTTTTAATTTCTCTTCAATATAGAAGCACTCCGGCGCTTTAATATCTTCCAAGTTAATTCCGCCAAAGGTGGGCTCAAGCAATTTTACGAGCTCAACGACCTTATCGCTGTCTTGTGTGTCGACACAAATCGGGAAAGCATCCACAGCCCCAAAGGTCTTAAAGAGAATTCCCTTTCCTTCCATAACCGGCATAGCTGCCCGAGCTCCAATATTGCCTAAGCCAAGGACTGCCGAACCTGTTGAAACCACAGCCACAAGATTAGGGCGGTTGGTATAGCGATTTACCAAGCTTGAATTTTTCGCAATTTCTTTGCAGGGTTCAGCTACTCCCGGGGAATAAGCCAAACTTAAGTCTTCGCCGTTACGGACGGGAACTTTGCTGACGACAGCAATTTTCCCCTGATTATCTTCATGCAGTTTAAGTGCATCTTCACGTTGCGACATAATAGGATCCCCCCTCTTTTATATAGGCTCATTTAATCTAATTTAATCAATTTTAATTAATTTTATTAAAAAATTAAAGTAAATTATTTAGTTACCAAACATCCGCATTAAGATCGTGGCGATAACAATCATGGAAGCTCCGCCAATCCGGGTCGAAATTTGAGCAAATGGCATAAGCTCAATTCTGTCAGCCGAAGAAAGAATAGCAACGTCTCCTGTTCCGCCTAAACCGCTATGACAAGCGGTGACCAATGCCGATTCAATTGGATACATTTTTAAGAATTTACCGACGAAGAATCCGGAGGTAATCATAGCAAGAACTGTACTAATGACGATGACGATATACGCCGGGCTGATCAGCTTGACAACATCACTTAAAGGCGTATATAAGACCCCAATTCCGACCATGAGCGGGAAGGTTAAATTGTTTGAAACAAATTTATACCAGTGAAAAGCACCTTGCTCCATTCTTGCAGGCATAATCTTCAGTGCTTTAACAATAGCTGCCGCAAAGATCATAATAATAGCTCCGGGAATTGCGATGGCCATGTTGGCTAAGTTCCCAAAGATATAAAAGCTAACTGCTAACAAAAGTCCGGCTCCCATTAGGGGAAACTCGATGGGCTTATCAATGGTTGTATTTTCTTTGAGTAACTCTTCATCATTACCGCCTTTAACTAAAAGCCCGTTTCCTGTGAGATGTTGCTTCTTTTCTCCTAACCGTTTTAAGAAACCGGCAGTAATAATTGCTACAACATTTCCAAGAACAGCAGCAGTTGTTAACGGTGCAATCATCGATGCCTGGGGAGCATGGAGGATTTCCGAGTAAGCGATGGAAAGCGGAAGCACTCCTTCTCCAATCCCACCGCCGATAATCGGTACAACGATATAAAAGAAAGTATGTTTAAGACTGAACCCAAAGAGTGTTCCAACTAAAGACCCAACGACAATAGAAGCAATCGTTCCCACAATCAAGGGGACGAACATTTTTAAGAACCCTTGGATTAACACCTTCCGATTCATACCCAAAATACTGCCGACGACCAAGGACGAAATATAAAGATAGAGGAAGTTATCCGTTTTCATAATTGCGGTTATAGCTTTTAACTGATCCGGATTAAGCCAGTTAAGGAAGACCAGAATGGAGGGAACAAAAATAGCAAGAATTGCCGGACCGCCAATGTTCTTGATAATCGGGATTCTCATTCCCATATCCCCAAGAAACATTCCCATGATCATAATGATGGCAAAGCCGCCGATCATATCTGCAGGAAGCTTACCATAAAAAGAAGCGGTAAAGATGACTGCAGCTAAGATCGCGTAGAGCGGGAGGGGTATGGCACCAATTTTGATGTTGCCAAAGGCCGACCAAAAACCTGACGTTTGCGGGGTATTGTTTACGGTATCTACCGTAGCCATAATATAAGCACCTCCTAAAAATTTATCTGTGCTTATATTAAAATTTTTCTGAAATTTTTTATATATTATTTAATTTTGTAAATATTTTTGTAATTAAAGTAAGTGTTTCCCATTTTTTACCTATAAATATCCATTGATGGCTTTAGCCTTTGAGGGAATAAAACGGTGTTTATAAACCGGCCGGCCGACAGCCCCATAAAGAACCTCCGTTTTCAACACTTCGATCTGGCTTAGAAAGCTGAGATACTTACGCATAGAAACCCGTGAAATCCCAACACGTTGAGCAATCTCATCAGTTGAAAACGTTTGATTGCCCATTTCCCGAATATTTTCCCAAACGAGTTTAAGCGTCTCTCGCGTAAGTCCCTTAGGCAGCTCCCCCGTTCTTCCCAAAGCTTCTTTATGAAAAATTTGTTTGTCTAAGTCAACTTGACTCAGCTTTTCTTGATCTTGCATTAATGCTGCCCGTTCACGATATGTTGTTAAGGCTTCTCGAAAACGGTCAAACTCGAAAGGTTTAATTAAGTAATCCACTGCTCCATATTGCAAGGCTTTCTTAATGCTGCTCCGATCCGCCGCAGCTGAAACAATGATGACATCTACCCCTTTTCCCATTTTACGAATCTGCGAAAGAAGCTCTAAGCCATTGAGTCCCGGCATGAAGATATCCAACAGAATTAAGTCAACTTCTTTCTTTTCTAACAGCTTCAGCCCTTCATCGACTGAACCTGCAATTCCTTGGAGCGTAAATCCTCCCACCTGTTCCAGGTAATGCTTATTGAATTCGGCGACCATGGGATCATCTTCAACAATTAATACTTTAATCATTACTTCTCCTCCAGGGTTTCATAGGGTATATAAAGCCTGAACATCGTTCCTTGGCCCTCCTGAGAATATATTTCCATCTGTCCGTTTCTTTGTTCCAAGCTTTTTTTGACTAAGAAAAGTCCAAAGCCTCGGTTATTAGCCTTTGTCGAGTATCCTTTAATAAACATTTGTTCTTTAATTTCTTCGGGAATACCCGTTCCATGATCCGAAACTTCTATTAATAGCTCACCTTCATCATAATCCAAGTTTAATTTAACACGCTTATTTTCCGCATTCAATGCCGCTTCTAAGGCATTGTCAACGAGGTTTCCGATGATTGCCACTAAATCATGAACAATTTCCGGATCTGCCGGCTGAGGCAAATTGCATTCTTCAGCCAGCTCCAATTCGCAGCCCATTTCCCGGGCATAACTGAGTTTTCCCATAATAAATCCGGTAAGGACGGGATCCTTAATATTGCGGGCAATAGATCCAACTTCCACTTGATAGCGATTGGCGATCTGGCTGATATAGGTCGCGAGTTTTTCATAATTTTTTATATGAGCTAATCCTAAAATAACATGAAGTTTATTCATAAATTCATGGGTTTGAGCCCGCAAAGCTTCAGTATAGACTTTGATGCCGGTTAATTCCTCCGCCAGCAGCTTAATTTCAGTCTTATCCCGGAACGTAGAAATGATTCCGACAATTTTGTCGTTTACTTTGATCGGTACTGTGTTTGACAGCAAAGTAACTCCCCGAAGATTATATTCAAAATCCAACTCAGGCTTGCCTGTCGTCAATACAGCTCTCATTTCAGGAACATATTCTTCAATATTTATCCCGATTATATCCGTAACCCCAACTTGCTTAAACAAACGAAGTGCTTCAGCATTGGCAAGAGTCACTTTTCCTTCAGAATCAGCTGCAAGGATACCTTCACGGGTTGACTCAAGCATCGCATTGCGCTCTTGAAGCAATCTTGCAATTTCTGCCGGTTCTAACCCAAACATGATGTTTTTAATTTTTTTAGCAAGCAGCATAGCGCCGATAATTCCTATCAGGAGTCCAAAGCCCATTCCAAGATACGTCCTTGACCGGCTTTGGTCCACCGTTTCCTGTACTGTATCGAGAAGTATCCCGACGGCAACTGCGCCGACCTGCTTTCCGTTTGAATCAAAAACAGGTGTAAAAGCTCTTAAAGACATACCCAAAGTCCCTTGAGCCGTTGAAATATGTTCGTAGCCTTGAAGTACCGGTCCTTCATCTCCCCCAACAAAGTGTTTCCCCAATTCGCTGCTATCCGGGTGAGATTTACGAATTCCGTTCATATCAAAAACGACAATATAACGAACGTGTGTTAAGTTCGTAATTTCATTGGCATAAGTCTGAATTTCTTTTTCATCTCTTTTTCCGCTCAGTCCTTCAATCACTACAGGTGAGTGGGCAACGATCCGTGAAATATTTACGGCACGGTCTTCAATACCGGCTTCCGTAGTATTTGCTACTTCACGGCTGATGAGTATATCAGTCACCATCAATGATAAAGCAACCACTAAAAAAATCAGTAAGAGAATTGTTTTCTCCAGCGTAAGCCGCGGCTTTGGAAACTTCATGGTATCCTCCGTTTTAAACAATTATCGCCTTATTATATCATACCTCAATTCCATTTTAATTTACGCAAAAAAGCCCTGGCAGCATGAATAATCCATTCCGCTGCCAGAGCTTTAAACTGCTTTTCTCATCTACTTTTGAGGAACTGAAACGGTTAGAACAGCAACTGTTTTATCCCCGGCTTTAAGAGGAAGATAAACCTTAATATAACCACTGCTTTGGGTGCTGGACGTTTTACCGCTTTTCAGCACATCACCCACGGTAGAGGGAGTTGGATATCCTTTGAGTACGCGCTCTGTCCCTTGTTTGACACTGCTTGAGATTCTTTCCTCACCGACAAAGATAGAAACTCCCATCGTGTCTGGGAAAACTTCATTAAGGCCGTCTACTATCTTATAATTTCCGTTTTCGGTATAGCTTCCTTTACTTAACGTTGTTCCATCGACTTTCCAATCCCCAGGGTAATTTTTACTGATATAATCATTGATCTTTTTCTCGATCTCTGCCTGGCTTGCCGCATCACCGGGCTGAGCGGATTCCGTCGGATGATCCGGTGGAAGAGCGGTCGATGACGAAGATGTTTGAGGAGGTACAGGAGATTGGCTTTTACTTGCCGTACTTGGTGCATTTGAGCAGCCCACTAAGGAAATGCTCATAGCTAAAATCGTCGTTACCATTATGACTTTCTTACGAAGCATTTTTTCCTCCCATAGATGATTCTGCCTAAATCTAAGCGAATCAGTTTTCATTTTTACGTTAGTGAACATTCGACACATTCCTAATTATTTCCTTCTTATCCTAAAATTCAATTTAAAGTTAATCTTTAACCTTCTTTTTATTTCTGCATATAGTATTATGCTAAACCTGAGAAAAAAGGAGGTTTTTCCATGCTTTCCAACGAGGAATATATTCGCCTGTCTCTGGAACTCAACTTGTTTTTCATGCGGATTGCTAAAGAACATTCTTTTTTTATGGAGACCGCTTTTGGGATTAACGATCAAGCCCTTGCCCAGCAAGCAGATGCATTGAGGTGTCAGTTTTCAGCCTTGCTCTCGGAAGCTATCTGCCTTGCCGATGGCTTAATCAGTCCAGAAGTTCTTGCCTCCGGTGAACTCGTGACAAAACTGACCTTAGACTCAGAGCGTGCTTCAGGCTATTATTCAGGAATTGACCTGAATTCTGAACTCACGCAACAAGAATTATCCTTAGGAAGTTCACCTTCTCTTCCAAACCCTGTCATGCTTCAGCAAGTATTCGAATTAAACCAACGGGCGATCGAAGCTACAACTGCACTAGCCGATTATAAATCAACACTCCTTCAAAATGTGTTAAGCTGCCGAACATTTACTTTTAATTATCCTCTGCTGATCGATCACATCCTGCGCGAAGCCCGTTTTTACCTAAAAATGCTTACAACACTTCAAAACCGCCAGATTGTCGATCTTAAACGCGATATCATTGATCAAGAGGCTTTCTGGAATCGGATTATGGCCGAGCATGCCTATTTCATACGCGGCCTGCTTGATCCTACCGAGGAAGAGCTTTTTGAAACCGCTCATCGGTATGGGAAAGAATTTGATAAACTGACGAAACAGGCTCAGACCATGACCGAACAGACCACCATATTGCCTAAACTCAGTCGCGAAGCCTATGAAGCCACTGTCGGCTTAAGAAACTTTAAAACCGCTGGTACTGAAGGGCTGATCCAATGCAAGATTAAAATGATTGCTTTGCCCCTTCTAGCAGATCATGTTACGCGTGAAGCCAATCATTACCTTCGCATTCTTAATGCATTTACACGTCGTCTAAAATAGGAAGGAAAACTCATAAGCAACTCTAAAGCAAAAATATCATAAGAATAAAACTCCCGTTAATTCACAAAAATTAACCGGAGTTTTATTCTTATGCTTTTTCCGCCTATTTAGCAATATGTTTCTCCCCCCATTGAGACATAAGTTTAAGTATCGGTACTAATGTTTTCCCTTCCTCTGTCAACGAATATTCAACCTTAGGAGGAATTTCATTATACTGTTCCCTGTGAATTAAGTTGCTGCTTTCTAATTCTTTTAACTCTTTGCTTAATGTTTTGTGCGCAATAGGTTTTAATGTTTCTTTTAACTTGTTATATCTAATTACTTCAGCTTCATATAATCTCCATAATATTATCCATTTCCACTTTCCTTCAAGAGTAGATATTGTATAGTACAATGGACAACTTCCGTACTTATACTCAAAATCTTCCAACATAATGCTCCTTTGCTCACCTTTTGGTTAGTATATAACAAACATGTTCATACTCACCTATTTTCTTATAAACATATATAATTCATTGCATAAAGTCAATTTATTTTTTAGCGATGGAAGTATAAGTAATGAAGGTAATAGCGATTAACGGTAGCCCTAGAAAAAACAATAATACTGCCACTCTTCTGAATAAAGCACTTGAAGGAGCTGCTTCAAAAGGTGCTGAAACAGAACTTATCCATTTGTATGACCTAAACTATAAAGGTTGTATAAGCTGTTTTGCTTGTAAAACAAAAAACGGTAAAAGTTATGGTAAGTGTGCTTTACAGGATGATTTAACGCCTATCCTTGAAAAGGCTTCAAATGCTGATGCTATTATACTTGGTTCTCCAATATATTTTAAAACAATTACAGGAGCTATGAAGTCTTTTTTAGAAAGGTTAATGTTTCCATATTCAATGTATGCTCCTGGTTATCCAAGTATTTTTGGAAGAAAAATCCCAACTGGGGCCATTTACTCCATGAATGTAACGAATGAACAAATGACAGATTTAGGATATAAACAAGGTCTTAAATTCGTTGAAGAATATATGACGAGAATTTTTGGATCCTTTGAATTATTAATGGTCAACGACACATATCAGTTTAACGATTATTCAAAATATGTTGTTACAGTATTTGATGAAAAGAAAAAGGCAAAAGTTAGAAAAGACCAATTTCCTAAAGACTGTCAAGCTGCCTTCGATATGGGGGTAAAATTTGTTCAACAGGCAAGCCTATAAAATCATATTCCTTTTATAAGCCGCCAAGAGGTGTAAGGAAACTTCGGTTTCGATACACCTCTTAATTTATTTGCTTTAAATATAATACTCGATTTAGCTGCTTATATCATCTTACTTTCGATTTAGGTCATTTCACTATTCCATTATTAAAAAACTTCATCGACTATGATAGAATTTCCATAAGTCTTTCAGAAAAAGGAGAATAGGATGAAGCTTCTTGTGGAGCAGTCTCTGGACTGTAAAGAAACCGAAATTAAAATAACCTGCGGTCTCATAGATGAACGTTTAAAGCGTCTTATTGAGCAAATCAGACTGTTCTCATTTTCTGTTACTGCCGAAAAAGACGGCGTATTGCTTCCAATTGCACTGGAAGATATTTATTATTTTGATACAGCTGACAACAAAACATTTTTATATCTTAAAAAAAATGTATATCGCTGTGATAAAAAACTATATGAACTTGAAGCACAGCTTGCGGATACCCCTTTTATCAGAATAAGCAAAAACTGCATTTTAAACACAGCTATTGTAACTTCTATGCGTGCGCAATTCAGCGGAAGATTGGAAGCAACATTGAAGAATAATGAAAAGGTGATTATCTCTAAACACTATATAAAAGGGTTCCGCGATAAATTTCAGCAATAGGAGGTAGAATGGTGAAAAAGATTATTATTATTACTTGCTCCAGCTTCACCGCCATTGTGTTAATCTTTGCACTGCTCTCAAACTTCACTATGGTTCCGGATCTGTCTAAAAGCATAGTTTTGCAACTATTTACCATGGCCGTGTCGATTGCTGTGTTAATGTTTTTCAGTGACAAAATAGAGGAAAAATTAGATGTCAGTTCAATTGCCGTGGACGCATTAATTCGGGTACTTATCTGCTATATCGTGGTCTTTTGGGAAGGTTGTTTGTTTGGAATGATCCCCTTTGGTTGGAAAGCCATCGCCTATATTAGCCCTGCTTTAATCCCTACATTTGTAATTACTTATGCAATAGCGTACTTTACTATCGTTGACTATGCTAAGGTAATAAACAAAAATATAAAACAAAGAAATTAAATGAAGCATTTGATCTTAAAGCCGACGAAAATTCGCCGGCTTTTTACTTTGCCTTTTTGTCATTTTACTTTTGGGTTAAGTCACCTCGCTTCTGCACCTATTGGAAATAAAAAACAGATTGATATGATAATACCAGAACAAGAAAGGAGCATCTGGAATGTCCAATATTATAACAGTTAACAACCTCAAAAAGACCTACGGTGAAATCAAAGCGGTCAAAGGAATAGATTTTTATGTGGAAGGCGGAAAGCTATTTGCGTTCTTAGGCCCGAACGGGGCAGGAAAATCAACAACAATTGATATACTATGTACTCTGCTTGAACCAAGCAGCGGACAAATAATCATTGATGGTCATGTCCTTGGCAGAGAGGATGATGCTATTCGAAATAAAATCGGGGTTGTCTTTCAGAGCAGTGTGCTGGATTCACTTTTAACCGTCAGGGAAAATCTAACCACACGAGCACGTTTGTATGGAATGAGCAAACAAAAAATCAAAGAGGCTGTAAGAACTGCTGCACTCATAGCAGACGTTATGGAATTCATCGACCGGCCCTATGGAAAGCTATCGGGAGGGCAGCGGCGGCGGGCTGATATTGCCCGAGCACTGATCAACACTCCCAAAATACTGTTTTTAGATGAGCCGACAACCGGACTGGATCCAAAAACTAAAGAAGGTGTTTGGCAAACCATTTTTAAACTTCAAAAGGAAACAGGCATGACCGTGTTCCTCACCACGCACTATATGGAGGAAGCGGCAACGGCCGATTACATCATTATTATTGACCGCGGGCAAATCGTCGCTAAAGGTACACCTTACAATTTACAGGAGCAATACAGCTCCGACAGAATTAATATTAAGGCGAAAGACAAAGACGCCATAATCAAAATTTTAGACGATGAGCAAATGCCTTATTCTCTTAAAAACGGTTTAATTACCGCTGATATACCTGATACTGTTGCCGCGATCCCGTTATTAGAAAAAGCAAAGACGCATATAGACAGCTTTGAGGTGATTCATGGCTCCATGGATGATGTTTTTCTTAGTATTACAGGAGGTAAAGAATAATGTTTAATCTTGCAGAGCGTAACTTAAAGATATTTTTTCGTCAGAAAGGCGCCGTATTCTTCTCCCTTTTAGGGGTGTTTATTATCCTAAGCTTATATGTTTTGTTCTTGGGTAATGCCTGGATCGATTATCTTCCAAAGGGTTTATCGGGAGCCAAAAACCTTATGAATAGCTGGATTATCGCAGGTATTGTTCCTGTGGCGTCCATCACAACGACAATGGGTGCCTTTGGGATAATGGTTGAGGACAGGGTACAAAATAACAGCAGGGACTTTTATGCATCACCTATTAAACGAAGTAAAATTGTCGGCGGGTATATTCTGAATGCCTTTGTCATAGGTGTCATCATGAGTTTGATTACTTTTGCAATAGGGGAAATATATATCACTGTCAGCGGAGGAACATTTTTATCCTTCGTTTCTATGTTAAAGTTATTTTATATAATGATAATTTCTGTAATGGCATCCAGCTCTATGATATTTTTTCTTGTCAGCTTTTTTTCAAGCATAAGTGCCTTTACAACAGCAAGTACTATTTTAGGAACGCTTATAGGCTTTTTAACCGGAATTTATTTACCAATCGGAACATTACCTGATGCCGTGCAATGGATAGTTAAACTGTTTCCGATATCTTATGCTGGAGCTCTAATGCGGCAAATTATGCTTGAAGAACCTGTTGCCATTAGCTTTGCAGGGGTTCCAGAAAGTTACGTTTCAGATTTCAAGAGAATGATGGGGGTCACCTATACCTATGGCGAATATACACCTACAGCTGCAATGTTTACTTTAGTTCTTATTGCTACCGCTTTTGCATTCTTTGCCCTTGCATTATGGAATCTTTCAAGAAAAAGAAAAATTTAAGATTAAATACAAATAACGGGTTCCGATAAGAAGTTCAAAACTACGAATCGCGTTTAAATTCACATCAACTTTCTCACAAGTAATCACGGGTATAAGCTCTACTAAAACTCAACGAGGAAGACTGTAATTTTTACCGGTCTTCCTCGTTGGCATTATGCCCGATTTAGTTTCCATTAGTCTAAGGGTGTTCTAAATGTCACTGGTTTAAATTCAGATAGGCTTACTTCACATTTCAAGAAAATTACGCAATTAAATTTAATAGAAATCCAAGAATTTATTTTAGCAGATAATTCTTTTTAATATACTCAATCCATTTACTTTGCATTTCGTTCTCTGTTATTCCAAAAACATCTACAAAGTTATTAGGTGATTTAATTAATTTATATAACTTATCATAGCCAAACTCTTCAATTATTGATTCTACTATGGTGTATGAGTATTGATACCCATTACGTTTGAAAAACGTTTCAAATTCCTCGCCAGTATCTAAATCTTTGAATGTAGGCAGCATATCACTTACTAATCCATTCTTAACGGTTTTTCTTATCCAGTTTTCATTATTGTCTTTTGCTTCGTAACATGCAATTCCTTCATTCAGCCATCTGGGTGTATCCTCATTTATTTCATTTACTATAATATGCACAAACTCATGTACGGCTGTATTTAATACGTTATCAAATTCTGAACCTGGTGGTGGATTTAAAGGAGACGCTATTGCAATTTTACCTACCCCAATCCCCCCTCTTATCCAATCAGGTGCATTTGGAAATCCTAAAGCAATATGAAGTTGATTAAGGTCTGAATGAATCTCAATAGTCAATTTCTCTTGAAGTTGTTGATTAAAATTAGTGGTAATTCTTTTATAATTATTTTCAAGAACATCTGCCACTTTATCGATACATGTTGTATCTGTTTCTGTGTAATAAATTATAAAATGTTGAGTTTCTTTTTTGAAATTTAATTGGTAATCCTTCTCTTTACAAATCTCTTTCCCGTTGATATTTATATATTCCATGTAAATGCTCCTTCTAGTCAAATATAAATAATCTTTACTTCGCTATTTCCTACCATTACGTCAAAACACAAGAATAATGTGATTTATATTTGAATCTTACGCAATGCCAAATTCAAGTTTAAGTTTTTCGTACCTGTTTTTTTCATGTGCCTTAATTTCGAAAGTAGGATTATACAAACAGTGCTGAAAAACATCCGCATCTATTAAAACTTCATTAAAATCAGAATGGACGACTTCTTTTTCACTATGGGTATAGATAGCATCGCAAATCATTTTAGTTTCATCAACATTTGTTATCTGTAATGATGTAAGTATTTCTCTTGCCAAGATAGCACCTTTACTTGCATGGTCTTTGGGGTCCATTTTGACATATGAATATATGTCATGAAGCATACCTGCCATTGTTGCAAGTTCAGCGTTTTCTCTACGCTTTAATGCAATCAATGTACAGAATTGAGCAACACCATATAAATGTAAATAAGCACACCTTCGTTCTTCAACATCTGTAATATTCAAAAGTATTTCATCAATATATTTTCTTAAAATTTCAATTCTGTCCATAAAGTTTCACCTCACCAATAATAATCATTATCCTAGGAATGCGTCACAACATACGAATAATGCGTACTAATCTACTACATTGCTATTCAAGATTGTTGCTGTTCCTGTACTTTTTAGGTATTAAAATATTTGATATTTCAACGGCTTGTTCTCTGTTTTTACAAGGCGCTGAAATTAAAATGCCATCTTTATTACTCCAACTATATTGACTACTTCCTTCTTGGTCTCGAATAGATATGGTCACCTGTTTAAATACGTTATTATAGAATAAATCACCATAGATACTTTTGTCTCCTGATTTTAGGGTTAGTGGAATCTTCTTATAGTTATCAACCTCCTGTATAAAATCGGAGTAGTCAAAAACTTTATCCTCAATAATTATTTTTCCATCAAATTTATCAAATGAACTAAAGAATCCTATTGTATATTTACCTTTAATCTCAATATTAACGGGTTCTTCATATCCTGAATTTCCCACTTGGTACCTTACTCCACTATACTTGTAATCAATATTTCTAAAGGTAAATGCTCTGAAAATTCCTATGGTTATGATTAATGCAACTACAAAAATGATTAGTCTTTTTTTATCTTGATTGATATAGCTGGTGAAATTTAACACATTATCACTTCCTAATTATTAATCACTTACCTTCTTAAATATAACTTTTGTAAGAAAAAATCTCATAAGGTCTCCATGGTATAATCATACATTATGCTACAGCTGCGTACTAACTTGAGATTTATTCCATATTATAACATAAGTTCAAATTAGATGCCTTTGGTTTTAAACATCTTTACTGTTTAAATGGTTATTCACACCAAGAATTACACGCCTAACAAATTTGTTAATGCTGTGAATTTAATTGTGATTTCTCGTGTACCCGGCAAAATCTATATGCCTTCAACAACACCGCGGCAAAAGATTTCTGCCGTCAAACGCTTTGGTGGGGATACCATCGAAATCGTTCTGACCGGGGATACCTTTGATGATTCATCAAAAAGAGCACAAGCGCGTTGTGATGATACAGCATATAAAAACCCCCGGATAAGGAGACTTTTTAAGGCTTCCTTATCCGGGGGTTTCGTTTATTCCTAGTTTAATTTATCCTAATTTAATCCGATCATAATCGACACGGCAGATCCATAAAAAACATACCGTCCGATGAATTCACCGACAAAAACCAGAGCGAGTGCCAGATAGACCAGATTCAAAGGAATCGCTTTTTTTCCGGCTCGCTTAAGCGTATAGATTAGGAGCCCAACTCCTGCTAAGGAGATCAGTCCTCTGAACACCAGAACCGCAACATAACTTCCCGTAAGCAAATGAGCCGAGGCCTGAGCTGCTGCATTACCGCTTCCGAGGCTGCTAATAAATACGGGCAAGTAAATTAAAGGAAGAACAACTGCTGCAATCGCAACCCAGCTTATCTTCTTAAGTTGAGCTGAAACCGCCGAAATAAGTTCCGCTCCTTTAGCTGCATAAGCAATTAAGGCAGCAGCGCCCAAACTTCCCAAGGCGCACCCATACCCGTTTATATACCTCAGGGGACTTTCTCGATAAAGAAATCCTGCAAGAGCTTAAAACGACAGGACTTCGCGAGCTTCGTTTCAGCATTAAAATGGAAGATTCTTTAAAATTTCGCCATCAAGTTTATGAACGGATTGCTTTAGCTAAACAGTATATCCCTGATGTCATGGTCGAAATGCCTGTAATTCCAGGAACTTTGCCTGAAATGAAAGAACTCCTCCTTGAACTGAATCGCCTTGAGATTTCCGGGATTAACTTATTGGAATTCTGCTTCCCTTTTCATAGCGCTGAGGAATTTATTAAACGCGGTTTTAAGGTTAAAAATCCCCCCTTCAAAGTCCTCTACAACTACTGGTATGCAGGTGGGCTTCCCATCTCCCGGAGTGAGCTCGAATGTCTGAATCTCGTCGAATTTGCCCTTGACGAGAAACTCAAACTCGGTGTTCATTACTGCTCCGTTGAGAATAAACAAACCGGTCAAATTTATCAGCAGAACTATGGTCAGAAAGTCTCTCCCCTCATGTATTTTTCCCCTAACGATTACTTCTTTAAGTCGGCTAAAGTTTTTGGCGAAGATATCGAGAAAATAAGCAAAGTTTTTAAGAAAAAAAATATGGTCCAGTTTCAATTTAATACTGACTATCAATTTCTCGAGTTTCCCGTGAACCAAATTAAGCTGCTTAAAGATTTAGATCTGGAAATTGGCATCTCGACTAATATCATGGAAACGCGCAAAGATGGCAAATACTTGCGAGAACTTAAAATTGATCTTACTTATCCCCACAGTTTTAATTTGGAAAAGGATATCTAATTTGAGGATCGTCCCTATTTACCTAGCATGCTTCAATCTATTCTTCAGGAATTGACCTAAATTCTGAACTCATCAACAAGAATTAGCCTTAGGAAGTTCACCTTCTCTAAATAAGGATTTGGTGAACATACAATGACAGTATAATTTTGCCAGAGTATAATTAAGCTATCTTATAAAAAGCATAACTTAGATTTACACAAAATTATATTCCCTAACACTAGCTTTAAGCCCTTATATTACTATATTATTTTGTAATATTATTCATATAAGGATGGTGTTTAAAATATGAAACTTCTTAAGCAACCATTAAGCCCGCTAATTTTAAAAAGAGAAAATAATGAATCGACGGAACCCCTTAATGATGAAATTATTCTCGCGAAACAAATCACCACTGAAAAAATCCAAATTATTAATAATAGTCTAACACCTTCCCAGTTGGATCTTATTCGTCCAGAAATATTAGAATCGTGGATGAGATCGAAACATTTTGGTCTTAATCTTCTTAACTTTAATTATGGGCCAACTATTGAGAAAACTGCTTTTGAAGATCTACAAAATAAAAATGCCCTTTTAATGAAGGCTGCCAATCCCCATCTTCGACAATTAACATCCTTAATATCAAGTCCCTGCATGATTGCTTTATCAGACGAAAAAGGAGTTATGCTCCAAATAAATATCAACAATAATATTTTCAAAAAAGTGATTGATGATTTCAATTTTATCCCGGGGGTTATTTGGTCTGAAGAAACCATAGGGACCTGCTCCCATTCATTAAGTTTATTATACAGAATACCTGTGCAGCTCTCTGCTCCCGAACACTACTGCGAGACTTATAACTCTTACAACCTTTCCAGCTCATCCGCTCCAATTATTGATATAAATAATAATGTAATAGGAACTATTATCCTGATTAGCTCCTCTTTATATCTTCAGAATGCACATTCATTAGCGTTGGTAGCTTCTGTGGCTGAAGCGATTCAACGAGAATTGCACCTTATTTCTAATCGAGAATTATTCAGTGTTGTCTTGGAAGCCGCTGATGAAGCGATGATTATTATCAATACGAATGGACAAATAACGAAAGCGAATAACCATGCCGTTGAAATACTGGGCTATCCGATGTCAAACCTTATAGGCACACAAATAGAGGACATATTAGGAAAGCAAGCGTTTATTAAAACTGTGTTGGAGACTGGGAAACCGATCTCTGATACTGAAATATATTTAGAAAAGCGTAATCAAAAGCTGTACCTACGCTCTGCAAGGACAGTAGCGGATTATTACGGAAGAAATAGTGGTTGCGTTCTCATTCTTAGGAAGCCACAAACCCTAATAAAGAAGGTTACTGCAACCAGTGGTCTTATAACTAAATTTAATTTTGAAAAAATTAAAGGCCAATCTCCTCAGCTGATGCAATCAATTAACTTAGCGAAAAAGTTCGCTGTATTGGACGGCAATATTTTGATTCAGGGTGAAAGTGGAACAGGTAAAGAGATGTTTGCCCAGTCTATTCATAATGAAAATAACCCAAACGGTCCCTTTATCGCAATAAATTGTACCGCTATACCTAAAGACCTTATTGAAAGCGAACTATTTGGCTATGAAGGCGGAGCGTTTACTGGTGCTGAACGTCAGGGGCACAAGGGAAAAATTGAATTGGCAAACGGAGGAACCTTATTTCTGGATGAAATTGGTGATATGCCTCTATCGCTCCAGCCTATATTACTCAGGGTACTGGAAGAGAAACAAGTCATGCGCATAGGGGGCAATTATTATATTCCTGTGAACTTTAGATTAATTGCAGCTACCAACCAAAATCTCCTTAATCTTGTGGAAAAGAAACAATTTCGCGAAGATTTATACTATCGCTTAGATGTATTTTCCTTGTCCATTCCTCCACTACGGGATAGAGGTAATGATATTATTGAGTTGGCAAACCATTTTATCGCTAGCATTGCTGAAAAGCAGCAAAAGCCTGCACCTACTTTAGATGAGGCCGCAATTTACAGGCTACTGCGGTATAATTGGCCCGGTAATGTGAGACAGCTTCAAAACGCTATGCTTTATGCCGTCAGCGCTACCAATGACGATAAGATTAAACCGGAAAACTTGCCCACAACGATCCGAGAATCGACCGTTACATTTAACCGCAATCCAGTTTCAGCTGAGAAAGTGATTATTTTAGCTAAGGACAATACGGATGATCGCCTTTCTATGAAAGAAATGGAAAAAAAAATGATTATACAGTCTCTATTACAAACAGAAAATAATATTACGAAAACGGCGCGTTTACTGGAAATAAGCAAATCAACCTTATATCGAAAGCTAAAAGAATATAACTTACTGAACGAAATAAGAAAATAAAGCAAAAACCATAATACCCAACAGTATAGACTCATATGGCTACGCTGTTGGGTATTCTTTGTTTAATTATTCGATGGTTAAGTTCAATAATCTCAAAGTTCAGCTTCCTTAAGAGTATCCCATATTATAATAGCGGTATAAATATTCATCCTGGTAGCTATATTGGATAGATCAGCACCAATCAATTCTTCAATTCTAGCAACCCGATAATAAAGCGTATTAACATGTATAAACAGACTATCTGCTGTAATTTTCAAGGCAAAACCATTATTAGAGAGTTTTCTTAGAGTATCCATTAGATAGTCATTGTCAATTAATTTACCCAGAGTTTTATGACAAAAGCTCTGAAGAATTTCAATATCCTGTGAAAAAATCCAGGAAAACAATCCTAAATCTGAAAATTGCTGAGTAAAACTTTTCTTTCCCTTAATTTTGGATAAACTTAATGCAATGCGAGCTTGATTAAAACTTTTTTTCAGCTTTAATATTGGATACGGCTGTCCAATGCCTTGGGAAACCCCTATATTGAAACGTTCTTCAATAGCCTCTTTATATTTGATTAACTTTAGATAATAAGGGTCTTCCTTCAAAGTCGTAGTAATAAAACGAGCCGGTACGATAACGATCAAATAATTTTGTCCAGCAATCGAGATGATATTAAATCTCATTTTTAAAATATAATTCTTGCTAAAGGTTCTTAACTGATACCAGTCGATCTTATCGTTCGTCAGATCTATTTCAATTATTGCAGCATAGTAAGGTATAGTTAGATCAATTTCATCTTTGCTTAGCCCGATGATTTCACTAATACATGCATTGCTTTTCGAGAATAGATATCTCATCAATTCCATTTCAAATTCTTCTCTGTGATTGTTTACTTTCATCCATTTTCCATAGTATGACGGTGCAGCATATTCTCCGTTATCAATTTCTGCACCAAGTAGACTTCTTGATTCTACAAGCATAATCTATCACCTCATCATAAATTTTTATAATAGAAGCTTATTGCAATATACATACCAGAAGAAATGTATTTTAACTAATCAGAAAAACTTCAGTAGGTATATACTTTATGCTCTTATTCATTAGTCCTCGCCAGTACGATACTACGATTCAAAATAGAACGCCCTGTCAAAATCGGTCGTTTTTTAATTTACAGCGTGTCATTATGGATTGAGCTATCAGAGATATTTTCATTCAACTAAAAGTATTAAGGTTTAAACAACTTAGAGTTATATATGCTCATGTTATCCCATTCATTGATTGAGTCTTACCAGTTCAAAGAAAGCAGAGAAAAGCATGGCTAACAATTTAGAAACACGTTTTCTATTTACAGTAACCCTTTTGTCTAAAACCAGTTATTAATAGACAAAGTTAAATATAGCTCACAATAATAAGAAGATAGAATATAAGACGTGCGAAATTCAACCGCACGTCTTTTGCTTACTAGATATTTAATAATTTATAAAAACATAAGTTTTTAAACATTCCTTTAAAAGGTTGTTCATCCAGCAGGAGATTGCATAAATATAAAAAGCTAACTCTTAAATGCAAAATATTTATTTGCATATATTAGGAAAAATCTGTTTAGGCGCTCCCTTTAACATTACATAGTGTTAAGGATGATTCTAAGTTTACTTTGTTTGGAAATAACCTGGAAGGTTATTCATCCAGGAAAAGTTATGACACTGGGTACACAATACTTGGGATGGTTCATGCATTTTATGACATGTGTAACATTGCAATTCACCGTTATGAGAATCATGCGGATTGGACTCGTCAAAATTAGTCTTTGCTTTTACATCGTCGTAATTATGGCATTTCAGGCACATTTCTTGAGGAAATTCCCGGGTTTTCATCGGAGATTCATAATTTCCGGTAATATACTTCATACCTTCCTCTGCTTGAATACTTAGTGAGCTCTCATGGCAATCGTGGCATTTTACTCCAGCTTTAGCATGGGAATTTGCGAGGAGATTACTGTCATGATAGCTATCATACATTGGCTGCATATTATGGCAAAGTGTGCAAAATTGTGGATTATCACTGGCTTTGACTATTGCAGCTGTCCCACCGGTCCCGACGATGACGAATGCAATAAGAATGATTAGTATTACCTTTTTATTCAGTAATCGCTTCTTGAATTTCTTTTTCTCTACGATGTCATCTTCCATTTTGTTCCTCCCTGCTTCTAATTTTTAATGAATCTCCTTGAATTCTGTAAAATTGTATCATTTTGAAATTATGCTTGTCTTCGTTTGAAATTACAGTTTAATTTGTAGATATCCACAATTCACTTATCCAACTCAAAAAGGTATTATTAGTTTTTTTGAAGTTAGTACAGACTCCCAGGCAGCAGAAAATGAAGAAATAACGGCTACTCTAGTGGAAATCACTTCATCTTCAGGGTTATGTCTTATTACTTTACTCGGTTACGTTAGAGAAAAAGAGAACCTAGTGTTTGAACTAAAGTTTAGTTCAAACACTAGGTTCTCTTTTTAATCCAGTATGATAATCCCATATAAACTAAACTTTAATATTTTCGGTGGTACCCTTTGCTAGTATTTGTATAACCCTACAATGCATTTCGTGCGTTAATCCAATGCGTTCGTTCAATGCACAATGATATAATTCCCATGGAAATAGAGAGTTCATATAATGTATTTTTGGGAAAAGGCTAGTTTTAAGCAACTTACAGTGAAACTATTAAGTAATGCACATATTTCACAAGATGTTTGCAATTACTTTTTAGTTATAAAAAAGCGGGAGAAAAAACATATGCACATCTACAAGGAGGCGAATTTATAAGGAATATTAAAAACCAACTACTATTAACAATCTGTAATTATCAAGAAGGGAGTTAAGGCATGAAGAAAGAAATCAAAAAAATATTGACGTTTTTCTTGGTATCTTCGATTTCAATAAGTTTGATAGGCTGCGGCTCAACAAAAGTTAATCAAACCCAAGCAGGAGCTGCAGCAACAAAACAAACTGATGTTGTAGTCGTAGGTAGTGGTATGTCCGGCATGTCAGCGGCGGTTGAAGCAGCTAGTCAAGGTGCCAAAGTAATTTTATTGGAAAAACAGGGTGCTATTGGCGGAAGTTCAAATTTTGCCGAAGGTATGTTTGCCAGCGAAAGTACAATTCAAAAACAGATGGGTATCAATGTTGATACTGCAGGATTGCTAAAGGAAGAGTTTAGCTTCTCAAACTACAGAGTTGACGGCAACTTATGGCGAGACGTCATGAAGCATTCAGGCGAGGATATTGATTGGCTCTTGGGCATGGGAGTAAAGTTTGAAACGGTAACCAGTACTGGTGCTGGAGCCAAAACATGGCATGTTTATGAAGGATTTGGGAAAAAAGTAATTAATGACTACATGAAACCAAAAGCTGAAAAACTGGGCGTAGAAATCATGGTTAGCACCCCAGCTAAAGAACTTATCATGAATAATGGACAAGTGTCCGGTGTTAAAGCAACTACGAAAGACGGAAAAGAATTAGACATTAATGCGAAATCAGTTATTTTAGCAACAGGCGGATTTGGAAATAACGCAGATATGATAAAAGAATTAACGCATCTTGATCCTTCGAAATATGTTCAAAGGGGTGCACCTGGGCATACAGGTGATGGTATAAACATGGCAAAAGCAGCAGGTGCTGTTACCGGTGAACGTTCCTCGATTATGACTCTAGGCAATACAGTTGATGGTACTAACCTTGAATCACAACTTGGCGTAGCAGCTGGTCAGGAACCGTCTCTCTGGGTAAATCAAGATGCGAAACGCTTCTGCAATGAAGATGTGATTTGGTATTATACTCGTGGCTGCAATGCGGTAACGACTCAAAACAAAGCATTTAGTGTTTTTGACAGCGACGAAATTAAGAGACTTGCCGTTGATGGTGCAACCGTTGGCTGGGGCATGTACCTCACGCCTGGTACAAAAATGGATAAACTCAGTGACGAGCTTCAGAAGGCACTTGATGGAAAAAATCCGAATGTATTCAAAGCAGATACATTGGAAGAGCTTGCCGACAAAATGGGAGTTGACAAAGCTACTTTCCAAGAAACAGTTAAAAATTACAATGCTTATTGTACAAATGGCAAAGATGCCGAATACGAAAAAGATTCCAAGTATCTTCACCCGGTGAAAACCGGTCCGTTCTATGGTTTCCGCATAAAGGCGATTGACCTGACTTCATGCGGCGGTATCCGAATCAATGAAAAGAATGAAGCCGTTAATAAAGATTATCAACCCATCAAAGGGCTGTATGTTGCTGGATTAGATTGCGACGGCTATACCGGCGATACTTACGGACTGACTCTTCCCGGTTCAGCTCAAGGGCTTGCTTGTTATACCGGAAGAAACAGTGCAAAAAATGCCGTCCAATTTAGCAAGGCACAAAATTAAATGTGTTTTTATTTGAACTTTAAAATTTAAGACTTTGCAGGAAACCACATCTATGCGGTTTCCTGCAATTGATCCCTAAAAAATTGGATTGTTAAAATAACCTTTCTTAAAATTACCGGAGAACGTTGACTTACTGGATGGTTAAATAAATTAAGGAATTATAAAGATGAAGGAAATAAAGCTGGGTCAATATTTCTATGGGAATTCAATAATTCATCTATTAGATCCTAGAACCAAAATTATTTGTTGTATATTAGCTTTTATTTCAGTTTTAATTAATCAAAAATGGTATTATTTGCTATTCTTTGTTTTCCTTATGATCACTGGAACTAAATGCTCTGGAATAGGATTTAAAACAATATTTCAGAATTTACGCAGCATCCGGTATCTACTTCTGGTCACTTTTGCTTTTCAAGCCATTCTAATAAAAGGTGAACCCGTTTGGCATATAGGAATATTCAACGTTACCGATAAAGGCCTAATACTCGGTATGGTAAATTTACTACGCTTAGTAATCTTATATTTAGGTTCAATACTTTTATTAATGACTACGTCCCCTATTCAGCTTGCAGCTGGTTTAGAATACTTGTTATTACCCTTAAATGGAATAAATATTCCAGTACATAGCCTTTCTACTATATTAAATATATCATTTCGCTTTATACCAACTCTTATAGAGGAAGCCAATAACATAAAGGATGCGCAGATTTCCCGGGGAGCACGGTTCGATTGTTCGAAAATTATCGTGAACTTAAAGAATTACTCAGCAATTCTGATTCCCCTGTTGGCATCTTCATTAATAAGAGCCGAGAATATAGCTGAAGCTATGGACAGCAGGTGTTATACTGGACATCCAAATAGAGCAAGGATGAGCAGTTTACATTTAACAAGTATAGATATAACGCTAATATGCTTTATGTTGATTATATTTTTGGTGGGAGTAATACTTTGTTTATCTTAAGGGGAGACATATGGTCGTAAATGCAATTGAATTAATCAATGTTACAAAAAAGTTTAAAAGCGTTGATGAAATTACTGCTCTTAAGGATATAACACTTACGATACGCCAGGGAGAATTTATTGGCATATTAGGCATGAACGGATCAGGAAAATCGACCCTGGCACGACTATTAAATGGCTTGGTAAAACCTACTGCTGGTAAGATTTATATCAATGGTATGGACTTTGATGAGCCTAAAAACCTAATGAAAATTCGTCAGTTGGTTGGCATGATCTTTCAAAATCCTGATGACCAGCTCGTGTGTCCTGTAGTTAAAGAAGAAATTGCCTTTGGACCTGAAAATTTGGGCTTACCCGCTTCAGAAGTTAATAATCGAGTAACATGGGCCTTACAGATTATGAACCTTGAAAAATTGAGACAGCATGCGCCCCATTTATTATCAGGCGGACAAAAACAGAAGGTTGCATTGGCTTCTGTTCTAGCCATGTTACCGAAATATCTTATTTTAGATGAACCTACATCTATGCTGGATCCACTGAGCAGGCACGAACTATTAGAGTATCTAAGAAAAATTAATTCCCAGAATGGAATAACCGTGGTGTTAATAAGTCATAACCCTGAAGATTTATTATATGCTGACAGACTAATTATATTAGATCATGGTTCAGTATATCTGCATGGGACTCCCCGGGAAGTATACACCGAAGTTGATAAACTTGCGGCAATAGGTTTGAAACCACCGGGTATTTATCAAATGATTAATCAGTTCGAAGAAGATGGATATGAAATAGACGATAGTATTAAAACTATCGAAGAATTGGTGGAGACGTATGTCAAATATTATTGAAATACAAGATCTTAATTATACCTATTTAAACGGTTCGCCTTATGAACACCAAGCACTTAAAAACATTACCTTATCATTAAACCGAGGAGATTGTCTGGGCATATTTGGATCCAATGGTTCAGGAAAATCAACTTTGGCGAAGATCTTAAATGGATTGCTTCGTCCTACTGCAGGAAAATTTGTGATATGCGGTATTGATTCTACAACTAAACATTTAAATGATCACCTTTGGAGAAAGGTAGGTTATGTTTTTCAGTATCCAGAGAAACAGATATTTAAATCCAATGTTTATGACGAAATTGCATATGGTCCGCGAAACTTAGGATTAAGCGAGTCTGATGTCAAAAGCAGGGTTAATGATGCTCTGGAAAAAGTAGGGTTTATTCCTGACTTGACTGAACATCTGTCTCCGGTCAATTTTAGTGGTGGAATGCGGAGAAGAATTGCTATAGCGGGAATATTGGCCATAAATCCTGAAGTGCTTATAATGGATGAACCAATGGCCAGTTTAGATCCCATAGGTCGGAAGATGGTTTATGATATCATTAAAAATCGACAGGAGAATAAAAATACTACAATCATTATTTCTCATGATCTAAAAGAAATAATAGATTTAATAGACAGAATTGTAATTTTGGACCATGGAACCGTTATTTTTGAAGGAATAATAAACGATTTACAGGCTAACGCGAAGATTCTTACAAAATATAAATTTGAACTTCCTGATTATATGCAGGTTATTTATGCACTGGCCATAAAGGGAGTAAAAATTAATACGAGCATAAAAAGTATGGCTGAGGTAGTTTCTGAAATTTCCCAAATTCTTCGGAACAATCCATGTTGGTAAGGAGATAATCTAATTTTAAAGGAAGTTATAAAAAAATAAGTGTTAGAGGATAGCTAAATGTCAACTAAAAAGCTTGCATTAATTGCCGTCTTAGTTTCTCAAGCTGCTGTGCTGCATTATATTGAGAGTTTATTGCCTAATCCTATTCCCATCCCCGGCGTAAAACTTGGTTTAGCCAACATTATCACATTATTAGCCTTGGTAATGTTTGATTTTAAAACTGCTCTAACGGTTATTTTAATGCGTACGGTATTAGGGTCCCTACTCAGTGGAACTCTTTTTGGGGTGGGTTTTTTATTGAGCATCACCGGTGCGCTTACGGCCGGTTGTGTAATGGCATTGCTTTTTAGATTTACTCCATTTTTTAGTTTTTTAGGTATAAGTGTTGCAGGAGCTGTGGCTCATAGTATTGGGCAACTAACTATTGCCTCACTGATTATCAACCAACCTGGTATTTTTTATTATTTGCCTATAATGCTCCTGCTTTCTGTTCCTGCGGGAAGTATAACAGGTTTATTACTTAAGGAGCTAGTCCAATACTTGAAGTCTACCGACCGATTTAACATGTAATTATAGAAAATATTTGCAACAGTTTTTGATGAGAGTGGAGGTAGAATTATAATGAAAAAAAAGGGAGACTTAATCCTTATTGGAATTATTTTTATGGTAGTTGTTTTCAGTTTTATCGGTATTTATTTCTGGCAAAAGGCAAATAGTAACAAATTAGTAGCAGTGATTAGTCAAGATAACAAAGTTGTTGAACGTATAGACCTCAATAAAGTGGAACAGCCCAGAATTATAAAGCTTTCAGGAAATTATCATAATAGCATTCGTGTGGAAAAAGGAAGAATTAGGTATGAAGATTCAGATTGTCCTAATCTAGTGTGTGTAAACACAGGATGGCTTACAAAATACGGAGATTTAGCTGTATGCCTTCCTAACAAAATGATAATAGATATTGAAAACAAGTAATCTTTCCTTTAGAAAAGTTTGTACGTTGAATAAGTGTATATAAAGATATAGAAAGTACGTTACCAGTTCATGGAAATGCGCTTTAATTCTATTTTCAACGCCCCTTCCTCTTTTAAACCTCCGAAATCTAATTAAATCTTAATTACCTTTTATACAAATTTATCTGTACTAGATTAGTTTTGAAAAACATGCCAATATTGTATACAAATATGTTGACTATCCTCAGGAGTGCGCGTATTATTTTTAGTAATATCTTAAAGCAAACTGCCTCTTGAGGCATTTTACGGCAAGAAATAATTGTCTATAAAAAGAGGAAGGGGTTTTATAATCAATGAGTCAACTCAATCTGGAAGAGATCATTAAAGCGGGACAGGCGCTTAAAGGAGTGATTAATAAAACCCCTTTACAAAGAAACGACATTCTTTCCGAAAGATACGATTGTAATGTCTTCCTTAAGCGCGAGGATCTTCAAACCGTTCGCTCGTTCAAAATCAGAGGAGCTTACAATTGTATGAAAAGCACACCTCATGAGAAACTCAGCAAAGGTATCGTTTGTGCCAGCGCAGGAAACCACGCCCAAGGCGTTGCTTTTTCCTGTAAATCGCTTAGCATTCCCGGCAAAATCTATATGCCTTCAACAACACCACGGCAAAAAGTTTCTGCGGTCAAGCGCTTTGGCGGGGATGCCATTGAAATTGTTTTAACCGGAGATACCTTTGATGATTCCTCGAACAGAGCGCAAGCGCGTTGTGAAAAAGAGGGCCTATACTTTATTCATCCTTTTGATGATCCTTATGTCATCGCCGGACAGGGTACAATTGCCATGGAAATCCTGAATGATATGGAAGAACATGTGGATTTTGTCTTGGGAGGCATTGGCGGAGGCGGCTTGATGTCTGGCATAGGCACCTATTTCAAAAATCTCAGTCCTTCGACTCAGGTCATTGGTGTTGAACCCCAAGGGGCTGCCTCAATGAAAGAAGCTCTTAAACAGAATCAGGTCATCACCTTAGATAAAGTGGATACATTTGTTGATGGAACTGCGGTTAAACGGGTTGGAGATCTCCCCTTTGAAATCTGCAGTGAAGTCCTCGATGATATCGTGGTTGTAAGCGAAGGCAAAGTATCGACAACTATTTTAGAAATGTACAACGAGAATGCGATTGTTGTTGAACCTGCCGGCGCTCTGCCTGTTGCTGCCTTAGATGCTTACCGTGATAAAATCAAGGGCAAAAACGTTGTCTGCATTATCAGCGGCGGAAATAACGATATTGAGAGAACTCCCGAGATCAAGGAACGCTCCCTCCTCGATCAAGGCCTTAAGCATTATTTCCTGATCAATTTACCGCAGCGGCCAGGTGCTCTTAAAGAACTGGTCGTCGATGTTCTCGGGCCTCAAGATGATATTACCCGGTTCGAATATACGAAAACAAACAATAAAGAAAAAGGTCCGATCCTTATCGGAATCGAACTTAACCGTAAAGAAGACTTCCAGCCGTTGGTCAAAAAAATGCAGCAAAAAGGAATTCAATACACGCTGATCAACGATAACCCTGAACTCTATGATCTATTAATTTGATTACAGATAGGACTAAATTAAATACAAATTAACTTAATTCGATATGACACTGACTGTTAAGTAGAGGGATTGTCTCAAAGCTTTGAGACAATCCCTCTTTATCTCTCTTTAGGATTAAAGCTTTTCATTTTTTAACGCGCGTGAAACAAATAAACCATAACGGAAAAGTTTGACTTTTAAACAACTTAGAGTTATCTTATAGCATATTACTGTTTAAAGCAGTATTATGTTATAAGTATATAACTGTTAAAAGCACAAGCAGTTAATTTTTAGAAAGGAGATCCTCGTTTTGCCAAAAAAACATGGCCGGCATACGCCCGCCTTTTTACTGCTTTTTCTCGCGGAAGCCCCCTCTTACGGCGCTCAACTTTTGACCCGATTACAAAGTGAACTTCCGCACTGTTTTTCAGATAGCGCTATTGTTTACCGAAGCCTGCAGGAGATGGAGAAAAACAGTCTTGTGGAAACAAGCTGGGAAATGCCGGAAACAGGCCAACCTCGAAAATGGTATACAATTACTGACAAGGGACGCCAAGCCCTTAAGGAACAGGCTGAAGACATTCGCTTACGCCTTACCAATTTTGAGTTTTTCCTTTCCCGTTATAAAGATCTTTAGAGGATTATAACGTATATTGAGTTCAGCCTTTTCGCTTTAAGCGGTTGTTTTAAAGCTAGAAACATCATAAAAATACAGAGATAACAAGAATTCAAAATCAGGATTGAGAGGAGTTTTAGTGTGAACCAGCAGCCCAAAATTCAATTTTCCAAGATTGGTGTACTTTCCTTCGCCCACATGTTAAATGATCTCTACAGTAATTATCTTCCTCAGATGCTCCCGTTTCTTATTGCGATAAATCCTAACTTTACAGCCACTATGGCCGCTATTCTAGTTTCATCATTTACCATAACCTCATCCTTGGTTCAACCGTTGTTTGGCTTTTTCTTAGACCGTCAAGGGAAACGTTGGCTCGTCCACGTGGGGACGTTGTGGATGGCCATTATGCTCAGTTTAACAGGCATCGTTCATAGCTACGTGCTTATGGTCGTCCTCGCATCACTCGCCGGACTGGGCACTGCAGCCTTTCATCCCCAAGCTTCGACTATGGTTAATATTTTAAGCGGCGAGCATAAAGCTGTTTTACTGTCCGGCTTTGTCGCTTTCGGCAATTTTGGTTTTGCTCTCGGTCCGCTCCTTCTCGTTCCCTTGTTCCAGGCTTATGGCTTGCGTGCTACGCTCGTAACCGTAATCCCGGGGATCATTGTAGCGCTCCTTCTTCTCTTCTTTGCACCTAAAAATAATGTTTTATCCGGCAGCAACACACCGCTTTCTGAAGTTATAAAATCTTTAAAATCAGCTTCTCAAGAGCTTAGTGCAATCATTGGCGTTATTGCCATTCGCTCTCTGGCCTATACAGGAATGTTAACTCTGCTTCCCCTCTACTTTAAATCGCAAAATCTATCCAATGTTGCCGCAAGCCATCTCGTAACAATTATGCTGGCAACTGGAGCCATCGGCGGAGTGATCGGGGGCTTTATCTCCGATTTTTATGGACGGAAACGCTTGATTGTCGGATCGCTCATTCTTTCTACTCCGTTATTCTTCGGTTTCTTCCTAACTCAAGGAGCATTGAGTACGCTTTTCCTGGCCTTGGCAGGAGCCTCTTTATTAGCTAGCTTTTCCGTTACCGTTGTTGCCGCTCAAGAAGCCATTCCTAACAATAAAGCCCTTGCTGCAGGACTTACGATGGGATTTGCAGGCGGCTTAGGAGGACTTGCCGTCATCTTTATCGGACGAGTCGCAGACATTTGGGGCCTTTCTACAGCGGTCAGTATTATTTTCCTGCTTCCCCTATTAGCCGGGATGATTGCCTTATTTATGAAGAGCCGTCCTGCGGCACGTAGCGAACGTCTATCCGCTCGCTAAAACAAAAGCAATAAGGAGGACTAATTTATGTCAATGGATCATCATGATCATCACCACAATATTGCGGAAAGAGCAAAAATGCTTCCTGCAGAAAAGATTCTCTCCCGTTTTGGCCTAAAGCAAGGTCAACATTTAGCCGACTTAGGATGCGGCCGGGGTTATTTCGCGCTTAAAGCAGCAGAACTCGTTGGCAGTCAGGGCAAAATTATGGCGGTCGACATTGAGCCAGAGCGTCTCCAGTCTCTGCAGCAATCCGCTCAAGAGCAAGGAATCGCGGAGCAAATTGAAACTTTACTCGCCCAAGGAGAAAGTATTCCTCTTGAAAATGGGAGCATGGATATTGCTCTTATTTCAAATGTGCTTCACGAATTGAATGATCCCTTAAATTATCTGCGTGATACTCGCCGAATTCTTAAAGAAAACGGTGAAGTCTGGATCATTGAATGGCAGCAAAAAGAGACGCCAATGGGGCCCCCGCTTCATGAGCGCCATTCTCTCGAAGAATGGGCAGCGCTCGTAGAACAAGCAGGCTTTGAGGATATCTGGACACAGGTCTTTAATCCCGCCCATATTCTTATGCGTGCAAAGGCTGCTAAATAGAATTAATGTTTCTCTCTAATCAAGGTGGTTCTTGACTTACGATGGTTTTAGTGCTATGAATTAATTAACTTCATCGTATTAGGCAGGGGAGCTGGAAAAGGCCGGCTGAGATTTAGACCCTAGGAAGTCTAAGACCCTTCGAACCTGATCTGGATAATCCCAGCGTAGGTAAGCAAACATTACTCTGTGTAATTGAGCACAGCCCCGCTTGGGGTTGTGCTCTTCGTATTTTCACACCCGTACAAATATTAAAGGAGGAAGCTCAAATGAAGAATGTTTTAACGATTGCGGGCTCAGATAGCAGCGGCGGTGCCGGAATCCAAGCAGACTTAAAAACCTTTTCTGCGCATGGCGTTTTTGGGATGAGCGTTATCACTGCCGTTACTGCCCAAAATACCCAAGGTGTCTTTGCTGTCCAAGATATTGATCCTGACATCATCGCTAAACAAATCGACGCCATTTTCCAGGATATCGAGGTCGATGCTGTTAAAGTCGGTATGGTTTCTCAAATACCTACGATTAAGATTATCGCGGAAAAGTTAAAAACATATGCCCCTAATAAAGTAGTCGTTGATCCGGTCATGGTCTCTAAAAGCGGCTTTCATCTTTTAAATCCTGATGCTGAAAAAACATTGATGGAAGAATTATTGCCTTTGGCTACTGTAGTTACGCCGAATATCCCCGAGGCTGAGGTAATGACCAAACTCTCGATTCATACCATAGAGGAAATGAAGGAAGCCGCGAAAGCAATTTATCAAATGGGTGCTAAAAATGTCCTCATAAAAGGGGGGCATCATCTTGAAAAAGACTCAACCGATATCCTCTATACCGGTGAGAAGTTTATTCCGTTCACTTCACCTCGAATTGAAACGAAGAATACGCATGGAACCGGATGTACATTATCCTCAGCTATTGCTTCAAATCTCGGACGAGGTTTAAATGTTGAACAAGCAATTGGGGAAGCGAAGAAATATATTACGATTGCTATTGAGCATTCACTGGCGATTGGTAAGGGCGTAGGGCCTACGCACCATTTTTACTCGCTTTACAAGAAGGCTGGGCTTCTTGAAGAGTAGCTTCATTTTTGGTCGGGTAAGATTTAAGATTAAAACTTTTTCAGACCATCTTTAAGTAGATTAGGAGGTTTCTTTCATGAGCATAGAAGAAAAATTAGAAGCCGCATTATCCGCTGTTAAAGCGAAAAGTCCTCTTGTCCATCATCTGACGAATTATGTTACTGTAAATGACTGTGCTAACATAGTACTCGCTATTGGCGCTTCACCGGTTATGGCTGATGATATAGCGGAAGTTGAAGAAATGGTCAGCATTGCTTCTGCCTTAGTCCTGAATATCGGAACACTGAATGCCCGGACTATTGAGAGTATGCTTGCTGCCGGTAAAAGAGCTAAATCTCTTGGCATTCCTGTTATTCTTGACCCTGTTGGGGTTGGGGCTACAATATTACGTACAAAAACCGCTGAACAGATCATCAAAGAAGTTCAACCTACTGTTATTCGAGGCAACATGTCAGAGATTAAAGTTTTGGCGGGTCTCGATGTGACAACCAAGGGGGTTGATTCCACGGCAAGTGCAGAAAACGCTGAAGAAATTGCCAAAAAACTCGCTTCGGATTGGAACTGCGTAATCGCTATTACTGGTAAAACAGATATCGTATCGGATGGCAGACAGGTTTACCGCATTGATAACGGTCATCCTATTTTGTCAGATGTAACCGGGACTGGCTGTATGTCTACGTCCTTAATCGGTTCCTACTGTGGTGCAAACCAAGATTACCTAACAGCAACTGTTGCCGGGCTTGTCTCGATGGGCCTTGCGGGTGAACTTGCTCAAAAATCACTTACTCCGCAAGAAGGTGTCGGAACATTCCGGATGCGGCTGTTCGACAACATCTATAATCTGGCTCCAGAAAGTTTAGCGAAGGGAAGTAAAGTTAGCTGTGAATAAAGCAGATATCGACTATCGCTTATATCTTGTCACCGACCGTGAAACCCTTCGTGGTCGTGATTTATGTCAAGCGATAGAACAGGCAATCCTTGGCGGCGTAACACTTGTTCAGCTTCGGGAAAAGTCTGTTTCAACTCGCGAGTTTGTAGAGCTTGCCCTTGCTGTTAAAGAGATCACAACACGTTATAAAATCCCCCTGATCATTAATGATCGTCTTGATATCGCTTTAGCCATTGATGCAGATGGGCTTCATATCGGACAGGATGATATGCCAATGCTCACCGCACGCAAACTGTTCGGATCGGATAAAATCATCGGAGTTTCCGCTAGTACTTTAGAAGAATCACTCCTCGCTGAAAAACAAGGCGCAGACTATCTCGGTATAGGTGCAATGGTCGCAACTCCTACTAAAACCGATGCTAAAATCGTGACCTTTGAAGAACTTGCACAAATAAAAAAATCCGTCAACATTCCTATCGTGGCCATTGGCGGCATTCACACCTGGAATGCGCGCGAAATGATGTCTTCAGGAATTGACGGACTTTCTGTGGTCTCTGCAATTTTGGCTCCGGACGATATTCAAGGTGCCGCCCGAGAATTACTACAGATAATCTCTGATTGATTCCACTTATATGTATTTTAATCGGTGATAACTAACAAAATTGCCGGACCGTAATCGTCAACTATTGTGCTCCTATTGATAATTTGATACTTAACATCAGGTGCGACACTAAAATTCTTAACGCCTTCTCTGGTCATTAGCTCTTCGATTAATTGCTGCGTAGTAAAATTTTTTAAATCGCTCATACGAATTTCCTTTCTAGTATCAAATTTTTAATTGATATCATTATACCATGGAATTAAAGAAGATAACCTCTTAATACATAAACCAGTAGGATAGCTCGTTAATAGTGTTAAATTTAGGGAGTATCGCAAAATACTTTTTTAAAGTGGTTTTGTAATACTCCCTCTGTTTTTATGGTTAACTAAGCTAATTATATCTTAAATAAATAAAATCGTTGTTGACCTTCCAGTAACCGGAAGGATTACAATGTAATTGACCGGTCGAAAGGAGATTTCTTAGTGTACACTATTAGTCAGTTTTCAAGAATTGGAATGATTTCGGCAAAAACCCTTCGTTTTTATGATGAAATTGGACTACTAAAACCAATCTACGTTGAAAATTCTAACCAATACAGGTACTATTCCCCCGAACAGGTAACTGAAGTACTGAGAATTTCAGAATACAAAGAATATGGCTTCTCGCTCGAAAAAATCAAAACTTTACTCAAAATCCAAGATCCTCTGATACTGCAACAAACATTAGAGGAAAAACTTAATGAAGTCTCGGCAAATCTTGATCACTTAAGTAATATTAAGCAACGAATCCAAAGAAAGATATCAAAATTAATGGAAGGTGATTTCGAAATGTTCAGTCCTGATCGTTTTGATGTAAGTATTAAGGAAAAGGCACCGATTAATACTTTATCATTAAGAAGAAAGATTTCCATCGACAACATTTGTTCCTTAATTGACGATTTATTCGCAAGTCTAAAAAATGTACAATCGGCAGGTCCGATAATGACTATTTACCACGATCCCGATTTTAACCCCGATCATACAGACGTGGAAGTTTGTGTTCCAATTAGGACTAGCTCATCAATACCTGATACCAGAGTAATACCTGGTGGTACACATGCTTGTGTAATTTACCAAGGACCTTATAGTGATATTGGCACTGCATATGCAGCATTGATGGATTGGATTCCTAACAACGGTTACATGCCTATCGGGGCACCCTTTGAGATCTATCTTACCGGTCCTAACGATGTTAAGGACGAGCAAAAATTTGTCACAGAAATCTGCTTTCCTGTGAAGAAGAACGCTTAATCGGTGTATTTATTTATTCGACTGAGTATAAAAGTATAAATCCTAGTTTAGCGCTTGGCACTACCCAAGCGCTATTTCATTAGTCCCAATCTGCGGTTATTATTGTCGTGGTCCAGTTCGAAGGCTAATCAAAGATTATTTTCAACCAGATAGGCATAATCATTTTAGGCGAGCTGTTTTAAACGAAAACAACAATGCAGATATCAAATAAAGGATACATATTACTCCAAACAATTTAAAAATTCCTGGTGTCCCCCCAAGATAAATACTAATAGGTAATGACCAGAGAAAAGAGATAAACATTAGTCTATGCTTCTTGAATAATAGAGGAATAAGTGCAAATACGGCTGGAGCAAATAATGTTGCATAAGCTATCTTTACAGTGCCAGAACTAACATCTCCGTGGCTATAAGGATTAAAGTAAAGAAGGATAATTGTCATAGCCATACCTCCTAAACTAGCCATAAGCCCAACTATGTTAGCAATAATATTAATCTTTTGTTTAGCTTCCATAAGTCCTCCTCCTAAAGACTTCTGCGCACAATTCTATGATGTTACAACCTAGCTATTCAAGCCATAATAAATGAAAATCGAAGATTCATTAAGGCTTTTAATTTTGAACATTATCCTAATTCAACAAAATATTCCCATATCCTTTTTTGTTTGTAACAGCCCTCTATTCTTAAATATTCTAACTCAACCTAAAAAAAACACTGCCAACAGGCAGCGGAGCTAAACAAACTCATATTTGCAAACTATCTGATCTTAAAATCACCGATGCGCAAAACCATCATCGCATTTCCGCAGCCTACAACCACGGGAATCCCTGATTCACGAGCAATGACGGCAGCATGTGAAAGCGGAGCACCCACATCAGTAATAACTGCAGCTGCTCGAGGAAAGAGCGGTGTCCAAGCAATGTCAGTTTGAGAAGCAAAACATCTGCAGAATCATGGGGAGAAGAACAGGAGTCATAATTATCTTCGCTTCGCTCTCTTCATCATATCCCAGATTAATTCCTCCGCTGCCTCAACTGAGTTCTCATAATCGGGCGAAACTTTCAAGGCTCCCGTGGGGCAAGCTTCGGTACATAATCCGCAAAAAAGGCAATATCCTACATTCATCGTATAACTTTCCAAAACTTTTTTATTATTGGCATCCTTGCTGCTCGTCAGAGTGATCACTTTATTGGGACAAGCGATAGCACATAATCCACACGCGATACATTTTTCTGGGCCCAATGATAAAGAATTTCGAACACGCGCTGAAAGTATCGGCTTTACGGTAGGATAATTCTGGGTTACAGGAGGTCTAAACAGATACTTAAACGTAATTTTGAGACCTGTAAGTATACCTTGACCATACATTTTTCTCACCCTCCTATCTGCGGGATGAACAGTCGATAAACATAAATGCCCAAACCCGTTAGAAAAATATTAGCCAAAGATAGAGGGAGCAACACTTTCCATGCGAAGTGCATAAGGTGGTCGATTCTCATCCGGGGTAATGTCCAGCGCACCCAGACGACAAAGAACGTAAAAATTCCGGTCTTGAGGAAGAACCAAATAAGACCCGGTAGAAAAGAGGGTCCGTGCCACCCTCCCAAGAAAATGGTCGTGGCAAACGCGGAGTAAGTAAAAATATTGACGTATTCAGCCAGATAGAATAGACCCCAGTGCAGGCCCGTATACTCCGTATAAGGTCCGGCAACGATTTCTTGTTCTCCTTCAATCAAGTCAAAAGGTGCTCGGTTGATTTCCGCCAAACCAGCAATAATATAGACAACAAAGCCTAGAGGTTGCAAGACAATAAAGGGAATCTCTGCTTGCGCTTCCACGATACGAGTGAGGTTAAACGTATGGGTAAGCATGACGACTCCGAGCAGTGAAAAAGCAAGGGGAATTTCATAGCTGATCATTTGAGCAACGGCCCGCATTCCCCCTAACAGAGAGTATTTATTATTCGAACTCCAACCTGCCATCACGAGCGCTAACGTTGAAACCGAAGAAATCGCTAAATAGTACACGATTCCAAGGTCTAGGTCGATGGGAACCATTCCTTTAGCAAAGGGAATGATACCTAAAGTTAAAAAAGTCAAAGCAAAAAACACTAAAGGGGCAACTGTATAGATCACTTTATCCACTTCCGCCGGCATGAAAATTTCCTTGCCTAATAATTTTAAGGCATCGGCAACTGTTTGAAACCATCCGTGCGGACCTAACCGAATGGGACCCACGCGATGCTGGATCCGCCCGGCCATTTTTCTTTCGAATTGGACAATGAAGAGAGCGAAAAGTATGATCAAAATCGTCACTAGGAGAAATGCGATAATGTTCATGGTGAAATCCGCCCACAATGAGTGCGGATCGTTAAAGAGCCCCCGGATTCCCGTGGCAATCCTTTGGGGTAGGTTGTCTAACACGTCCAACCGTTTCTCCCCCCTTTAAAATAATCCTTATTTCACCTTATTTGTCAACTTCACCTGCAACCGGGTCTAGGCTTGAGAAAATCATAATTAGATCTTGAAGCTTACAGCCTACAGCAATTTTAGGCAGTACCTGTAAATTTATAAATGTACCCGAACGGATATGTAATCGAGCGGGTTTGTTCGATCCATCACTTACGATATAGAAGCCCAGTTCTGCTTTTGTATTTTCAACTCGATGATAGACTTCCCCTACCGGCGGTTTAAGGATTTTCGGAACTTTCGCCAGGATCGGACCTTCAGGAATATCTCGCATGGCCTGTCCGATGATCTTCGCACTCTCCCCAATTTCATCTAACCGGATCATTGTACGGTCATATGTATCACAGCCATATCGTACCGGCACCTTAAAATCGAAACGATCATAAATTCCATAAGGCTGCGCTTTGCGTACATCGTATTGAATACCTGACGCACGAATAATCGGACCTGTCAGCCCAAAACGTTTTACCCACTCCTTTGGTAAAATGCCTACGTTTTTCATCCGGGCCATCGCGATTTCATTCCCCAAAAAGATGCCGTAGTATTCCTCCATCATGTTCGGGATATCTTCTAATAAAGACTCTAAGGCCGGCCAGAACTCTGGCGGCGGTTCATGACTCACCCCGCCGATTCTTAAAAAATTGACTGTTAATCGACTTCCAGACGTCATTTCAAATAAATCCAGAATTCGTTCACGATCTCGAAAACAATAGGACCAGGCGCTTACTCCTGCCATATCGAGCGCTGTGCTGCCAATCATGACCTGATGACTGGCAATGCGAGCCAACTCGGCAAAAATAATCCTTAAATATTCCGCACGTTCTGGTACCTTTATTTCCGCCAATTTCTCTACCGCCTGGGCATAGCCCAAGTTATTGGCCGGGGAAGAAAGGTAATCCAAACGATCGGTATATGGCAAGTATTGTGAATACGTTTTATTCTCGGCAATCTTCTCAAAACCTCGATGCAAATAACCCACCTTGGGTTCGATCTTCGTAATCACTTCTCCTTCTAAAGACACTAATAAGCGAATGAGACCGTGCATACTCGGATGCTGAGGACCCATGTTTAAAACCAATTCCTCGGTATTAAAAACGTTCATGGTTGATCCCCCTATTCCCCTTCTTTCTCAATCCTTAGGATCGAACGTTGTTCCAAACTTTCTGTGACATAATCCTTGCGGAGCGGGTACCCTTCAAAGTCATCCCACATATAGATCCGTTTTAGATTGGGATGTCCTCGAAAAATAACTCCAAACATATCATACGCTTCCCTCTCCAGCCAATCTGCCCCAGGCCAGAGCGATGTTGCGGAATCAATCAAGGGATTTGCCTTGCTAATCGTTGCTTTAACGCGCAACCAAAGTGAGAATTCTTCATTTAGCAATTGGTATACGACGTCAAAATGATCATTTAAGTCTAAAACGGTTAAATCATGAAAAAAATCACATGGAACCTCTGGAAAAGTCATTGCCCTCTTTAAAGTAGGTAAAATATATTCTCCTTTGATTCGTAGAACCGTAACATCGGATAAAGTTTCAACTTCACCATGAATCGACTCAGCCAGCTCTCTGACTTTCGTTTCCAGCCATGCTCTTTTCAGTTGATTATCCATGTTTTCTCACGCTCACTTTTGGAGGATTCGCCACCTTGTTTTGCAATTGTAAGATCCCATGCAATAAGGCTTCGGGTCGCGGTGGACAGCCAGGGATGTATATATCCACCGGAATGATTTTATCTACTCCCGGAAGCATGGCATAGGACTCGACGAAGGGACCACCGGAACTGGCGCAGCTCCCCATGGCAATGACCCATTTCGGTTCAGGCATCTGGTCATAAATGCGACGCAATAAGGGGGCAAATTTTCTGTTGCATGTCCCTGCAACGATGATCACATCGGCGTGCCGCGGAGAGGGACGATATGCTTCCCAGCCGAATCGGGCGATATCATGCCTTGGGCCTGCAGTGGCCATCATTTCAATGGCGCAGCATGCCAGCCCGAACGAGACCGGCCAAAAGGAGTAGCCCCTTGCCCAATTAAGTATTTTATCAACGTTGGTCAGCAAAACATTTTTCTTAAGCATGACTTCCGCTTCACGCAATTCCTTTTCCCTTGCTACATCCACTCTAAGGCACCTTCCTTCCATGCATACCAGAAACCAATGAGCAAAATAACTATAAAAATAAACATCTCCACAAAAGCGAAAGTCCCTAGCTTATCAAAAATCAAGGCCCATGGATAAAAGAAAACAGTTTCCACATCGAACGCCGTAAACACAAGCGCATACATGAAATAATTGTTTTTAAATCCAAGCCAAACTCTTCCTACACTTTTATTTCCGCACTCCCATGTGGATAGCTTAACTTCTGAAGATTTATGCGGAGCCAGCCATCTGGGTATAACAAGCATGATTAATCCAACCACAAGAGCTATGAGCAACATAAGGCCTACTGCTGCAAAATTATCGGACATCCTCTCTTTACCCCCAGTCCCCTATTTTTTCCTCTTCTCCATTTTGAAAGTGATTTACGAAATTAGCTGAAATAAATAAGCGCACTCACCTCCTTGTTTCTTCAATCTTGCACTAAGCGCCAACTTCTAGATTTCTTTCGGGTAAGTGTATACCTTTGTGTACATCTAGCTAAAGTATACACCCATAATAAGTAAATAAAATCGATAAATTACATTTAATTAAATTATTGGAGTATAATTTTGATTTATAAAAGCTGAAAAAAAAGACGTCCTTACTCCACTTTGATCGTGAAATGAGGACACCTTTTAATTGTAAAGCCACTTATATTTCTCTTATTCCTTTAGTTGTTTCCTCGCAGTTAATTCCTTCTCCGGGTAAAACTCCGTCAATTGACTCCAAAAGCGTTTGGGCATAAAGGTCATACGGCAGCGTGGGTTATACCTGCTTTCGATGCCAATTGTTTTATAATACTGCTGCCACAAACGTCGGAATTCTGCTTCCTTCTCTTCCAGTTCCGGTAATTGCAGATCATCGATCTCTACAATCTCTACTCTTCGCGCTTGATGAATAAGGGCTGACTTATGCGTTTTATCGTAAATCATAAAAACTTCATTTCTAAACCGATTGGCAAAGTGAGCGGCTATGACTGGAAGAACAAAGTTTTTAGGTTCAATAACAGCGACAAGTGCCTCATTATAGATTGAAAAGCGGATAAAGCCTTTATAGCGATGCGCTTCAAAGGTTAGGTGATGCACAGCTTTTTGCAGAGAATCCACAGTATCGTCCGTCAGCATGCTCATGATCCTCCCCCCGACCTTATAACCTAATCGCAAAAAACGAAAGATTAAGAGTTCCTTTTGGGGAATATACGTTAAAAAGCCGAGCTTGACGAGTTCCTGCGCTTCTAAAGAAATCTTTATTGGAATAGAATCATATACGCGCTGCGCTTTTTCGTGATCTGTTTCAATGAATTTACAAGAATCAAAAAGGCCGGGTTGTCCATTCGGAGAAAGAATGTTCTGCGGGATTTCCTTTTTCGCATAGCTTTCGAATACACAACAGAGGAGCCCCTCAAAACTTCCATCATAAGTGTAGACTAGATCTGCCCTGTTAAGCATTGAACCACATCCTCTCGAGATATTAAAGGTTCTTGGAACAAGGACAGCTGCTCTGCTTGTTCGGAAGGAAGACCGGACAATACCCGATCAGACATTAGCGCCCGCAAAGTACTGTCTGGCGTAACTTTAAGTCCTTCGATCATTTTACCTTTACAAAGGATAAAATACTGGGCGCGTTTTAGGACAACGCCAAGTTTCTTCAAGCCCGCAAAATCAAGCGGGGCTACTTTTCGTGCTCGCAAAATCCGTCGAGCGCTCGTTACCCCTATTCCTGGTACACGCAAGAGTAATTCATAAGGGGCTTTATTGATCTCGACCGGAAATTGCTCCAGGTGATTCAGAGCCCAGTTACACTTGGGATCAACGTATAAATTAAAATTTGGGTTATTCTCATCCAACAGTTCACACGCCTCAAAACCATAAAACCGCAAAAGCCAATCCGCTTGATACAGTCGATGCTCTCTCACAAGTGGAGGCTTTACATTAACTGCAGGCAGGAGCTGATGCTCGACAACAGGTATGTACGCCGAGTAAAAAACCCGTTTAAGCTTGTACTTTCTATAAAGTCCTTCGCTTAAGGTTAAAATTTTATAATCCGTGTCTGGTGTTGCCCCAACAATAAGCTGAGTACTTTGGCCTGCAGGTACAAACTTTGGAGCATGTCGGTATTTAACAAGATCGGTACTGTTTTCGGATATCTTGCTTTTAATCAGCCCCATCGGGCGAAGAATCGACTCCTTGGTCTTATCAGGGGCTAAGAGCTTCAAACTTTCCTGGGATGGCAGCTCAATATTGATGCTCATTCGGTCTGCCAAATATCCTAATCGGCTCAGGATTTCCTGATCTGTTCCTGGAATAGCCTTTACATGAATATAACCAGAAAAACGGTATTCTCCACGCAAAAATTCTAAGGTCTGAATTAGTTGTTCGGTCGTATAGTTCGGGTTTTTAAGGACGGCCGAGCTTAAAAATAAGCCTTCAATATAGTTACGGCGGTAAAAGTTGATCGTAAGCTCAGCAAGCTCCCTCGGCGTAAATGCAGCCCGCCGGATGTCATTTGAGGATCGGTTAACACAATATTTGCAATCATAGGCACAGATATTGGTCATCAAAACCTTCAGGAGAGATATGCACCGTCCATCCGCTGCGAAGCTGTGGCATATTCCGCAGGCTGCCGTACTCCCTATTGTTGCTGAGCTGCCTCTGCGTTCAACTCCACTCGAAGTACAAGCCACATCATACTTTGCAGAATCAGCTAAAATGGTTAATTTATCGAACACGTCCATGCTTATCCCTCCAATTACTAGAGTAATACAGAACGTGTTTTCTTGCAATAGGTATATATGTTCGCTATCTCTTGAAATAACCGAACAAAGTCAGTCTTTTTATCAACATTTTATCCATACGCAATATTTTAACCGGCAAATTTAATGTGATGCCTAGATGTTTCGACTTGTTGCAA
Organism: Desulfitobacterium nosdiversum; assembly: GCF_049860565.1. GTDB lineage: Bacteria > Bacillota > Desulfitobacteriia > Desulfitobacteriales > Desulfitobacteriaceae > Desulfitobacterium_A > Desulfitobacterium_A nosdiversum. The sequence goes on from NZ_CP172056.1 coordinate 4,184,551, forward strand.
ACTTGAGTAAATCTGGTACTATTTTAATGAACATAAAAACACAGTCCGGTTGGTAGTCCGGATGCACTGTTCGTTCAATGTGATGCATTGTTCGACTAGTGTCGTATCCTTCCCCCTCGGGATGTCCCATGTTCATTAAATATTTGGAGGGGAATCAAATGAAACTTACGGTCTATTATGACGACCAATTCTGGGTAGGCGTTGTGGAAGAAGTAGTGGATTCAAGTCTTAAAGCTGCTCGATTTGTTTTCGGGGCTGAACCTAATGACTCTGAAATTCTTTCGTTTGTTAACCAACACATGATGAGTCTGCTGGCAGATTCAAAGCCCATGTCTTACGAGGCTAAACCGATAACGGATAAAGTTAATCCGAAAAGACTTGCCAGACAAGTAGCTAGAGAAATGCAGATCCAAGGCATTTCATCTTCCTCTCACGAAGCGCTAAAAGCAGATCTTGAAAGCCGGAAGAAAGAAAGAAAAGTTCAAACCAGGTTGCATAGAGAAGAGACGGCTAAGCGCAAACGTGAGCTTGCCACACTTAAAGCGAAGGCTAAACGAAGAGGACGCTAAAACCCACTTTTGCTCTAATAACAACAAAATACAAGCGTCCTCACTCCACTTGACAGTGAAGGAGGACGCCTTTTTCTTATTATATCCACTTTGGATTTAGAGAATTTAGTTTTCACGCAACCCTAATTTACCAGCGATTGCGATGAACCCTCATCTCATCATAACGGTCAATCGGCTCCTTGCTTTCCGCCGGATAACCTACTGCAATAGCCGAAACAGGTACGACATTCTCCGGCAGATTCAGGATTTTCTTTAACCCTTCAACCCGAACTTGAACGGGATAAACGCCTAACCAGCAGGTTCCCAGTCCTTTTTCCTGTGCCGCTAGCAAAATATTTTCTGTCGCAGCGGAACAATCTTGAATCCAGTAGTTGTTTCCCGGATATTTATCCGTGGTTAAATCAGAACACACAACGATGGCTAAGGGGGCCTCATTTAACATTCGGGAGTATTGATGCACCTTCATAATTTCTTCAAGTTGAGAACGCTCTTCGACGACTACAAAGTGCCAGGGCCTCTCATTCCCAGCAGACGGTGCACACATACCTGCTTCTAAAAGCTCATGCAGCGTTTCCTCCGATACTTCCTGGTTCGTATATTTACGAATACTTCTCCGATTTTTGATACTATCCATAACTTTACCGCCTTTCTTTCTCTCTAAGTTTAGATAACTATCCTAAGCATTCTAGTCTGCCCAGATTAGCTTTTGTTTTTCACAGATGTCTTTCATAAAGGAACGCTGTGAACCATCTTGGAAACGGATCTTAATCATATTCCCCTCTTCGTAAGTTATGACTCCTTTACCGAAGGTTTTGTGGAAGATCACTAAGCCTGCAGCAAGATCACTTGAGAGGCTTGCTGCTTCTTTTGCAAGGATTTTCTGTGGTGGTTTACCTTCCATAACAAGCGTTATCTCGCGGACAAAACGGGAGGCTTTAACCCGCTTATTATGATAATAATCCATTGTACACAGAGTTACTCGCTTTTTAGCCCGCGTCATTCCAACATAGAATAGACGCCGTTCCTCTTCCAAGAAATCTTTTATTCCATCTTTTTCTGCCCTGATCGTCTCCTGTTCAGGAATAATGCCTTCGACAAGATCAACAAGATAAACGTTTTCCCATTCTAATCCCTTGGCCGAATGGATTGTCGAAAGGGTTACGGCATTGCTGTTTTTATTTTTATAAGAAGACTTCATTTGTTCTTCGAGATCGGTTAAGTGATTGGCAAAATCCACAATCGTTCGTTCATTTCGGGCAATAGAGATTAAAATTTCCAGAAGTCCTTCAATATATTCTACCGAAAAGCCTAACGCATCACAAATCCGCTTAATCGCTTGGTCGTACCCCAACTCGGATCGGATATAGCGGATAGCCTTGGCGGGAGGAAGCGTATTCAACTCTTTAAACTGCTTCTTAAGCTCTAGGTACTCACTTTTACGTTTTGACGCAGCCTCAGGCAGATCGGCCAGAATTTCAAAAAGGGACCGATCAATAGGGATTTGTTTGAGATAAGCAAGCTGTTCTTTTTTGATATAACAGGGAAGTTTTGACCAAATTCGCTCCAAAACAGATAAACTCTTATCACTGAAAGAAAACCGCAGAAAGTTGAGTACATCATTAACCGCCCAGTGTGAGAAAAAATTCAGCTTTCCGGCCTCTCTCATATAAAAGGGCAGCTGAGCCCGGGTGAATTGTTCTGCAAGATAGACAGCAGATAGATTATTTCGGTAAAGAATAGCTGCTTGTGATAAATCATTCTCTTGCCTGAACTTCTGGATAATAAACTCACTTTGCTCTTTCAAATCTTTGAAGTATCCGAATTGAACAGTGTCTCCTGGAGGATTCTTCGTGAACATCTCTTTATCAAAACGCTGCTTATTCGTTCGGATGAACTTGCAGGCTACATCGGCGATTTGGGGAGTTGAGCGGAAATTTTGTTCCATTCGGAGAATTTTTGCCCCTGGATACGTTTGTTCAAAATCCAGTAAATACTTTGGCTCTGCCGCCCTAAATCCAAAAATACTCTGGTCATCATCGCCGACAACAAATAAATTGCTTTTCGGTTTAACAACAATTTCTATGATTTTGTGCTGGAGAAGAGATGTGTCTTGGCTCTCATCGGTAAGAAGGGTAACAAAACGCTGACGATAGAAATTAAGACGCTTCGGGTTTTCGGTTAACTCCTGAAACGCGATAGATAACATATCGTCATAATCAATGAGGCGCGGCTGACTGGCTTTTTTATATTCCTCGTAGTCCTGATAAATCAAGGAAAAGTTCTTTATCTCGATATTCTTAAACTCATCCGGCTTGCGCAACGTGTTTTTCACATAGCAAAGGGTATTCTGCAATTCTTCAAGCTGCTCCTCGTTAGGCGTTGAAGCGTTGTGCTTTTCATAAATCCGGCGAAGTACCCCTCTCTTGCTTTCAACCCCTAGTTTTTCTTCAATCAGTTCAAACCGAACTCCTCTTTGATAGAAAGCGGACCGAACCACCTCATACGCAAAACTGTGTATTGTTGAAAATTGGACCTCACCCTGAATCTTATCTCCAAAGTGATGCTTAAATCGCTCACGCATTTCTTTTGCAGCAGCCCGGCTGAACGTCAGACAAAGAATCGTTTGTGGATCGACCCTTTTGACAAGGATTAAATAAGCTAAGCGTACGGTAAGGACAGTCGTCTTGCCCGCACCTGGAACAGCTAAAAGCAAAATCGGACCCTGGTCATGGACGACGGCCCTCTTTTGCTGCTCTGTTAGATGTAAACCTAGCGCTTTGATCTCTTCAAAAAATTCTTTTTCCTGCAACAAACTGAATCTCCAACCTGAATTTAATTTATGATTTGCCTTGATATAATTTCTGCATTTATCTCTTTAACCCCTGCCATATAACTTTAGATTTTCTTCTACTTCACCGGAAACAAAGAGGTCCATATTCTCCCGATCAGAGGAATTCTGATAATATCGCTGTGCTGAATAACTTTTAAATAAACTAAAAACATCAGATAAATCCCGAGTGATAATAAAATGGAGATCAACGTCTTGTACCCTACATTGAAACCGCTAGCAAGAAGCACAAAAATTATTTTGCTGCTGCATCCCATAAATGTCCCTGCTGCTAATATCCTTATAATATTAGAAAAGTCGAGTGAGAAATCAATGAACTCGACAACAAAATAAAAGTGTAAAAACGTTTCTAAAAGTCCTCCGATACTTAATGCATAAATGACTCCAAAGATCCCCAGCTGAGGATTTGAGGCCAGTGGATAAATCAGCAAAAGTGTTACAGCGGCGGCAATAATATTGTTCATCATTTCTATTTTCGCCTTCCCTAGACCGACTAGAGCTGACTGGAGTGGAGTCTGGATATAATTAAATAAATAAAAGGGAGCAATCACTTTTAATAGCGATGCCGCTTGGGGTGAATGGTAGATAACCGTCATTAACTCAGAGGAAAACAGATACAAGAAAATCGTACTGGGAACACCAACGAGGAGAGCTGCCCCGATTGCTTGATTGATTCTGCGCCGTATAAGCTTGATATTGTTTTTTGCATTTGCCTCACTAATGGCGGGCACTAAAGTCACTTTCAAAGACTGATTGATAAATGCCGGAAAAAAGATCAACGGCATAACAAAACCGGTCAGCATTCCATATTGTTTAGTAATCATAACGGAACTCACTCCAGCTGCCGCTAAACTTTTAGTAATCATAATCGGCTGTAGTGATCGCGCCGCCGACATGACAACCCCACTCCCCGCTGTAGGAAGTCCTGTTTGCAATAATTCCATCAAAATCGTCTTTCCTTTGGTGATATGAGGCAATACCGATTGAGGCACATGAAATTTGCTAAAATGAGTCCTTCTAAAAACCCCTAATAAAAAAAGCAGGGAAAAGGCTTCCCCAATTACACTGCTGAAAACTGTTCCCGCTGCTGCATATTCAATGCCATAAGGTATAAGCAATTGAACCAAAACATACGTAAAAACAATATGAACAATTTGCTCAAAAACTTGCGATAAAGCGAGCGGGCTCATCGTTTGCATCCCTCGAAAATATCCTTTAACCACTCCTGAAATCGCTCCCAGCGGAATCATGGGGATTAAGGCCATGAAAGAATAATAAGCACGCTGATCCGTAAGAAAATAAGAGGAAAATGCTTTAGCACTTAAAACTGAAAACATCATTACGACAATACTCAGGCTTCCTGTTAAGGTTAAGGAAACGATGAGTATTTTTTTAACTTTTCTCCTGTTGCCTTCGGCATCCGCCTCAGCCACTAATTTTGAAATTGCTACGGGCAGCCCAATGGTTGTCAGCGTCATCATTAAACCCATAAAAGGCATGACCATCTTTTTTAAGCCAATTCCTTCCGGACCAAGAATCCTGGATTGAATAATCGTATTCGTGAAAATCAATATTCTCGTTATAAAAGCCGCTGCTGTAAGGATAAATGCCCCTTTGACCAAACTTTGTTTCTTCATCGATAACCTTCCTGAATTACAAATGTTTGGTTCATGTATATGTAAACTTTGCAGGTTAAAAACCTTTAATTAGGTAAAAAGATCAATAAGATAACGCAAAAAGCATAAACGCTATGGGTGAATCATAATAAATAGCGAGCAATTCTCTGTTTAGAAGGGGTGAGATATTTGAGACCAGAACCCTTTCCACGAATGAACCAAAGCTATCTCCTTATCGTACTGATTCTTTTAATTCTAGCTGCCTTCCTGCGCACAAGCTTATCCAGTGTATCTACGTCAGTAACTTCGAATTGGAATACTCAAGTCATTGATGTGACCAGAAATCATAACGCAGCACTGGCATTCTATTTATTAGGGACGAATCCTAACCCTGCGCCGGTGAACGCCTTAGCCCGCAACGTCATCACTTCGCCTTCCAATTATTTCGGGAAATATCTGCAGCTTTCCGGTACCATTCAATCCGTGCAAACGTATCCTTCACAAAATAATCTTCCAGGCCTAATTATCGGTAATACTACTGAATTAGTGATGATTGCAAATGATGGTGTAACGGTGGTTGATTGCTTGCTTGTTAACGAAGGAATAAATCTAACGATCGGCAGCACGATAACTATTAATGGATATACCCCAGGCATAAGATATGTTCAGAATTCCCAAACGGCCTTAACCCAAGAACTTGTGATCATTGGACGTGCTGTTTAAGCTGTTTAGATTGAGTATCGCCTGCTTTGATATTAAGATTTTCTTAAGATTCTCGCAGATAAAAATATCTCCCCCTGAAACACGTATAAGTAAACAAATGCAATTTTTTTGCATTTCGAAGGGGGAGGTTTATGTCAAATCAGTGGGAGCGCCGGCCTCGCATACCGGAATTGCTTATTGTGGTAGTTCTGATCATTATCGGCTATTTGCTTTTTTCCTATTTCTTTAAGAACATTTCTTCGCAGGTAAATCCGACCGCTTCAGCATCAAGTATAAACGACATCAACTCATCCAGTATCAATGATCCTAATGCTTTAAATGCTTTAAATTCTTCCGGTTCTTCTTCTCCACTTCTCCCAAATGCAAATAACACATTGAATAGCGGAAGCGGTAATAATGCTTTAGCATCAGGATATTGGATACTATTTGTTTCTAATGGAACTTCTCAGCAACTTTCTGTTAGCGCTCAGGATTATGCTTTTATACAGGGGTTAATCCAAAGCGATAGTAAAGGAAGCCCCACGGTTACCATATTTCTGATTGAGAACGGACAAATTCATCAACATATTGTCAGCAATGAAATTTATTCGATCTTATCCAATATGGCTACTATTATTACACAGGGTTCTAATCCATCTTCATCTGCAAATTCCACTTCATCTTCATCTACAACGATGCTGCCTTCGGCAGCAACCAGTGAAACAATGACCGTGAGCAACCCTTCTGCCTCCGGATTTACATTAACATTAAATCCAAAACTTAATGGCTTAACCCTCAGCAACTTTACGCTTGTTAATAGTTTAGGAAACCCGGTATCCCCTATCAGTGCAACAACTTCAGACAATGGAGCAACTTATACAATTCATGCAGCGTTAAGTACAGGCCAAACGTACACTGTAACAGCAAAGGCTGCAGGTTACACCTTCGGGGCTGCTCAAAACATTACTGTAGCGTCTGCGGCAACCAGTGAAACAATGACCGTGAGCAACCCTTCTGCCTCCGGATTTACATTAACATTAAATCCAAAACTTAATGGCTTAACCCTCAGCAACTTTACGCTTGTTAATAGTTTAGGAAGCCCTGTGACCCTTACCGGTGCAACTACTTCAGACAGCGGATCAACTTATGCAATTTCCGCAGCGTTGACTGCAGGCCAAACGTACACCTTAACTGCAGCTTCTACAGGTTACACCTTTGGAACGGCGGTAAACGTAGTGGTTCCATAATAATTTCAATTCGATTAGAAAAAAGCACCGGCATTCTATCAATTAAGAACGCTGGTACTATCGTTTGTCGTAATTGTTTGTTATGGTCAAATGCCATTTTATGCGCTATTATAGAGTTATCAGTAAGAAATCATACATTCAATCTCAGAATTTTTTCACTTAACAGCCTTCTCCAAGCGTAAACGGACATCCTTTAAATGCTCACTCGGGTTAAACTTAACAAATTGCTTTGCATATTTTTAATGTTAATATAAAAAACGGAGGGGTAATTATGACGGGTCTTACCAATCAAGAGACGACTGAAGTTCATGGTAACGTTGAGGTTCGAGCATTCATGTTCCTGCGTAAAATTTTTAATGAGCGCAATTGGCCAACGCCCTATTTTTTTAAACTGGAACGAGAATGTAATGCCATGGAACTGGCAGAAATGTTAGACTTACCTTTAGAGAGAATTGAAGCCGTATTTATTAACGGTAAGGCCAATCCATTTAGCGAGGAAACCATGATTCAACCCGGGGATCGAATCGCATTCCTTCCACCAGGGATGCCCGGCCCATACCGTGCTATGTTAGGAATCAAAAAACTATAATATATCCTGAACACGAACCCTCATCTCTCTTATCCCCAGTGCATGGGACGGGAAAGTGATGAGGGTATTTTTGTATCTGCGTTCCCTTTGGCCGCATTAATTTGGGTCTGGGTAAGAAAGATACTCTTTGATAAATTGGCTCCTCGGAGATCCGCATCTCGAAAATCAGCTCCAATAAGGTCGGCCCCGCTCAAATCAACATCTCTAAGATCAGCAGCAATAAGATAGGCTCCTCTTAAATTCTCCCCTCTCATATCACGTTTTCTTAAATCTGCTCCAATAAGATCCAGTCCTCGGCCCAACACCTTTTTACGCCTTAATGAAATCTTTTGTTTGCCGCCGGATGCTTCAGTCCGAACAAGTTCACTCGTTTTCTGAAGCAATGTATCAACCTTAGCTCGATGAACTAGAATATCCAGCTTCAAGAGCTCTTCGGGGTTTAGATTTGCAAGTCGTTCCGTTTCATCAATCATAGTTCTTAGATTATCATGGATAGGACGAGAGGGTTCTAATGTTAATGCTTCAGTTAGATACCAGAGCAGTTCCTGGAGCCGACTGACGATGAGAAATACCTCAAACATGGTCTTTGCCGATTCCGAGACTTTTCGCCAATCGTTCCCTCTAAAGCTGATTTGAGATACCTTTTGCCCCGCTCCGAAGCAGTCAAAGGCAATGCATCCTTTAAGGCCTCGTTCCGCAAGGTTCGTGTGAACAGAACATTTAAAATCCGACTGAAGGTTGATGCACGGTTGACCTGCCTCTTTATTGGTTGGGAAGCCTTCTGAAGCTGAAAAGCAGAGTGCGGTACAACATAAACCAAAACAGTTGTTACAATCAGCCTGCAAATTTTTACGTAAAATTTCGCGATCCATCTTACTCATATTTTCTACTTCAAACACCTCTGCTCTGTCGTTCCGCTTTTTCTATAATCATAATACACATTTCTTTAAATACGAAATAATTGTGAGCAATTCTTTTAAGTCTTTAGCTATAATGCAACCCCGAAAGGCATATAGCCCATCGGGGGCAGCGAAAAACTAAGTTTTATATATGATTTTAAATTATAGAGTTATACGGGAAAAGACTTTGACGTTTTTAATAGCTTTGCAAAATTGAAGTCACTACTTTTTCTACCTCTGATTCCTGTAACTCAGACGTAAAAATTCGAATATGTATACCCTCTCCAATATTAAATTGAGCTGCTGGATCCATATTTAAGGTTTTTCTCAATTTAACTTCAGTTCCGTTAATTTCTTTTGTATTATAATCCAATGGCTTTAACTCTCTAGCCGGGACGTCAAATGGATAATTACCTTTACTTACTTGAACATCTAAATAGGAGGTTGTATTTGTATAATATAAATGAAAAACTTCAAACTTTTCATTTTTTCTGATTTGTATACTGGAAGATTCCTGTTTAAGGCTATAACCTTGTGGAACAGCAATATCCTCAGGTTTCAGAGTCTTAAAACTCAACTCATCCGAAGCCGTTTTTCCTGTTTTAATAATAGAAATGTCTGTAAGCGAGGTATCTGCTGAAATGTTAATACTTACGGCGATTTTCTTTAACTCATCGAGAGAAATCTCTCCCCCTGGATTGCTGTAAACTATATACTCCACGTTATCCTTAGTAAATTGGATAGATGAAGAATGAAAATTTTTATACTCAGTTACTGTCAACGTTGCTGGCAGATCGCCGATTTGAATTTGAGTTTTTGTCTCTTTAACATCACTAGATCGTTGAATAACAGCTTGAAACATCTCGCCAGGTCGTGCCTCTTTTATCATAATTGCTGATTGAATGCCATATGATTTGGATGCTGATTGAATGCCATATAATGCAGAGAAAGTATTAGAGTTAGTACCTGGAGGAGTATTTTCATTGCATGTGATTTGCGAGGACATAAGCTCATATCCTGCGGTGTAACTTGGGAGTGAGGGCTTAAAAGAAAGATATTTATTGTAATTAAAACTTCCATCCTCTATAGAAGAAGTTTGATCAGATTCAGGAGTTTGCTGACCAAGAGCCGTATTTGTCCCTGCGGCCGTTGTCCCAAGCGTATCGGATGTATCAGCCTTGGCATTCGTCATGGTTACAAATGTCAAAACGACTACAACTCCAACAACGAATAATGCCCACCGTAAAGGTATTTTACGAAAGTCTTTGATCATCGTAATTCTCCTCCTTATTTGCGAGCTTGAACCAGACAAACTTGCCAAGCTGATAATTCGTGGTAGTCTCGCGTTCCTCTCTGCCAGTTTGATAAGTGTATACGCATACTCTTTAGCATAATCTCCGCCAATTTTTTCAAGTGTTATAGCATCACAAGCGATTTCCTGATCTTCCCGCAATTTATAAAATGAGTACCAAAGCAGCGGATTGAACCAATGGATGATCAGCAATCCCCGAGTTAAGCAGTTTACTATCATGTCTTTACGCTTAAAGTGTAATAATTCGTGCACAAAAACGTAATCCAGTTGCTCCTGGTTAAATTCCTCTAAAGTACCCATAGGTATCAAAACACTCGGACGGAATACACCATAAAGTGACGGACTCGTTATAACTCTTGTTTGAACTAAAGGAATCCTAACTTTAATATTTAATTTGTTTTTAGCCTCTTCAAAAGCGATAAGCAACTTCGTATCAATCACAGATTGACCTTGAATCCTATGATTGAATCTTTTATTGATCAACCCTGTCGCAATAATAAAAACGACAATACCGATAAGCCAAAGGAACAACAATAGTTTATGTATAAACGTGGAGGCGGCAATAGAATTAGATGATTTGTCATTATCGATTAATTTATTCTGGTTCTGATCACCCGCAATTTGGTCTAATGGGTAGCCCGTTTCTTCCTGAAATAATCCAGTATTCTCTATAGCAGAATCTGAATTCGCATTTGTACTTTCATTGACAGAAGTGGCTTGCTGCGTCTTCAAATGAGAGAAGTTATATAGACTAAAGGAAGTTTGGGGTGTCCATGGCAACAGTAGACTGACAATCACGATCGACCATAATAGATAATGCAAACGTGGACTGATTTTATTCTTAAGAACAAATTTCACCATTAATAAGCAAATGATTAAAATGCTTACCTTGGCGGAAGTCTGCCAAACCCAATCAAAAAGACGCATATAATCTATAGGTTCTGATAGCAAGCTTACCCCTTCCTTTCCTCGATAAGACGTTTTAACTCCTCAATTTCTTCCGGGGAAAGCTTTTCGTCCTGAAGAAAAGCCGCCAACATTGGTTGGAAAGCCCCTCCAAAAACGCGTTTAACAAAAGACTTCGTTTCAGACTTAATACATTCCGCTTGACTAACCAAAGGATAGTAGAGATAAAGTCTACGTTCCTCCTCATAGCCTATAGCTTTTTTCTTAACCAGCCGATTAATTAAAGTTTTTATCGTATTCGGTTTCCAATCTGCAACATCTATCAATGCATCAACAATCTCGTTTGCTGTACAGGGAGAAGACTTGGACCAAACTACCTTCATTACTTCCCACTCTGCCTCTGAAATTTTCGGTATCTCAGACATTAAGATCCCTCCCGACTTATCGATTACATCTGTAATTATTATTACAGATGTAATAATAATTGTCAACATAATTTTCCAATATTGGTAAGCTAAAAACCTCAATGCATCAAGAAAGACGACTTATGCGATTTTCTCACATCCAGTCGTCTTCATCTTTTCCTTATTCTTCTCGTCATCTCATATCTATTTCCGTATAGTAAGCAATGCCGATTGCTCCCGGACCTACATGCAATCCAATAACAGGCCCAATATCTACGATGTCGATCTTTTGACTTACGTTGAGCTTCTCCTTAATCATCGCCGCAAATTCTTTGGCCTCGTCAATGCAGTTGATATGATGAATAACAACCTCACCTAATCCATGCTGGCTGATATCTTCCATAAATTTTTGGATCATAGCCTTTACCGCATTACCTTTACTTCTCACCTTCATCAAAACGGTAGTCTTGCCATTTTCCACCGTCAAAATCGGAATGATTTTAAACAGGTTTCCGATCAACGCACTTGCTCCTCCGATTCGTCCGCCTTTTTTTAAGTAGTCAAGGTTCTCAGGTATGAATAAGAATCGGCTTCTTTTGATGTTTTCCAGCGCTGCCTTCTCAACCTGCTTGAGTGTCATTCCCACCTTTGCGGCTCTGGCTGCCTGAAGGACAGCAAAACCCAACTGCATACAGTTCGACCCTGAATCAACGATTGCAATTCTTGCATCGTTGTATTTCTCTAAAAGCATCTTTTTAACAAGCTGGGCGGTCGAGAACGTACCACTCATTTCTGAAGATAAAAGAACACAGCAAAGTTGGTCGCCTTTTTCAACGACACTTCTCATGGCATTTTCCAAATCACCCACAGGAGGCTGCGAAGACGTTGGTATTCCTTTATCAGCCATCATTTGATAAAAACTCTCATTATCGATATCAGTTTCCTTGATGCAGTCATCCCCAAAGGAAATTCCTAGGGATACGGCTTGAATGTCCAGCTCTTTTCTGACTTGTTCGTCTATGTAGCTGGTACTATCCGTCAAAATTTTTACAGCCATGCTTTCCTCTTTCATCATATAAAATCAAAGACTCACAGGCAATGTGACATCCCATGAATCTTTTCTTTTAAGGCAAACAATCAATAATTATTATTTATTATACCTGAATTTCGACATTGTTAATACTTATTTTTAAAATCAAACACCCTTCCTAAACTGAGCAAACTTGATTTTAACCCCCTGCTCGCAGAACTTCTCTTCGTACTCTGTCTTGATATTTCCCTTGAAATCGCTCCGATGCAAATCAGTCGTTTTATAAACGTCCTCAAACCCTTCCGCTTGAAAATACTCAAGGCTGTCGGCGAAGAGCGGAGCATCATCTGTCTTAAACCAGATTTCCCCTTTATTTTTTAAGAAAGTTTTATAGGCTTTTAAAAAATTCGGATGGGTTAATCTTCGTTTATGATGGCGTTTATTCGGCCAAGGGTTACAGAAGTTAATGTAGATTTTCTCAACTTCATCCCAACCGAAAACATCGGCAATCTTCTCGATGTACATAGGAATCATCTTTACATTATCAAGGTCTCTTTCATTCACCTTTCTCAGGACATAAACTAAAAGTTCCGGATGAATATCAACCGCAATATAGTTAATCTTTGGATTTCTTTCTGCCAGCTGGGCAATAAAGCTTCCTCTCCCACAACCCAGCTCAACATGGATGGGGTACTCGTTGCCAAAGACGTCTTGCCACTTTTCTTTATGCTCAAGAGGGTTAAAAACGACCTTATGATCTTTTTCAAGTTCGGGTTTAGCCCATTCCTTTTTTCTTAGCCGCATCTTATGTCTCCTTCTCCAGTCAATCGATATAAGTCTACCAAGAATCGATAAAAGTGAGAAGGTCCAATTTAAAGCATTATCTTTGTAATGAGATTGTCTAGCCTTATTTCATTATTCAACCAGGTAGATGGAATCCAAAAACTCATGATCCTTTTTCGATTCTTTTTTAGATACGAGTAAATAATTTGTGCCTCATCAATATCATACTGTGTCAATTGACGATGGTCTTTTTTCGCTGAGACAAACGTATCGTTGATGATCTGAATTAGATGCCTTCTCGACTCTATGCTATCGACTGCCGCCCCATTAAATTTCTCTTGATAAAGCAGCCTGTTTCCTTTGATTAGGAACAACTTTGCATAGACAGTATTCATAAATTCAACGGCTAAGATATTTCTATTTTTTCGGGAGGATTGAACTAAATTCTGCTTGCTTAGAACATGACTAAGTCCCAAGTAATACTCTTTATAGCGGGCTGCCTTTTCAAAATCAAGATGTTCAATCGCTGAATTGAGTTTTATACGAAGTTCTTGAATGGGAAACCGATCATTCCCGTTTAAAAACTTCTGAAGGTTTTCGATCTGAACCCTGTACTTCTCAGAACTGATCTGACCCGTACAAACCCCTAGACACGTACCCAAGTCTCGAAATAAACAACCATTGGGTTTCTTAACCAATCCCGGGCTTGGACATTTTCGGAGCAAATAAAAATCATTTAAATAATGTACCGCACTCTCCACACCGTGTAAGCTTGTAAAAGGGCCAAAATATACTGCATCATCATCGGATTTGTCATTGACAATCATCAATTTAGGGTACTCTTCGTTCGGTACTTTAAGATAACTATACTTTTGATAATTCTTCATCTGTCGGTTATATCGGGGCTGCAGCTCCTTAATCAGACGACATTCTTCGAGAAATGCTTCCAATTCCGTATCTTTAACCCGATAATGAAACGTATGGATATTATCAATCATTTCAGCAACTTTGGGCTCTCTGTCCTTCTTGTCATAGAAATACTGAGACACCCTAAGCTTAAGATTTTTCGCTTTTCCGACATAGATAATATTCCCCAATGAATCTTCCATTAGATAAACGCCAGGTCTTTGCGGAAGTTGTTTCAATTTTTCCTTGATAAGCATATTATCACCTTAAGCTCGTCATTCATCTTCAACAAGCCTTGCAACGTCCCTACCGCATTTTTTACATTTACCCTTAAGCAAGATGCCCAAATCATCATCATGCAAAGTGTACTCAACAATGGTAGTCATTCCACAAGCGGAGCAGAATACATTATTTACAAGGAGTTGCTGCGTATCTCGTGATAGCTTCGCCCATTTTTGAGCTGCCCGAAAATCGATTATTGACATTTTATCCACCTCTTTTTGCAAATTTTAATCATGTAATGCCTCAATCAATGCTCATCTATGAATTTTTGTAATTGATTGTGCCATTCATCCGGCTCAAATGTGCCAATTCCCGTTTCCTCTCCAAACAATAGATCAATCATATAGCGCGGCTTCTTCCCACCTATATACATGGCTTTGATACAGGAAACACAGTAGATCACTACATCAGCACAAGGCATTTCATTGGAGCGTTTTTTCATCTGTTCCTTGACCTTCTCGATTGGCAAAGTACCGTAAAAGCTGTCCCCACAGCAGGTTGCCTTTGTACGCGTATTACTCGGTTCAATCAATTTTATATTCATTCGTTCAAGAAGTTTTCTTATTGCAGAATGAACCCTTTCCTCCGTGCGTGTAGGACAGGCATCGTGTATAGACATTTCCATGCCCTTATAGTCAGGGAATGGAAATGTTTTGCTTTCAGCTAATATCTCCCAAAGGGACTGGGTAGATATCCCATCATAAAGCTCCCTATATCGCTTGTCACAGCCCGCACAGGTGTTAATGACTTGAGTACCCTTTTCCAAATGAGGATCATGTCGGCAGCAAATCCGGTGTTCAGGAATATCCCCTAGATTCCTGTTCAAAAAATCCAACACTTTTTCAGCAAGCTGCGGCTTATATATTAAAAGCGCACAGCCAGGTGCATAAACTTGTTTCACTATGAATTCCTCCGACAGTCTTCTTTAACGGGTATAATAATACCACATTTTTTATCTTCTATTATAATATCATTTGCAGATCTGTTTATCTAAAGCATTTCTTAAGGTTATAGGTATAAAATATTCTTGGATTTAATTCGTCATTCAAAGAACTACGTAAACCTGTCTCTTTCAAGGGATCAAGTTTATAATGAAACCTAAGAGGTTAAAAATATATCTTAAATGTTTAAAGGAGTAGTTATGCAACAGCCTGCCGTCTTGGAACTAACCCATTTAAGAAAAACAATTAAAGGTAAAGAAATCATCAAAGGCATTGATTTAACCCTTTATCCCTCTCAAATTTTCGGTTTCCTTGGCCCCAATGGTGCAGGGAAAACGACGACGATTCGCATGATTGTCGGCTTGATCAAACCAACGGAAGGTTCGGTAAAAATCTGCGGCTATTCGGTAGCCCACGATTTTGTCAACGCCATGTCGAATGTGGGCTGCATTATCGAAAGCCCGGATATGTATAAATACTTAACAGGTATGGAAAATTTACAGCAATATGCAGCTATGAATAGAACGATTACTCCGCAGCGGATCGAGGACGTTGTGGAAATGGTCGGACTCCAGAACCGTGTTAAAGATAAGGTAAGCGCCTATTCCTTAGGTATGCGCCAGCGCTTAGGGATTGCCCAAGCCATTCTTTCGGGACCCAAGCTTCTCATCCTGGATGAACCGACGAATGGGCTTGACCCCGCAGGGATTACAGAATTCAGAAACCTTATTCGTACCTTGGCTTATGAAGAAGGAATGACCGTCTTCATATCCAGTCATTTACTCCTCGAAATTCAACAAATGTGTGATGTGGTCTCCATCATTAAACAAGGAAACGTCATTAAAACAGCCAATGTACAGGATATCCTGCATGATGATCGGATCGAATGGCAGCTCGATAATCCTGAAAAAGCGATCGCACTTCTAGCGAAGCATTGGAGTATCGAAGGGGTTCAACTGAAGAAGAATACGATCAGTGCCCGACTCAACCAAAACTCGCTGGAAAAAATCAATGCCTGTTTTATTCAAGAGGGCCTCGCACTCTCCTATTGTACTTCAAAGCAAAGCACATTAGAGGACCTATTCTTAGACCTGACGGAGGGTGATCAAATTGTTTAATCTCATTGAAAACGAAATCATTAAAATGATTTCCAAAAAGCGGCTCTTGTTTGTTTTCGCTATTTTAGTTATTCTGATCTCGGTCTTTGCCTATGGGCAAAACAAAACGATGGAAAGAACCAAGGCCCAGCTTTCGCAGCGCATGGGGATTACGGCAACAGACGACTGGCAAAAGCTTGCGGATCAGCAGTTAATCGATATGAAAAATCGGCTGGACAGTCCTTCAGCCGATGATAAAGGCAAAGCTTCACTCCGTGTAAGAATGGAGCAGCTTCAATATAACCTGGACCATAATATCAACCCGCTGGAGCAGTCCTCAGCAAAATTTACGACCAAATTCATGGAACAGGCGATCTTCTTATTTCTTCCTCTTTTGATTATCATGTTAGCTGCCGATATGGTTTCCGGTGAATCCTCAAGCGGGACGATTAAACTCCTCCTTGTCCGCAACGTCCCACGATGGAAGATTCTCCTGAGCAAATATTTAACCCTAATCATCCTGGAAGTTGTTGTTGTTCTCTTATCGTTTGTCCTCTCAGCCATAATCTCCGGATTTTTCTTTGGATTCGGGGGATGGCAGGTTCCAGTGGCAACAGGATTTCAAGTCGTTACAGGGAAACTCGACTCCTCCGGCGTCTTTAACGTTCCCCAATGGCAATACGCCTTGATGATTTATTCATTAGCTTTCTTTGTCGCCTTTGTAATCGGCAGTATTTCCTTTATGATCTCGATCCTCGTCAAAAGTACGGCTGCTTCCATTGGGATTATCATGTCGACCCTTATTGCAGGTAATTTTATCACTTATTTTCTTTCAGACTGGCCGATCACACGCTATCTATTCATGGTCAACCTGCGTCTGACCGATTATTTATCCAGCTCCGTCCAGCCGATTGACGGAATGAATATGCTTTTCTCCGTTACCGTTCTTTTAGGATGGGCTATCGCCGCGACCGTTGTTAGTTTTACCTATTTCACAAAACAAGACATCCTTGTTTAAGGAGAATGACCTTTATGAAAAAAACATTGACCTATACTTTCCTTTCTTTGGCTTTCCTGGGCATTATCGTCCTATCCGTGGGCTTCTATCAGGCGCTCCGTGCGACAGCTCCCCATAATTCTCAATCGACATCAGCCTTAGCCTCCTCTTCCGCTGAAGCGGTTCCTGCTCAAGCCTCAGCCAAGAAGTCCAACACGTTAAATGTACTCATCATCGGAGATTCGATTGCTAAGGGAACAGGAGACGAGAAGAATAAAGGGTTTACCGGCAATCTCACGGATTCTTTTAAAAACAGCACCTCAAAACAAATTTACATCAATAATTTAGGAATCGACGGTCTGGAAAGCTCCGGTTTACTTCAACAGCTCCAAAGCAAAAAATGGGATCAATCCGTCGCTGACTCCGATCTAATCCTTATCTCTATCGGCGGCAATGACCTCCGAAGTATCCTTACGCTGAATGGACTGGCACAACAAGATGCCTTTCAGGAAAAACGGGACAGTTATATGAACAATCTAAAACAGTCCCTCCAGCTCTTACGAAACGCCAACTCGAAGGCCGAGATTGTTTTTCTCGGACTTTATAACCCTTACGAAAAATTAACTGGCTCTGAAGCCCAAGGCTTTTTAGAGGAATGGAACTATAAGAGCCAACAGCTGATTGAAAGCGACGGCAAAGCCCTTTTTATCCCGACTTATGATCTCATCAAATATAACATCGGCCGTTATATCGCCCAAGACGACCTGCACCCGAATGCTTCGGGTTATCAAGCGATCTCTAACCGGATCAGTCAATCCGTTGGACCGATCATCTCCGGATCTTAGGTAAAAATCCGCTTCACAATAAGATGAAATTAATTTAGGCATGCCTATGAAGGCATGCCTTTTTAGTTTTAGGTATTCATTTTAATCAGAATTCTTTAGCCACCTGAACACCCCTTTGAAGAGCCTTTGATTTAATCGCTTCTGCCTGGGTAGGATCTTGAGCCGTCCCCTCAATAATAATCGATTCAATTGACGGAATTCCGAGGAAGGTAAGCAATGCCCGGATATATTTATCTCCAAATTCAAAATCTCGAGTCGGCCCCTCTGAATAAACACCGCCTCTGGATTGTATGTGCAGAGCCTTTTTATGGGTAAGCAAACCTACAGGGCCTGACTCCGTATATTTAAAGGTTCTTCCCGCTATACAAATCGTATCTAAATAGGCTTTCATTTTCGGCGGAATGCTCAAGTTCCACATTGGAGTTACAAAAACATATTTGTCCGCGTTAACAAATTGATCGCATAAATCGTTAATACGCCCCACTTTATTTTGTTCTTCTGTCGTCAATTGCTTAAAATCTCGACCTTGCTGAAGCTTTCCCCATCCATTAAAAACATCCAGATCAATATATGGAATTTCAAGTTGGTAAAGGTCAAGCTTAAGGATCTGGTCCCTAAGATTTATCTGTTGATATTCTTTTAGAAACGCGTCACCAACCGACAAACTGTATGAATCCTCTACTGCTTTTGGGTTAGCCGTAATGTATAAGACTATACTCATCTTTGATCCTCCTTGACTTAAATTCTATAGTTTAAAAATTTCTTTTAATCCACTAGATTTCCAAAGTGTATTGTTCTCTTCTCAAACTAAAGCCATACATAAGTTTTTATTTTTCAGCAAATTATCAGCTAACCATCAGTTGTATCTCAGGAAGCACCGATATACTTAAACTCAAGAACTCCGGTAGTTTTAGGTTAAGGAACCAATGGTAATTGAGGAGGAATAAAAATGGCGATAACCACCAAAGGAATAACGCTCTCCGAATTTGCCAAGGTATTCGCTGATCTAGGCTGTACTGAAGCCTACAATCTCGATGGACGCGGTTCCTCAACAATGTATTTTATCGGCCGAGTCGTAAACAACCCCCTCAGTAAACAAGAAGAACGTTCCATCAGCGATATTTTGTATATCAACGGATGATGATTAGGTGATCAAAGAAAGTAAGCTATAAAAAATAATTGGGAGGTCGAAGAAATGACGATACTGATTCCTGCCTATGAACCGGATACCCGATTATTAACATTGATTGAGAAAATTAAGGCGGCCTGTAATTTTAAGATCGTTGTCGTGGACGATGGCAGCGGGGAAGCTTATCGTGGAATTTTCAAGGCTGTCCAAGGTTATGGATGCACAGTGTTAACCCATGAAACCAATCAAGGCAAAGGCCGCGCCTTGAAGACAGGATTTCAATACGTTAAGGAAACAGGCAAAAGTGAAGGTGTGGTCTGTGCCGATAGTGACGGCCAACATTTGCCCCAGGATATCCTTAAAATCGCTCAAAGGATTGAAGAGTTAAAAGGTTATATCGTCCTTGGATGCCGACATTTTACCGGCAATGTTCCCCTGCGCAGCCGTTTTGGGAATTCAGTCACCCGAATGGTCTACACCCTTGCTACGGGTCATCGGATTTATGATACTCAGACAGGATTGCGCGGTTATTCATCAGATATGCTCGACTGGCTGTGCGAAGTTCCGGGAGAACGCTTTGAATATGAGATGAATATTCTCCTGGACGCTGACAAGGAAGGCTACTCTTTTAGCCAGGTCGATATCAATACCGTTTACCACGAAAACCACTCTTCACATTTTCGAACGTTTGTCGATTCTGCCAAGGTTTATATTCCCCTGCTTAAATTCAGTGCATCCTCACTGGTGTCAGGGATCCTCGATTTTTCCCTGTTAATGATCTTCCAATATCTTCAGCTTAGCCTTCTTCTTTCTGTAATCAGTGCGAGAGCATGCAGCTCAGCTTTTAATTATTCGGTAAATCGGTCTTTTGTTTTTGCCAAAGGCAATCAGTCTTATAACTCTCAAAATTCGCTGCCAAAATACTTTTCGCTGGTCCTTATCATTATGGCCTTAAATTATGAGCTGATTCGCTTCATCAATCTCCGCTTGGCTATCCCCGTCTTTTATGCGAAAGTTCTTACCGAATTTATTTTATTCCTCTTGAGTTATGTCGTTCAAAAGACCTTCGTATTTAAGCATAAGCAATGGCAAAGCTCTATTAAAAGATGCGTTTTATTAAGTTCTCCGACTTTAAGAGAATAATAAATAAGGAGTATATGAACTTAATTAAACAAACTCAAACTCAATAAACAATTTTCTTGAATGTTTTTGAATTTAATCTATAATGTAATTAATAAGATCATCGTTTAATAACCTTGAATTAATGTCTTTTGTAAAAATGAACAAAAAAAACTCTCGATTTTTGTAATAATCTACAAAACCCGAGAGTTTTTTTATTTTAATTCAGTTTCTCTGGGAGGTTTATAAAAGACAGAGGGACGGGTAAGGCGAAGGCTGGGCTTGGGAGCTATTAGCCGAAGAAGCTTATTATCCTCGATCTGATGAATTTCTTGAAGCTGCAGCGCTCCGGTAAGACACGCCTGAACACAATACGGTAATTTTCCTTGGTCAATTCGCTCGTAACAGAGTTCGCATTTGCTTGCTTTACGCGTCACGGGGTTAAATTGCGGTGCGCCAAATGGGCATGAAACAATACAAGACTTGCATCCTGTGCACTTTTCAGGGTTATGAAGGACTATTCCGTCACGACGCTTGAAATATGCCCCAGAGGGGCAAACCCTTAAACATTCCGGATTGGCGCAATGATTACACGATGTGGATAAGAAGAACCTCCGTATATGCTTTGAGTCTGCTTCTTCAACCTGACGAAGATTTCGCCAACTTAAAGCGGAAGGCAAGGAGTGATTAATCTGGCAGGCTTTGATGCAAGCACCACAGCCTAGACAGCGATTCGAATCAAGGACAAATCCGAGCTGCTTAGCCAATAATTACCCGACCTCCTTTTAGTTTATTTTCCGCAGGTTGACGAAGGTTTCATTCAGCGCAAAACCCGGTGCGCCCTGGGTTTGATGCCCCATATCCGTTCGAGGAGTCCCCATAAGCCGGTTAAGCGAAACATCAGACTTAATTTGTTCCTGATATATAAAAACCACTTCATCCGGAAGGCCGTTTTCAATAGCGACAATCCCCTCTATGGCACCAAACCTATTGCCCATTCTAATCTTATCTTCCTCTTTAAGTTCATATCGCTTAGCTACTTCCGGGGAAAGGTGAACTGTAAAATGGTCCTGCAAATGATCTAAGGCATAGGGCTGAGAGTTTATGCAGGTCAGGTGATGGGGGGTTATAAGACGCAGCGGAAATTCCGCAGAGGATTCTAAGGAGGGACGATAGATCGGCAAAGCAGGAAATCCTGCCTTCTCTGCGCTTTCAGAATAAAATTCAAAGCGGCCGGAGGGGGTTTTAAACTTCCGATCCTCCCATGCTGTCAAAGAAAAACGGGCACGAAGCGGCCCTTCGAAAATATCTTCAGGTTTTTTCAAGCCTAATATATTGAGTATATTCGTCGGCCCAAGCAGGTTGAGCAGCGTTTCCTTTTCATCCCCTGCCGTAGGAAATTTACAGCTTCCCGGCGAGATTTGGTTCAAACGGGCGGAGATATCCCAGGCGATTTGAAGATCGGAACGCGCTTCTCCAACAGGGGCAATTGCGGGTTCATTAACACCGACCCAATAGTGCCAATAACTTGAATTCAAATCCCAATGTTCATACTGTGTGGTAATGGGCAGAAAAAGATCCGCAGCCTGAGAAGATTGGGAAGGAAAAAGGTCACAGATCATGATCAAATCGAGTTGTTTCAAGAGCGTTTTCCAAAGATGGAGGTTGCCGTCCTGAGATAAAGGATTTCTCCCGGCAAGCCAGAGCATTTTAACGAGAGGGTCTGTACACTCAAGGGCCTGCTCGGCAAAATTATTGATATTCAGCAAGCGGTCGTGAGGAGCGGGTTGATCATAAAAATAAGAAGTAACTTTGCCGGAATATTGATAGGTCTCGAATTGTCCGTATTGAACCCCGCCGCCTGATTCGCCGATATGCCCGGCTAAAGCCCCAAGCGCATCAATCGAACGCAGAGTTTGTCCGCCATTGATATAGCGCTGCAGTCCGAACCCGACCCAGATACAAGCGGGATGAGTTTTCCCGTATTCAAGCGCCAACTCTCGAAGGGTTTCTATCGGAACTCCGGTAATCGCCGAACAGTCTCTAAGATCCACCTTTGCTTGAAGATAATCGATAAATTCTTGATGACCTAAAGAATAGGACGCGAGCTCAGGATCAACAAGCTTTTCCTCAACAATAATCTTGGCAAATCCTAACGCCAGAAGGCCGTCGGTGCCCGGACGAACTTGGATAAAGCGATGAACTCGGGCAGCCGTTGCACTAAAATACGTGTCAAAGCAGACGACTTTTGTCCCATTGTCCATAGCGTCAAAAATAATCGGCATTTGATGGGGCGCAGTCCAGGCGGGGTTCACACCCCAAAGCCAAATGAGTTTGGAACGGCTCATATCAAGCGGATCTGAACAAAAAAATGTCCCAAAGTCATACGTTTGAGCATCAACTCCTGCAGACCAGCACGGGGATCCTATGGCCCGTGTCGTAGAACCTAGTCCCGTAAAGAGGGCGTCTGTCGCATAATGCAGAAGGCCGAAGTTTCCTGAATACTTGTCCAAAGCCACCGGCAAGGTTGTTCCGTACTTTTCCTTCAGTTTTAAAATCGTTTCGGCAATTATATTTAAAGCACCATCCCAAGAAATCCGTTCCCAGTACCCACTGTAACGCTCTCTTTGACGCATTGGGTAACGTATCCTTCGCGGGCTGTAAACCCGCTTCACATCTTCTAATGCTTTGGGGCATAATTTGCCCCGGGTATATTCATGAAACGGATTTCCTTCAACAGAAATCAGTTTTCCATTACGTGTCGTACTGATGATACTGCACGTATCATAACAATTACGGGGACAAATATTGTGATGGGTTTTCTCCATTTATATCTCCCTTACGTAAATACTTTAATATTATTAAACAAGTTTCTTATTAATATTATAGGAGTTTTTACTGGAAATATAAATAAGGGGCCATTGCTCACTAAAATGTACCCTGTAAAATGGACAGCAAAAAAGAGGCATCATGCCGAACTTTTTATGACTCTGTTTTACAGGGGCATTTTTTGTTATGCTGACTATGTGGAGTGGATGAAAAGATGGGAACAAATCGTTTTACAGAGGAACAGCAGGCAATGCTGCGGCAGAATCCATATGTAGTCAAGGTAAGTGAAACATCGATTACATATTCGGTTGACTTTAAAGAACGATTCTATCGTGAATATAAGGCTGGAAATATGCCTTCTGCTATTTTACGAGGGATGGGTTTTGATCCTCGTGTGTTGGGGAAAAAGCGGATTGACCGTTTTGTTGGAAATGTTAGTAAGTACGAGGCGCACAACGAAGATTTTCATGACCGGCGTAAAGATAGTACTGGTCGTCCAAGAACAAAAGACCTGACGTCCGAGGAGAAAATATCTCGCTTAGAGCATCAGGTTCAGTATTTAAAACAAGAGAATGAATTTCTAAAAAAAATCAACTTTTTAGAAAAGAAGGCACAATGGGAAGCCAAGCGGCGCCAGCAGAAAAATACAAGATCATCCAAAAAATGACCCGACGGGATAATAACTTTTTGAACATAACATGGCTGTGCAAATATGCCGGCGTTTCCCGTTCCGGATACTACCGTTGGCTGAAGGCTGCAGATGTGAGAACTGCACAATATGAACAGGACAAGAAAGACTTTGAGGTGATTCTGGCGGCTTACCAGTTCCGCGGTTATGACAAAGGAGTCCGAGGTATCTACATGCGACTGCTGCACCAGGGAATCCGTATGAACCGAAAGAAAATCTCGCGGCTGATGAAAAAGTTTGGACTGAAATGCACGATTCGGAAAGCAAATCCATACCGACGTATGGCAAAAGCTTTGAGAACCAGCAATGTAGCCGATAATCTTGTTAACCGTGAGTTCGAGGAACACGGCCCAAGGGCCATACTTTTAACAGATATTACTTACATGTTCTACCGCAACAGCCAGAAAGCGTATCTCTCAACAATTTTAGATGCCTGCACCAAGCAGGTGTTGGCATATGTAGTTAGCAACTCTTTGGAAGTGGACTTTGTATTAGAAACGGTCAATCATCTGATCCAAGAACACGGAATTTCTTTGAACAAGGAAACCATTATCCATTCAGATCAGGGCTGCCATTATACCAGCATATCATTCCAGGCCTTGCTCAAGGACAAAGAACTGCGTCAGTCTATGTCAAGGCGAGGGAATTGTTGGGACAACGCGCCTCAGGAGTCCTTCTTTGGCCATATGAAAGATGAAATCCACCTGGAAGGCTGCAATACATTCGAAGAATTAACGGTCATTATTGAAGACTATATGGATTACTACAACAATGATCGCTACCAATGGGATTTAGCCAAGCTGTCACCAAACCAGTACGAAAAATATCTCCGGACTGGAAATTATCCTATTCATGTGTAGATCGGATTTAATACAGGGCACTATGAGCGATTGTTCCAGCGAGTGAGAGCCACCGTTCCGTTTTACGAAGCCAGTATTCGGAAACAGCGAAACCACTCTGGGGTAGACTTGACATGGGACCCTACGACGGATGCTTCAATGGGTCGAGGGCTGTGGCTCAAATGATGTATTCCTTTGGGGTAAGCCCCATCCCTTTAATCTAGGGTAGCATCCGCCGCCCCCATATCAAGTCTTATTTTGAGTCATAAAGCAGGCTGTTAAGCAATGTCTTCTCAATAGATTTACCAAGGCTCTATGTCTCCGGAACTATGGCTCAATTTTTCCATACAAGCGGCTCACTGTATTCCGGAACGACGGCTCTTTCGCATCGGTATATTAAGATCAAAACGGTATTTCTTCCGGAATAGAGATGCCATGTATGCGACACAGTGATTCTAATAACTCTATTTTTTTATTTGCTTCATCCAGAGAACTCTTCACTGACCAGTAATCACTGCGGAGCTGTTCGAAAAAGTCTTCTAACTGCTCGTATTCTTTTTTGAAGTTTTGCTTTGATGAGCGAAATCTTTTTACAGTAGCTTTCATAATGTTTATAGATATGCGGATATATTTAACGCTGGCAGTCATATCGAAGTGATATAACTGCCAGCGTTTGCTTGCATATCTCCTCCGTAAAACCCATTTAAGCAGTTTCACAGAGATTTTATAGGCCCTTTTTTTAAATTGTCCTTGACATGGGGGGCACTTTACACGAAGTTTGGCAACGGCCCCTTGAACTGTTAAAACCTCCGACGACGGAAAAAGAAAAACGGGGAGAAAAATGGGAAAAAGAATGGATTAAAAAACGGAAAAAATCCAAAGCCTCTAAAACGTCCAAACATAAGCTTTTATTCCTTTCTTTTTCTTAGTTTAGAAGATTACGCCTAATGCGATGAGGATCAAGATAGCAATTGCGATAATCCCGACACCAACGCCAACACCTGCAACAGGAGCAACTGATGGACAACATGCACCACCAAAACCGCCCATGCCAAAGCCCATTCCGAACATATCATTACCTCCTTAAAAATATTTTTTAGAAAAGATTAGAATACGATTCCTAATGCGATAAGCAGAAGAATGATTACCACTACGATAGCAATACCTGGTAAGAAACGAGGGGTACAAACTCCGTCAACACCACCAAATGCCATCTGAATTCCTCCTTTGTTAGAGATAATACATACTATGCTTGGTCACGAATAATTGCCACAATATGGTATATAAGAGTTGCACCGCTTGGCTAAATTAAGATACAGAGTAACAACAAAATAACCGATTTTGAGTTCGACCGCAGGTTTTATTTTAAGTATGAGAAAGAGGCCATTGCTCACGAACTATTCAGTTCGTGAGCAACGGCCTCGAAAAAAGGAAGGGCAGAATTCTAAGAGTCAGAAATTGGTTTAAAACAAAGCTGTAATATGAATGCCTGCTGCAGCAAAATAGAAAAGAGATCGGCCAATAAGTTCTCCAAATCCTGTAAAAACAACGACCATCAACAGAAGATTGGGAGATAAGGCTTTTTTCGTTTTAAGAGGAGAGACAAGAAAGAGCAATGGAACAAGCCACCCGATGACAACACGAATCCAGAAAAACGGGCTTGAAAGATAGGCCTGAACAGTAGCAGCGCCTTCGTTATTCACTTGAATAAAGGAAGCATAAAGCACAAACAAAACAATGCTCGCAAGCAAACAACCAATGGACCAGTGCAGCAAACTCTTTCGCTGAGCCTGAGCAATCTCTTTATAGCCGAGAATGGCTGTAACGAGCGGTCCCATTAAAACTGCAGTAATAAAGAAAAATACAAGGGGCGCCGCATTATTCCAGGCCGGGACACGTGGAAGAACGTAAATCATCGCACTGCTTAAGGTTCCCAATAGACCAAGTATTGAAGTTATGAGCAAAGGCGTTCGTCTGTTGCTGCCGGGATGGTAAACGATCCACAAGAGGAAGAGCCAGCCTGCAAACGTAAGCAGGAACATGACAATTTCTCGGCTTAACCAAGAGGAGCTCAGATGCGTAATCGCCCGGTAAGCTGCTTCCGGATGTCCGAGATGAAACAGAGAGGCAAGCAAAGCCGCAACCAGGAAAGTTCCGGAGACGAGGACACCTCTTTTGAAAAGTGATTCCTTCAGTTCATGTTGATCTAACCAGAAAAGAACGAGAATGATACCTACCGAAATTTGACTCAAAACGGTAAATAAGACTAAAGGCCATTCCAAACTTCCCATCTCTTAATCCCTCCTAATCTGCTTGCCTTGTTTAGGGCCAATAAAACGAATGGATGGTTCGGTGATCTTGGGACTCGGAAGACCGGGTAACGTTTTAAGGACTCCGACTCTTTGATCTAGAGCATCATTAATTTCAACAAGTTCTAAAGCACCGGTGATACACGCAGCTACGCAGGCCGGTTTCTGACCTTGGTCAATTCGTTGGTAGCATAGATTGCATTTCTCAGCCTTCTTTTGGATGGGATTAAACTGAGGACGGTCATACGGACAGGCCATCACACACATCTGACAGCCAATACAGCGGTCATGATTTTGAATAACGATTCCGTCCTCCCGTTTTGTATACGCTTCCACCGGGCAGACCCTCAGACACTCTGGATGGGCACAATGATTACAGCCCATGGAAAAAAACATTCGGGTCGGAAGAGAAAAGTCCTCTTCACGGAGTTGAAAAACCTGACGCCAACGCGGTGTTACATCGATCTGATATTCATTTTTGCAGGCCATTTCGCACCCGCGGCAGCCCACGCATTTTTCAGAGTTATGCAAGAAACCCAACTGTTTACTCATTCAGATCCCCCCTTAAGCTTTCTCAATCATGACAAAATTATCATGGAAGGCTACACCGTCATTCCCCGTGGCCTGCTTGCCCATATCACTGGGAGTCGCCTTCAAGGTATAGTTGACATTAAAATTCGATCCCTTATACCAGGACTCATAAGCAACAATAACATCAGGTGAGGTCGTACGGGTCAAATGAGCCTTGAGGGTCAGGGTCCCTAAATCATTGAAAATCTTGACCTTATCGCCCTCGGAAATTCCGTATTTAGCGGCAAGTACAGGGTGAATCTCAACTTTAGGTTCAGGGTTGGCTGTCATCATCCAATCAAGATTCTGGAATTGGGAGTGCAGGGCGTGTTGCGGATGAGGCGTCATGAAACGGATAGGATACTTTTCTGGAGTCTTCATATCTTCTACCCAAATAGGCAAGGCGGGCAGCCCATTCTTTTGGGCTAATTCACTGTGAATCTCAATCTTTTTTGAAGGTGTACGGAACTTGCCGTCAGACCAAGAAGCAGCCGGCATTTTGGCTTTGCGAGGAGCATTGATCAATTCTTTATAATCACTGATTCCGAGGAAGCTGTACATTGCCGGATTGAATTCCTTAGCTAACCACTCTTCCGGACTTCCCGCAGTCGGGAAAGTACAGGAACCGGGTTCAAGTGCATTCATTTTTTGAGAAAGCAGCATGGCGATCTCAACATCACTTTTTGACTCATACATCGGATCGATGGCCCGTTGATTGATTCCTACCCAGTAGTGCCAATAACTGGCCATAACATCCCAGTCTTCAAAATGCGTTGTTGCAGGAAGAACGATATCCGATAATTCGACCGTCTTATTGAAGAAAGAATCGACAGTCACAACAAACTCCATTTCGGAAAACATCTTTTCAATAGCATGGGTATCCGGATCTTGAGAACCTGGGTTGCGGCAGGCCAGCCAGAGCATTTTTACGGGCGGATCATTTTGGGCAAGAACATCATGAGCGAAGTTGTTCATGTTAATGTTGCGGTCGCCCTCTTTGCCATCCTTGCCGATAAATCCTTTGGAACCCTTAGGCGCCGGATTAGTCATTGCATTATAGGCAAACCCCCAGGTTTCAAGATGGCCGTAATTTACTCCTCCTCCGGATTTGCCCACATTTCCAGTCATGACCCCAAGCGCATCAATGATCCGAACGTTTTGCCCGCCATTGATATGCCGCTGCATGCCATATCCCACCCACATCGAGGCCGGCTTTGTCGTTGCATACTCGCGGGCGATTTCCATAATAATCTCTTTGGGAATTCCCGTTTTTTCACTCGCCCAGTCAAGCGTAATATTCTTTTTAAGGTAGTCCACCCATTCATCAAAACCTACACTATTAGCTCGGGCATAATCCCAATCCACCCAATTGTTATCGAGAATATAACGAGCCATGCCTAAGGCTAACGCACCGTCTGTGCTCGATTTAATTTGCAGATAGAGATCGGCTTTGGAGGCTGTAGACGTTAAGATGGGATCAATCACAACAAGTTTGGCCCCGTTTTCTCTGGCCTTATTGATGAACGGGAAACTGTGAATTGAGGTCCACGCTGCATTTTGCCCCCATAAAATCAGATATTTGGCATTCACCATATCCTCCGGATCATTACTGTAAAGCGTTCCAAAATCGTAGGTCTGAGCGTCGATTCCTGCGGGCCAGCAAGGAGTTCCGAGGGCACGCGTGGTATAACCCAGACTGGACATCATCCCTTCAATCCCATAGTGCGTAATTCCAAAGTTCCCCGAATATTTGTCCAAGCAAATAGGAAGCGTTGAGCCGTAACGCTTTTTAAGATCAAGGATCTTTTTCGCAATCGTATCCATGGCCTCGTCCCAGCTGATGCGCGTCCAATTTCCTGAACCGCGGGGGGTTTGTTTCATCGGATATTTGACGCGGTCAGGGCTGTAAACCCGGCGAGTGTAGGTATACCCTTTGAGGCAGAGCTTTCCGTTGGTATACGTTTGTTTAGGATCGCCCTCTACCTTTTTCATAATCCCATCTTGGACATAGGAAATTTGGGCACAGGTGTCGTAACAGTTGCGCGGGCATACGTTACGAAACGTTTTGACTTCTCCAGGAGCTTTGTCCGCTGCTGCAACAGAAGGTGTTAACAGATTAAAATCAAATAATGCTGCACCTACAGCTGTCGCTGCCGCTCCGCCTAAAAATTGACGACGTGATAATTTCATAATATACCTCCTTACAATTTAAAATTGAGCTGGTTTACGGATAGAAGCGCTCTGCTGACCGCGAGAAAAACCGGATGCGTCGCCGCTTGATTGATTGCTTGAGCAAAAAGTTTCCACCAAAGACGAGTGTGTTTATTGCAGAACTCCTCGTAAAGATCAAGGTAATAGGATGATTGCGCCAATTTATCGTGCTGCATCGCCCTCATTGCTCTTGAAAGAAGATAAGCCATAAATTCGAGCTCCGTACCGATAAAGTCATCGGGTTCATGCCCCTGTCCTGATGATGCCAATTGTTCACGGTTATACATTTTTCGTACAGCTAAGGTTTGTTCTTGCATGACCAATCGATCAGGAGAAAGATAAACTGATTCATAAGGAGGAGCTTTTGGGGAAGCGGGACCTACGAATAGACGATTAAATTCATATTTCATGGACTCAAACTCACTGAAATCGTACTTTGTAAACCTGGCTATATTTTGTCCATCGACTAACAGATGATTTAGCTCATGTGTTTCAGCAAAGGATGAAATGGCATGTGATAAAGGATCTAACGTTTGTGCGAGCTCCTCTCCCCCTTTTGCAAAAAATTGACTTAACCCTAAAAGAAAACCGATTGTACTCCTCAGTTGTTCGAGCGATTTTAATTCGGCACTTTGTCCCATGACAACACCTCCTTTTGATTTTGTACTATAAATCACTTTCATGCGTATAACTAATTCGGTTTTTCAGGATTTCCTCCTTTGTAGAGATAAATGAAAAAAAACGGCTTCTTTTGAAAGAAAATACAAAACCCCTCAATCCAACGACTAAGAGGTTCACTTTTGGAGTAAAAAAATAATAATCGCGCCCAAATAGCAGGAT
The DNA here is from genome assembly GCF_049860565.1 of Desulfitobacterium nosdiversum. Lineage (GTDB taxonomy): Bacteria > Bacillota > Desulfitobacteriia > Desulfitobacteriales > Desulfitobacteriaceae > Desulfitobacterium_A > Desulfitobacterium_A nosdiversum. The sequence goes on from NZ_CP172056.1 coordinate 4,215,058, forward strand.
TTTAGCAGATTCTCAACATGCTCAATCGCAATATTTTGACACAAAAACAGCCGATTTCTAGCATCGCTAAAATCGGCTGTTTTTTAAAGAAAACTATTGGTATTTAAGCTACTAGAAGCTGGCTCTCAAAAAAGTTTGTAGCGCAATATAAGAATAATACGCAGCATTATAGAAACTGCATTTTAGATTTCCGGAGCCACCCTTAATCATACAATCACTCATACTAACCTATATCCTACTCCCGGTTCATTAATTATGTGAATAGGTTCTGAAGGATCTTGTTCTAGCTTTTTCCTTAATTGCCCAATATATATCCTTAAATAATGGCTATTAGAATCTGCATAAGGTCCCCAAATCGTGTTAAGCAGCTGATGATGTGTCACTATTTTTCCTTTATTTTGGGCTAACAAGGTTAGTAATTGATACTCTATTGGTGTTAATTTAACCTGATTTCCATCAACTCTTACTTCCCGATTCCCTGGATCAATTGTTATATTCCCAAATCGCAAAATCTCCTCATCATATGCATCGTTGCGATGCCTTAGAGCGTTACGAATTCGCGCAATAAGTTCTCCCATTCCAAATGGCTTGGTCACATAATCGTCTGCTCCTAAATCAAAAGCTAATATTTTATCGTTTTCATGTTCACGAGCAGTAAGCACTATAACTGGAATTTTTGTAGATTTTCTTAACGTCGTTAGAACATCAATTCCATCTGAATCAGGAAGTCCTAAATCCAAAATAATTAAATCGGGGTTAAATTGTGCAATCATGCTGAGACCATCTTGCGCATTACTTGCCTCATTGAGCTCGTACCCATGTACAGACAACGAAACCTTTAAAAGTCGCTGAATTTGAGGCTCGTCATCAATAACAAGAATTCGTTTACCCTTCTCATTCATGTTAATCTCCCATTTCTGCAGGTATACCTGTAGGTTTTTCAGCTAATGGTATTGTAAAAGAAATGGTAACCCCTTCACTTACACTGCTATTTTCAGCATGAATTGTTCCGCCGTGAAGTTCGACGATTCCTTTTGAAATCGCCAGTCCTAGTCCTGTACCGCTAATCTGTCGAGGTGAACGAACTCGGTAAAATTTATCAAAAATATGTTCTAAATCTTCTGTTGGGATCTGTGTCCCCCAGTCACGAACTGAAACCTCGACTTGCTTTTCGTTATTCCTAACGGTAATAAGAACTTGGCTATCCGGCTTTGAATATTTTATGGCATTATCCAATAAATTAATAAGAACTTGCTTAATCAATATAAAGTCTACGTTAACCAACAAATGTTTCTTCGAACTTTTGCAAACTATATCTCTTTTATCGAAAAAGCCGTCGTCAAAATGTTTAATGGCTTTTTTAACAATTTCATCAAGTTCACACCATTCCTTGTTTAACTTAAGCATATCACTTTCCAAGCGGGCCATATCGAGTAAATTATTGACTAACCGGTTCATTCGCATAGCGCCAATTTTAATTGTTTGGAGCAATTCTTTTCTTGAGGTTTCATCGAAGAGTTGATCATCTTCTAAAAGACTTGTTACAGCCCCGATCATTGTTGCCAGCGGAGTTCTTAAATCATGAGATATAGAGTTAAGCAGTGCCGTCCGCAGTTTTTCTGACTCGTTTAAGAGCTGGGCCTCTCGCGCCGTTTCAACCAACGATATTCTGGTTATAGCCAACGCTGTTAAACTGGCAAAAGCATCGACTAAACGCCTTTTTTCAGGCAGCAGATACCTCTCTGTACTTTTTAACTGTACACCTAATACGCCGCAAATACCCTGTTCCGAAACTAACGGTAAATAAAATCCTTCAGCCCCTCCCAATGTATCTGTACCTTTTCCTGCACTTTGATTATTTTCAAAAACCCATGTTGCAACAGCTCTTTCATTTTCTTCAAAAATAACTTCGGAGTTTGAGCAAGCGCGCAAAGCTAACTGCCCTTTTTTTTCGGGAACTAAGATTACAACCTGACCTTTAATTATATCAGAAACTTTTTTAACAACGCTTTCCAGCACAGTATCCAAATCTGAGACAGCAGTAATTTCACGGCTTAAGGAATAAAGGGATGCTGTTTGTGATTCACGTTTACGAGAATTAATAAGTTGTATTCTTAACCGAGTTGATAGATTACCCAGATAAAGCCCAACCAGTATAAACATAGTAAAACTAATGAGATACCTTAAATCCGCCACGGTAAAGGTTAGAACAGGCGGAACTGTAAAAAAATCATAGGCAATAATAGCTAATAAAGATGTAATTACACCTGCTCTTTTACCGTAACGCCCGGCACTTAAAAGCACTGGAAGCAAATAAAGCATCGCGATATTCACAAGACCTAAATCAGACCGCCACTCCCATGCAATAAGTGTAATCATTGCAAGTAAAGCAAAAGTTGTAATATAAAGAATAACCATATTTGCATTCGCTTTTCCAACTGGAATTTTCTTCGATTCAATACCTTGTTTAGTTTTTTGAATATTTCCCGGAATAACATGAACACTTATATTTTGGCTTTGTCTAAGTACCCTTTCAACAATCGATCCTGAAAAACGTTCCCGAAGGCTAAGCTTGCCGGATTTACCGATGATGATCTGGGTTACATTCCGTTTCTGTGCAACCTCAAGAAGCTCCTCAACGATATCATTTCCACTTAATGATATAATCTCCCCATCTAATTCTTCGGCTAAATGCAAGCTTTTTGTAAGCTGATCTTTTTGTTTTTCAGTTTTTAGCAAATTCGAAGGGGTTTCAATGTACACAACAAGAAGTTCGGCTTTCATTCCTTCGGCTATACGTTTACCCATTCGAATCAGCTGCTCCCCAAAGGGGCTGGCACTGATGCAAACCATCACGCGCTCGCTCGCCGGCCATGGACCTGCAATGCCGTGTACCCGCATATAGGATTCCATCTGCCGGTCGACCCTCTGTGCAGCAAAACGCATGGATAATTCTCTTAAGGCATTAATATTCCCAAGCCTGAAGAACTTGTCTAACGCATGTTTGGCTTGATTGGGAACATAGATCTTTCCTTCTTCCAGACGCTGAATAAGCGCCTCTGTTGGAATATCGATAAGCTGGATTCTGGCATTTTCTATAAAAGCATCGGGAATCGTTTCGCGTACCCTAACACCTGTTATCTTCGCAACGATATCATTAAAACTTTCAATATGCTGGATATTGACTGTTGTATAAACGTTAATACCAGCAGCTAAGATTTCTTCAACATCCTGATAACGTTTGAGATGGCGTGAACCGGGCACGTTCGTATGAGCAAGTTCATCAACTAAAACAATTTCTGGATGTCTCACTAATATTTCATCGAGGTCCATCTCTTTTAAGATCCTGCCGTGATATTCGGTGTCTTTGGGGTCAACCTTCGGAATTCCCTCTAATAAAGCCATTGTTTCGGGTCGGACATGCGGTTCAACCCACCCTGCTAAAAGGTTAATTCCCTCGGAAAGTCTTTCCCTAGCGGTTTCAAGCATAGCATACGTTTTTCCGACACCTGCAGCTGCGCCTAAGAATACTGTGAGTTTGCCCTTAGCCTCATCCTGGATATCCGCTAAAAGTTCATCCGGATTAGCACGTCTTTCTTCGTTCATTTCATTCTCTCCTTAAACAAAGCAAAAGCAAGCAGATGAATGACATTCTCCGTCTGCTTGACTTTAGAAACTATTTTGTTAAGCTATCGAGATCAAGGTTCAGTCGTAAGACATTAACTCTAGGCTCGCCCAATATTCCAAATTGCTGTGTTGTTGTATCCTGCTGTATAAGACTTCTAACCTTTTCAACAGGCAGATTTCTCATTTTAGCTATCCTCGGAAGCTGAAGCATGGCAGCTTCAGGCGTTATATCGGGGTCTAAACCACTACCCGAAGCAGTAACCAAATCCGATGGAACCTCTTGGTCTTTATTGAGCCCATTTTGTTTACGTATATTATCGGCACGCTCAGCTATACTCTTTAATAAATCTTGATTGGTTGGGCCCAAATTAGAACCTCCCGACGCTGCTGCATTATAACCCTCTTGTCCTGCGGCTGAAGGCCGAGACTGGAAGTACCGAGGATCATTAAAGTTCTGCCCAATTAATTGAGAACCTACGGCTTGACCATCCTTATAAATCAAAGACCCATTCGCTTGGGCAGGGAAGATCAGCTGTGCTAAACCCGTTACGACTAAGGGATAAGCTAATCCCGTTAACAATGTCATCACAACAAACATTAGGATTCCTCTGGTCCAATGCTTAAGCATTTCATCATTCTTCCTTTCAGTTAATCCCTTATGCCCAGCCTAATGCAGAAATAATGAAGTCAATCAGTTTTATTCCGATAAACGGAACAATTAATCCGCCTAAACCATAAAACAAGAGATTTTTTCTTAGGATAATATTTGCACCTAGCGGTTGGTACTTCACTCCGCGTAAAGCAAGCGGTACCAAAGCGACGATAATCAATGCGTTAAAAATAACCGCCGAGAGGATGGCACTTTGCGGAGTAGCCAGGTGCATAATATTTAATATTTTTAATTGCGGATAGGTGGCAAAGAATAAGGCAGGAATAATAGCAAAGTATTTAGCGACATCATTGGCGATGCTAAACGTCGTTAATGATCCACGCGTCATTAAAAGTTGTTTGCCGATCTCTACAACCTCAATAAGTTTTGTCGGGTTGCTATCTAAGTCAACCATATTCCCTGCTTCCTTAGCAGCCTGAGTTCCGCTATTCATAGCAACGCCTACATCTGCCTGAGCAAGCGCCGGTGCATCGTTGGTTCCATCGCCCGTCATGGCTACAAGATGACCTTTTTCTTGGTATTCCCTAATGAGCTTAAGCTTTGCTTCTGGTGTAGCCTCAGCCAAGAAGTCATCCACTCCTGCTTCTGCAGCAATGGCAGCAGCCGTTAACGGGTTATCCCCCGTAATCATGACCGTTTTAATACCCATTTTACGGAGTTGGGCAAAACGTTCTTTAATACCGCCTTTGACTACATCTTTAAGATAAATTACACCCAATGCCTGAGCTCCCTCAGCGACAACTAAAGGTGTACCCCCTTTTTTAGCAATATCCTCCACTGCAGCGATTACATCAGGCTGCATGATCCCACCTTGTTCTCGAATATATTTCTCAATCGCATCCGTTGACCCTTTACGAATCTCCCGTCCCTCTAGGTTAACCCCGCTCATTCTTGTTTGAGCACTAAACGGTATGAATGTTGCATGCAGACTATTAATATCACGTTCTCTTAAATTATACTTTTCTTTCGCTAAGATAACGATACTTCGTCCTTCCGGGGTTTCATCTGCAAGAGAGGATATTTGAGCTGCATCTGCCAGTCTTTCAGGGGCTATTCCTGGTGCGGGAATAAATTCGGCGGCCATCCGATTACCCAAGGTAATGGTACCCGTCTTATCCAGAAGCAGGACATTGACATCTCCGGCAGCTTCCACTGCCCGCCCAGACATTGCAAGAACATTGCGTTTCAATAAGCGATCCATTCCCGCGATACCAATCGCACTGAGCAATCCGCCAATCGTTGTTGGGATAAGGCAGACCAACAGTGCAGCAAGTACAGGTACTGCAACAATTGTCCCGGAATATATCGCGTAAGGTTCAAGAGTAGCAACAGCGAGCAGGAAAATAATCGTTAACCCTAAAAGCAAAATGGTTAAGGCAATTTCGTTGGGTGTTTTTTGTCTTTTAGCCCCTTCAACTAAATGAATCATCCGGTCCAGGAAGGTTTCCCCCGGATTCGCTGTTATTTGTACTTTGATCCAGTCGGATAAAACTTTAGTTCCACCAGTAACAGAGCTTCGATCCCCACCCGATTCACGTATTACAGGTGCTGATTCTCCTGTGACAGCGCTTTCATCAACGGATGCAATTCCTTCAACAACTTCTCCATCACCCGGAATAACATCTCCTGCCTCAACCAAAACAACGTCCCCTTTGCGCAGGTCCGGTGCAGGAACTTTCACGGTTTTATCCCCATCAAGCTTTTTCGCTAAAGTTTCACTCCTCGTTTTTCTTAAAGCAGAGGCTTGTGCTTTTCCTCTGCCCTCGGCTACGGCTTCAGCAAAATTAGCAAAGATAACAGTGATCCATAGCCAAATTGCAATTTGAGCATTAAATGACAAGGTCTGAGCATGAATAAACAAATCTCGCAGTACAAAAAAAGTACTTAATACGGCTACTGTTTCTACGACAAACATAACAGGATTGCGCCACATAATGGATGGGTTTAGCTTTTTGAACGCATCTTTTATCGCTTCCATGAGCATTGCGGAAGTAAAACTCCCAGGGGAAGCTTTCTTATCTTCGTGGCTAACATTTTCTTGCATGTTATTGCCCTCCAAATTACTAACAAAATTATCTTCCGATCATGATTAAATGTTCAACAATTGGGCCTAATGCAAGTGCTGGAAAAAAGGTCAGAGCACTTACAATAATCACAATACCCGCAAGTAAACCGCCAAAAAGAATACCTGTCGTCTGAAACGTCCCCGGCCCTTCGGGAACAGCTTTTTTCTTAACCATACTGCCTGCAATAGCAAGGGCAGGAAGAATGATACCGAACCGTCCAATCAGGATAGCAATGCCGATTGCAATGTTATAGAAGGGTGTATTCGCATTTAAACCTGCAAAGGCACTGCCATTGTTTGCCGCTGCAGACGTAAAAGCATAAATGATCTCGCTTAAACCATGCGGACCAGGATTTAAAATGGACGATGTCCCTGCTTTAATGACACTCGCAATTGCACTTCCAACTAGGATGGTAGTTGCCGGAGCAAGTATTACAATAGTCGCCATTTTCATTTCCCGGGATTCAATCTTTTTACCCAAATATTCCGGTGTACGGCCAACCATTAGACCTACAATAAAGACCGTTAATATCACGAAAATTAACATACCGTAGAGCCCTGAACCGACTCCGCCGAAAACAACCTCACCTAACATCATTTGTAACATGGGAATCATACCGCCAAGCGGCGTTAAACTATCATGCATTGCGTTAACTGCTCCGCAGGAAGCCGCTGTCGTTATCGTGGCAAACAATGCCGAATTAGCGATACCAAAACGTACTTCTTTTCCTTCCATAGCTGATGAACCACTGATCCCTAATGCTGTGACATTGGGATTTCCAAAGATTTCGCTGGAATACGTAACCCCTACAAAAATGAGGAATAAGCCGAGCATGGTCGCAAAGATTACTCTTCCCTGTTTGAGATTACCGACCATTCTTCCAAAGGTAAAAGGTAATGCAGCCGGAATAAGCAAGATAAATAGCATTTGCAAAAAGTTAGTTAACGGTGTAGGGTTCTCGAAGGGATGAGCCGAGTTTGCGTTGAAGAAACCTCCGCCATTTGTTCCTATCATTTTAATGGCCTCTTGAGAAGCTACCGGCCCCATCGCAATTGTTTGTTTACCCCCATCTAATGTAGCGAGATGCAAATATGAACTAAGATTTTGTATTGCTCCTTGTTGTGTTAAAATAAGTGCCCCAATAATGGATAAGGGGAGCAATATCCATACTATAGAGCGAGTTAAATCAACCCAGAAGTTACCAATGGTTGAGGAAGTTTTTCGTGCCAAACCCCTGGTAAGTGCGATTACAACAGCTATACCTGTTGCTGCAGAAACAAAGTTTTGTACGGTTAGGCCTGCCATTTGTACAAGATAGCTCATCGTAGATTCGCCGGCATAGGCTTGCCAGTTTGTATTCGTAATAAAACTAGCGGCAGTATTAAAGGCCAAATCAGGAGAAACAGCTCCAAAGCCCTGTGGATTTAAAGGCAAATACCCTTGTAATAATTGAAGTAAAAAAAGAAATATCATACCGCATAGGTTAAAAATAAGGAGAGATCCGGCATAGTGTTTCCATCCCATCTCAGTCTGTTCATCTGTACCTGTTAAGCGATAAATTAGTTTTTCGATGGGTCGAAAAAGCGGGTCAACCCATGTTTTTTCGCCGCTAAATACTTTGGCCATATATCGACCTAAAGGAACAGCTAAGCCTGTCAGAATTAGAACATAAAGAAGTATTTGCAAAATATCCATCGTTCTCATCAGGTGATCCTCCATTTTAATAGAAATAGGTTATTCCAATTTACCCGTTTGATAAAATATAATAATTGCCTAAATGTTTTCGGCATTAATAAGAGCGTAACTTAAATAAACCAGAAGACCCATTGTAACAATTCCGCCTAAAATTAAGTCTATCATCGTTATTCCTCCTTAATAGTTTAATAATGCCCTAATTGCTAAAATCTATAAATTTTATCCCTTTTTGTGATCTATATAATAGTTCATTTTGTTATAAAAAAGGCGTAAATAATTGCTTCTTTATCGTAAAAAAAATGTAAAAATTTTAGGAGCAGTCCGCCGATGAATTTCTTCAAGAAACCTTATTAATTTGTCTATTAACATTTCCTTACCAGTGCTGAACCTTACTCGTTCGGAAACAGTAAGGAAAAGAAAAGACAAGAAAACCAAAATTAAAAATTCTTCAACATTGTTCACCGTTGAATCTCCTTTCAGCTTTAGTATTTATCCAAGCCGCTTAGAATATTTGTCCACATCCCCCTCCAGTGATAATCTCTTGAATTTAGCGTAATTATAGTCCTTTGATCCGTAAGAAATCGTTACCGAAGATAATCTTAAATTCATAAATATCAAGTAAATTTCTAGTAAAAGCTAAACCCTAATTTAAAAAAGAAAACCAAAGTGTTTTTTTCATAACCATACTTATCATCTCAAGATCGCTATCTTTAACTCAACAGAACAAATTGATATTAGCTTCGAGCCAGAATAGAACTGTAATGTAGGATTGGATTTCACCCTGCTAACTTACTACGTGGTATACATAAAAAAAGAGCCTGTAATATAACTAAGGGGTTTCATTTTGGAGTTGAAAATTTAAAATCGCATATATAATCGCAAGTTTTTAGCAAGAAAATAGCCGCGATTTGAACGTTCAAATCACGGCTATTTTCATATTATTAGGAACAGTCTATCTGTGATTTCTTACTTCATATAATAAAAAGATAGCGAAGTAATTTATCTTTATGTTTATTATCCCTCTATAAACTTGACCGCATCTTCATGTCCATCGATGACAGCCTGTTCAGCGGCCTTAATTGCTTCTATCTGATAAGGTTTTAGGTTTAGCGCATCTTTATCATGGAGGAGCAGAGACAACATTGGTAGAATGCTGTATCATTGTAATTGCAACATTTATAGGACATAAAGAAACAAAGTGAAATACCCCTGTTCAAAGATAAGATAGGCACTTAGCAGTTCGAAGATCTAAAAAAAGAATGAGGAGCTTAATCAATAAAACACTTGTTACAATTCGGCTTATTTTAATAAGATCATTGGAGGAGAAAAACATGGAGATTAAAAATGTCGGCAGTAGGGGAACTCTCTTTACTTTTCATGATTTAGGTATTCCCACCAATGTCTATGTGATCCATACTGAACAGCATGTCTACATAATAGATACCTATCTCGGACCAGATATTATGAAGCCAGTTAATCAATACATTGAGGAACTGTATAGTGGTAAGCCGTTGATTATCGTAAACAGCCACAGTCATTGGGATCACGTGTGGGGCAATAGTTTATACACTTCCTCCCTTATCATTTCTCATACGCGGTGCAAGGAAAATATGAGAAAAGATGGGTTAGAAGAACTGGAAAAGCATAAGGCTTATAAGCGAGGCCAGATTATTTTGACTTATCCTAACTTGACCTTTACTGACAAAATTTGTTTTGAAGAGGATAGCGTTTTGATGTACCATACCCCTGGTCACACTGAGGACGAGATATCCGTGTTGGATCTGCATGATAAGGTTCTATTTGCTGGTGACAACCTAGAACGTCCTATCCCCTATCTCATGTCAAAGAATCTCAATCAATATATTAATACTTTGGAGGGTTACCTGAATCTAGATACCGAGATCATCATTGGTGGACATACTGGATGCGAAGATAAAAACTTGATTCGGCATAATTTGGATTATGTGAAAAAGGTTTTGCTTGGTGATACTACAGAATTCGAGTCAGGAGAATACGCAGAGTATCACAAAACCAACATGGCTTGGTTGAGTGGCTTTGTTGCAAAAAAAGATTAATTAATAGTCAATCGTGTAACAATCCTTACTGTACATAATTCTACTAATGTTCATTATTAGTATTCAACTAGCAATATGTTTTTTTACCTTTATTTTATTTCTGGCGTCTAATAATTCATGTTATGAAAAGAGCTGCCCATTTACCTTTTGTGTAGCTCTCAGATTCAATGTAAACGTAGTTTTATCATTTAACTATTTTAGTACCATCATTTATCCTAAAACTCTATTTTCTTGGGTAGTTGACCTAAAAAATCTGAAATAGTTGCAGTACCATGTTCAATATAAAACACCTTAAAGATAGGATTGCCTGCCGACTTGTAGCCACTCTTTATAGATTCGTATGTATTTAGCACTTTTTCCTTTTTGTCGATGTCTTCACAGAATATTACTTCTCCACTTATTCTTACTGTCACCATATCCTTTGATGTAACTGTATACTCAATATATGGTAAAGAAATTAATTGTTTGTAGACATCCTTCTTACTGTTTGTACAGAAATAAAGTTTGCCCTCCTCCTCAAACATAAATCCAAAGGGCCTTACTTTAGGCTTTCCATTACTTACTGTTGCAAGGAAACCATATTGGCTTTCTTTTAAAAGTTTTAATACATCTTCCATTTTATGTACCTCCTTGATTTTTTTATTTACTTACAGATAAAATAGTATAGTGATATGTTGCATATAACAAGTACGCACATTTATATTACATAGTCATATATAACATACTATTGGGAAAGGATAAGATTTAATTGGATGATAAAACTGCTTTATGTCCTGTAACAGCAACTCAAAGAATACTGATGGGAAAATGGAAGTTATCAATTTTATGGATTCTCCATCGGAAAACAAGGCGATTTAACGAACTTCAAAAACTTATGCCCTCAATTTCACGTTGCGTACTCACCCAACAGTTAAGAGAACTTGAACATGATAAACTTATTAATAGGAAGGTCTATAGAGAAGTGCCTCCAAAGGTAGAGTATTCTTTAACAAAGATTGGTGTAAGTTTTATTCCAATAATGACTCAAATTATGGAGTGGGGTGTAGGCTATATTAAAGAAACATCCAGTTGTAATGTGGATATATGTATAACTAATAAATTTCCATGTAGTAAATGCCATGAAATGCTTAAAACAGGTGAAATTAAATTAGATACTTAAAACTTCTGTTTTCAATAATCATACATTCCCCCTTAATTACCCTGTAGTGGTGCACAATATGCTACAAATTAAAAGCTCTATCAGCAAATCCTAGTAGCAATTTCTTTCCGAAGAAATAAATAATTCTACTGCTAAAATTCGCTAAAGCGATGTTAAAAATCTGTGATTTTTAAGATAGGCCATCTATTTGCAGGGTTTCAGGCTTTAAGTTGATGCTAATTTCATGTTAATTTTCTGCTAAAACGGGTGCTAAAATCAAATTTCCACTTCAAAACTGAACCCCTTAATCCAAAGACTAAGGGGTTCCATTCTGAGGTGCAAAAGTCAAAATCACAATCTGTATTAGGTTAATAATGCCACTTAGAAAGACGGGACCATAACTGTTCAAAGTTTGGTCGCCGTCTTTTTGTAGATTAGTCATCACGGGCCTTTTATGAATTCCTTAATTCGCATAATATGCCCTCATTGATGGGTTAAGGTGAAGTTCCAGCACCTATCATTTTATAGGTGTTGCCTTTCTTTACAACTCTTACAAACCAAACCTTGCCTTCTACTAATCCGTTTCCTTTGCCTACTCCATTGCCAGCATGCCAGCTTGTTCTCTCACTTGTTCCCTGGACTGTGTAGTCTAGGGAAAACATGAATCCGTCCGCACTTTGGCTTATAACACGAATTTGGTTCAATTTAAACGACAGAAGCCTTTGGTCTTCAGGGATGCCATCTGCGGTATAATGTTTGAAGTAAGCTCCCATCAATTCTTTTGCAATAGAGACTGGGTCAGTCAAGTCAGAGTTGATAGAAGGAGTAAACATTTCTGTTTGAGCTTGAGGTGGCGGATATTCCGATACCCCGTTTATCTTAAATTGACCATTATCGGCTATAACAGTTATATACGTCTCGTCACTAACCCAACCATCTTGGGAAGGCGGATGCATATTCCAATCTGAGTTTGATATAGCCGGAAGAACTGAGTACCTTATTTGAAATACAAGAGGCGAGAATTCTCCACTTATTAGGTGGACATCGTTTGGATCAATTTTGTAGTCTTTCAGTTGAAGGGAACCAGTTACTGTTTTGTCTTTGTACCTGTTTAAACGAAGGGATAAAAGATCAATACCCACCTGTACTAGCGTGACTGCTGTCATTCTAATTTCAGCATCTGGTGGGATAGGTACTGAGTCAGTTTTTAAATTGATTTGTCCACCTTCCCAGTGGTTTGAATCTGTCTCAATAGCAAAATGGTAAATGTCTTGGGGAAGAATTACTTCTTCACCGTCAAGTGTTTTCTGTGTCTTCTCAACTACCCCATTCCACATCACGTTACCATTAAAACCAGCCTTGCCCACAAGATATTTTTCGTTACCGTTAACCACATAGATTCGATACTCGTTTTGATTTTGCCATCCTCCTAAGATAGTTGCTTCATCCCCTGAACCAATTAGCAAGGGCCTGATCGTAAAAGGTTCCTGCTTTACAGGGGTAGATGTTGGTAATGAATTAGTTGCCATCTTTGCTGAGTTTATTTCAGTAGAGGATTTTGATAGGCCATTTAACGAAAGCAAACCAATGCCGATCATCAGAACTAACGCTGGCAGTAAGATTACCAAGAGAGTCTTTAGTTTCATTTACAAGACCTCCTTATAAGTATCTCATTACCTTATTGCCAAATTAAGAATGTCAAAAGTGATTTAGCACATTATCGTTATTCCTGCGGAGCATTGGTTCATACATTGTCACTTCATGATTCTCCGTCAAGAATCAACCGCAATTTGATTTTCGTCATTACCAATAACCTTACGCTTTATTCCATAAATATATCAGAAGTGCCTAATACTCATTATGAGATCGCACTAAAGCCTTATCCTAATACCTAATAAAGTATATGATGTCCTTTATCGTAAATTACTTATCGGTAATTCCAAGACGTTGGGTAGGTATCTAATACTTTGCCCAAATTATACCAAGTACAACTAATAATCACAATGGTTTCCCCAACAAAATCACACTCAAATTCACATCAAATATATTTTTATTTAGTGTGAACAACCATGTGATTTTTTCACTATTAGCCCCCAAATTATTTGTGATTTGCTATGAGAATTAAACTTTTGCACCCCTGAACGGAACCCGTTATCCAAAGACTGAAGGGTTCTAAGGTTACTTAAAATTCAATTTCGCATCTTGTCTCTTTATTCGGGCCACAAAGACTTAAGTTTACCGATTTTTAAGGCGATAAAAAGATTTACTTGATTTTCCAAAACCGTTAAATCACGTCCCAAAATCTCAGCTGCCTTTTTCAAACGATAGCGCAGAGTATTTGGATGCAAAAAAAGCTTGTCTCCTGCCGCATTGATATCCGTACTTGAAGTAAAATAAGCGAGCAGCGTTTCCTCCAGGGCAAGGTTATTTTCTTTATCAAATTTTAACATCGGGCCAAGAATTTCGTTTCGATAGTCCTCTAATTCCTGTCTGTCTAATTTATACAGAAGACGCATCACCCCAAGATCCTGAAAGGCAATGATTCGATTTTCAAGATTGAATAATTGCCCTAATTCCAAAGCTGAGCGAGCTTCCTGAAAGCTGCGGTGTATATAGCGAGCCGTCGGATAAAGATTTCCAAGACCAAACAACAGTTGCTGATCTCTTGGATATTCTTCATTGAGCCGAAGAACCGGCTGGAGAAGAGTTTTGGCTTGCTCAACCCATAATGTTGAAGGGATAAAATCAGGAAGCTGAAAAAGAATAACGACTTGATTATTCCGTTCAAGGCATATGGATTTAGGCCATTGATTTCTTAAAACCGCCATCATATCCGTTAGGATATCATTGAATATCTCCTGTTGAGGAGAATCAGGATCAAAGCCGGGAATCTCCCCTACAAGCACCAAGTGCGGTTTGGAAAAATCCCATCCCCATAGTTTTCCTCGCGAGATGATCACTTCCAGAGAGTCGAAATTATTATAAAGCAGGTCGAAAAGAAAATCGCGGTGATAATGGCGTTCATTTTCTTGAATGTGATACGTTTTCGTCAATTCAAGCAGAAATAAAGTTGCGGCTTTATGCAGAAATAACTGTTCAATACTCCCCAGAGATTCCTTAGAAGCGGCTAGGCCAAGATAACCTAAGATTCCCGGCTGTCCATGGAGCGGGTACCATGTGAGCGGAACATCTTGAGGATCAACCCACTCCCCTTGAAAAAAGACCCTGTCTCTAAGGAATAAACCCTGCATCGTCCGTTTGGGAGAAATGAAGGCCAGTGCTTCTAATGGAAGCTGCCGCCCGCCTGCCCATTCTAAAATTTCAAGCTGGTTATTAATGATAAACAAATCAAACCCCAATATGGCTCGAAGATCCTGAAGAACGGTAAAGCCTTTGCCATTTGCCAACTGCTCAGCCAATTCCTGTGTATATTTTTCAACGACTGAAAGAATTTTACCTTGCTCTCGTTCAATCCAGCTTATTGCTTTTTCGCCGAATTCGTTCAATGGGATCTTTGTAGATTGGATAAAACGTAAAGGTCTTGCTTCAACATCAGAGAAGGTTATGCTGATGCTGCTGTCTTCTTCATATTTTAAACTGAAATCACGTCCAAGCAATGGCAAGGTAATCACTTGGTCACTATTCAAGTCTAAAGTACGAATCGACCACTGTCCCATCCCTTTAAGCAAAGATATCGTCATATCATCCGCAGGAGATAAATGCTGAGATTCTAAAAAACGGTTTAACGTAATCGCATAGGGTAAATACTTCTCCATTTTAACCTCACCTAGCTGCATTTCATTTCCTTAATACCAGTATAAACGGAATACCTTTATCCATTCTTTTTAAGTATCATAACAATCATCATCCAAGGGCAAGATGGATAAAAATCGAAATCAAAAGAAGGACAGATATGACTCGATGGGCCTTGAGCCATGTTTTCCCTTTCTTCTTGACCTTTGAACCATAGTATCCCAGTCCAATCTCAGCAAGCATGATAACTACCGCAATGGTCCCCGTAATATTTATGCCGTGCAGGCTCATCTGAACAGCAGTATGCAGCAATAAAAAGATAATTGCCATTAACCCAAAGTATCTGTGATTTTTTACGGTAAACTTCATGAGTTTGATAAACAGCTGATATATCGCTTCATTGTTAAGTAATTGATTTCGAAACTTGCGGTTGATGTATTTTACAACATAATTCAAGAGGGCCAATAAGAATAAGATATAAACAATGTCCCCCAAAAATCCTCCTATTTCCTTCAGCATTTAAAATCACCTTTCTTGTTTATTGGTAAGAACAACAATTTAATAGATTACGTTAAAATATTCTAGTATAATGAATTTAGCATAACACGGTAGGATTAAGAAAAAGATCAAGGAAGGCTTCAAAATGATTACTGATTTACAGCCCTTTTATGAAAAGAAAATTTCCTGCCTTTATTGTGGGGAAACGTTTACCACGAAAAAAATCCGTTCTCGTTTTTCAGCAGCATACCAAATTGATGCTGATTTTTGTCCTCACTATAAAGATAATCAGTATAATTCTCTTTATTATCACGTCAGTGTTTGTCCATCCTGCGGTTTTGCTTTTAACAGTGAATTTTCCCCGGACTTTACACCTCTTACAAAAAATGCGATTAAAACAAACATCGCCGATAAGTGGCAAAGCCGAAACTTCGGTATAACACGAGACCTTAAAACTGCGTTTGAGACCTATAAGCTTGCCATTTATTCGGCATCTTTAAAAGAAGAACGTCATTTTGTCCTGGCCGGATTATGTTTACGTTTGGCATGGATTTATCGTCAACAAAAACAGCTCGAAGATGAACAACGCTTTCTCAAGCTAGCAATTAAAGAATACGACGCATCATATCTCTATTCCGACTTTGTTGACTCTTGGTCGGAAGTTAGAATTTTGTATATGCTTGGTGAACTTAATCGACGGGTGGGAGAGTACAAGCAGGCGATCAACTTCTTTTCCAAGATTGTCAATCATCCTGAACGTAACCAAGACCGGCTCATTCTAACACGAACTCGCGAACAATGGACACTGACAACCGATGAATACCGCAAGGTGAATCCAGATGATGGATTATCAACCTAATATTTGATATCCTCTAGAACGATCAGGAACCAGTCTTCTCAATGAAGACTGGTTCTTATTTTTTTTACCTGTTACTCAACCCACTTATCTGCCCATTTTTGCAATTCATCTAAAACCGGAAGAAGATCTTTGCCTTTTTCAGATAAACAATACTCAATACGAACTGGCATTTCCGGATAGACCACACGAGAAACAATCCCTGCTGTCTCGAGTTCCTTCAAACGTTCTGTCAAGACTTTACTACTGACATTCGTTATGATTTCGGTCATATCTTTAAACCGTTTAGGCCCGTTTAGCAAAACCCGAATAATGAGTCCTGTCCATCGTTTGCCGATCAGTTCAAATGCGGATTCAAATTTTGGACACAAATGAAAGTCTTCCATTCTTCGACCTCCCTTCATCCTAGTGAGTATACAAATATTTTAACACATTAATCTACTTGACGAAATCATATTACTTATAGTACTATAATTACATAAAGTAAGTAACACATTGATAGAAACTAATTAACAAATTAACAGGCTATAAAACACTTGTTATATATAAAAAAGAAAGAGATAAATAATTGAGGAGATGTTTATTATGTTAAATCTAGGTTTGTTGGTCATTCGTCTTGTATTTGGTCTGTCTTTTGCACGTCATGGAACTGAAAAACTTTTTGGTTGGTTCGGTGGGTATGGAATTAAAGGAACCGCAGGATATTTTGAATCCATCGGCATTAAACCCGGTGTTCCTGCTGTTATTCTTGCTGGACTCGGTGAATTACTCGGCGGTCTCTTCTTGGCTGCTGGTTTCTTACTCCCTATAGCAGCAGTTCTTATCGTCGGCACAATGGTCGTTGCCACAATTACTGTAACAGGGAAAAATGGTTTTGCCATCACTGCGGGAGGTTATGAATATAACTTAGCAATCATCGCTGCAGCTGTTGGACTTTTCCTAACCGGTCCTGGATCCTATGTCCTTTTCTAAGCGTAAAATGAGGTGTATCGTATGTTAAAAAAAATCAAAGGTCAAACCGTTCAAGATGGTGCCGGCGTTAAACTTAATCGAACAATCGCCATCCCCTCTCTGGACTATGCTGATCCCTTCTTCCTTCTGGATGAGTTCAGGAGTGATAACAAAGATGATTATATCGCTGGTTTTCCGATGCATCCGCATCGCGGGATTGAAACCTTAACCTATATGGTCGAAGGAAGCTTTATTCACCGTGATTCCCAAGGCAACGAAGGAAGCCTCCAAGCCGGAGAGGTTCAATGGATGACAGCAGGCAAAGGCATTCTCCATGAAGAAATGCCCGCAATGGAAGACAGCCATCTCTGGGGATATCAAATCTGGATCAATCTCCCCGCCAACCTCAAAATGGTTAAACCTAAATACCGTCATATTAAAAGTGAGGATATACCGGTCGTCCATAAGGATGGGGTTGACGTTAAGATAATTTCCGGTGCCTATGATAAAGTTAATGGCCCTGTTCAATCATACTACCCGATCACGTATCTCGATGTACGCCTGCAAAATGAGAATGGAGTTTTTACCAAAGAGCTTCAAGGAACAAATCTGATCTATGTCCATAGCGGCGAGCTTTCGGTTCATTCCGGGGATGAAGCACTCGCAGCGGGAGCCGGAAGTCTCGTTATTGTTGAGGGAGGTTCTGAAGTTCAAGTAACCGGTTATCAAGCGGGTTTCTTATTTCTCGCCGGTGAGCCAATCAATGAACCCGTCGCCCGCTACGGTCCGTTCGTCATGAATACGCCTGAGGAGATTCGCCAAGCTTTCGAAGATTATGGCAGCGGAAAACTTGCTTAAAAATTACTCGCAATTTAATTTAACCCGGCAGCCTTAAGCTACTGGGTTTTTCTTTGCAGCTTAGTTCTTAACTATGTAACATGCGAGAAGGAGCGATCATCTATGCCTATTCAGCACAACCTCTATAGTCCAATCTCTGAAAGCTCTGAGGAAAGTCTAGAATCGTTTGAACAACTTATTCTTAAGAACGAAGAAAAAATTACAAATTTGATCTACGGAATGACTGGAGATTTTCATCTATCCCAGGATTTAGCTCAAGAGGCCTTCATAAAAGCTTTTAAAGCAAAACAGGGTTTCAATGGTCAATCAAAATTTTCGACCTGGTTATACCGGATTGCAGTTAATGTAACACTTGATCACCAGCGGAAAAGTTACGTTCGCCATGAACAAATCTCTGATGAAATTGAACCTTCTTGTTCCTCCCAGGAGCTCCATAAAGATCCCGACCATTTCTGCCAAGTTAAGGCCATGAAGGATCTTCTTTTTAAAGCAATTTCTCAACTTCCGGAGCAGCAGCGCGAGGTCTTTACCTTAAGAGAAATTAACGGCTGTTCGACCAAAGAAGTCGCTCAAATTTTAGATATCTCACTTGAATTAGTAAAATGGCGCTTGTATAAAGCCCGTATGACACTCCGGAAAACCTTAGGCGGAGATACCTCTTATCAAAAAATCGGATTTTTTCATCTGGGCCCCCATGGAATTGAATAAATACACTATCCTTTTAAAAGCTATTACGTCTAATAAGTGTAAATAAAAATCACAATCAATTTAGGAGGTAATTAGAAATGTTCGATGCCTCAAAAAAACAAAAAGCAGTTCAAGCCCTGGAGGATATGTGTTTCCATTGCGGAGAAAAACACAGCGATGAATGTCCTCTCTCCAAGGCTAAAGTAGCCACTAAGGCTATTCCTACTCAAGCGTAAAATACAACAGTAATCAAGAACTGACTCTCCGGAATAAGAAGAGGAAACCCAGAAATTATTTTATTCAATGGGTTTCCTCTTCTTTTCATCTTCCTATTAGAATTTTATACTGGAATACTTGAGCCCTCATCTCTTGTGAAATTCATGTTCCATATTACCGTGATTTTCTAAAGGACATACGAGGTGCAAACTGAAGACGATTATTAAGATCTTCAGGTGAATTAATACCTTTCTTTGCTAAAAAACGTTGCATTCCCGCCGGCATGGGGAGATTAGCCTGGTTCAAGAATTCAGTATTGGCCCCGGCATTTAAACCCGCGGCTTCTCCATCTCCAAGACCTAAACCTTGATTTAAAAAACGATTTCTTCCTAGAAACACTAAATAAGCACCTCCTTTCATAATCCTAGTATATTTTCCCAGATTCATACCTGTTCTTTTATTTATGTAATCGGCCTTAAAAATTAAAGCATCCCGTTTAGTTATCAACTAAAGGATGCTCTATAGCTAAAATTTCTTTTAATCCATAAAATTTTTATTTTTAAATTTTTATTCCGATATAAATTTATCAATCCTGTTATTAATCTCTACCTCAGAAAAAGCGATCATCGTCTCTGTAATTGCATATGAAGATATTTCGTTAATGAATTCTTCGATTTCATCAAGAGCTTTAACCGATAATTTGATGATAAAACACCCGTTGCCCGCAATTCTATAACCCCACTCACTTCGTTTATAATCCTTAATAAATTCCTTAAATTTTTCATACTGCCCATTTCTCATCGTTATTTTGATAATGCAGTCTATGGATAGATTAAGCTTTTTTTTGTTTATTTTTATCGTATAAGTCTCAATGATCCCATGATCTTCAAGTTTTCTTACCCTTTCCGTAACCGATGGCGGAGAAAGATTAACGCGTTTTGATAATTCTCGTATAGATAGCCTGCTATCCTTTTCTAACTCTTTTAAGATTAAAACATCTATCTCATCTATTTTCACTTGCCATGCATCCTCTTAAATACATATTTTAATCGATATGTTATTACACCTATTATGTATCATATAGAATACAATTTTTCAATTATACTTTGTATACTATGAATTGTTATTAAATATTTTGCTGAGGAGGAGTTATATGGCAAGAATAGCTTTTTCGGAACAAGGGCTTACACCCTTTGAAAAATTACTGGGACATAATAATGAAATACTAAAAAAATGGATTTCTTTAGAAAAATGCTTTTTTAATACCCAAACATTTACACCCGAATTAAAGGAAGAAGTAAGGCGTATTCTTGCTTTTAATAATGGATGTGAGTATTGTAAGGCAAAAGGTAAACCCTCTAAGGGCCTCACAGATTCGAAGGTCTTAGCGGCTACTAAAATTGCCGATCTAGTTTCTAAAAAACGGCTTATAGATAATCACGAATTTAATAGCTTGAAAAAAGAATTTAATGATCAGGAGATTTCTGAATTATTCGCTTTGATCTGTTTTTTAACCGCATCTCAACGCTTCGGAGCATTACTCGATTTACAGCCCAGCTGCTCAATATAATTATCGGAATTCAAGTTTTTAACTAAAATTAGATATTCTTGCTTGTGTTTTCTTTTTATTTATGGGTAACCTACTATATAACCCATAAAATTTTGTACAAGTAAAAAATAACAGTTTACAAATCACAGTTATTTTAGTAAACTTAGTTACGTAAGGTAAGTTAATTGTTGTCTAAAAGGAGTTGTTGAGTAATGATTACAGGAAAAGAGTCAATCACAGATGTAGTTAACAAATATCCCCAAACTGTTGATATTTTCCTTAAGCATGGCATGCATTGCTTTGGCTGCATGGCAGCACGCTTTGAGAATATCGAGCAAGGAGCTTTAGCTCACAGAATTGATGTTCCTAGTCTAATCAAAGACTTAAATGCAGTCCTTGAAGAAGAAAAATAATCATTAAACTTCAGAATTGAAAGAGAGTCATCGTTCTTCACTGAATGAACTGCACCCCCAAAGTTAGACAGTATGATATACTAAAATAACTTTGGGGGTGTTTTCATGCCAAAAGGAACTCCATTTTCGGGAGAATTTAAACAAAAAGTAATAGAAGATATGCAAACAAATAGGCTAAGTTATCGTGAAACGGCTAAGAAATACGATCTACCAAACCATGAACCCATAAGAAAATGGGAGCGAATTTATTTGACGGAAGGCGTTGAGGGGCTTTATATAGACCGCCGGGGTCGCAAAAGCGCAGGAAGACCTGTGAAGCTCGGCAAAAAAGTTGAGGAAGACTTAATTGCTGAAGTCCAACGTCTGCGGGCGGAGAACGATTACCTAAAAAAATTGAATGCCTTGGTTTCCGAGAGGGTACAGCGAGAGAAAAGACACAAGTCGTGACGGAACTGAGGCAGAAACATAAGCTCGATGTACTCCTCGTCGTAGCCAAGCTTCCGCGCGCTACGTATTATTACAATCTTAAGCAACTATCAGTTTCGGATAAATACACCGAAGTTAAAGAACAAATAACCTCGATTTATACTGAAAACAAAGGTAGATTTGGTTATCGGAGAATTACCATGGAACTGCGCAATCGCGGTAATATCGTCAATCACAAGACCGTTCAGCGTCTGATGAAAGCACTGGGCATTACCTGCCATGTTAGGATGAAGAAATATCACTCTTATAAGGGTGAAGTGGGCAAGGTAGCGCCGAATCTTCTGGAACGTGACTTTGAGGCGGAGAAGCCAAACTTGAAATGGGTTACTGATGTCACAGAGTTCAGCCTGTTTGGTCAGAAACTCTATCTGTCCCCAATTCTAGATTTGTGCAGCAGAGATATCGTCAGTTACACCATTTCGGATAGGCCGGTTTTGTCCATGGTAACGAGCATGCTGGGCAAAGCGTTTTCAGCAATTCCGGACAGCACAAACCTTATTCTCCACTCGGATCAGGGCTGGCAGTACCAACATAAGGTGTATCAGCGAATGTTGGAAGTGAAGGGCATTCGGCAAAGCATGAGCCGAAAGGGCAACTGTCTGGATAATGCCGTGATAGAAAACTTCTTTGGCCTACTTAAAAGTGAACTTCTGTATCTACAGAAATTTGAATCGATGGACCATTTTAAAAATGAACTCATCGACTATCTCGATTACTACAATAATCGCCGTATCAAAGTAAAGCTAAAGGGTTTGCCGCCTGCTTTACACAGACAGCAAACCCTCTTGGCTGCTTAATAAAATACTCGTCTAACTTTTTGGGGTCACTTCAGAACTATGGCTCTCTTTTTTTACGTTATATAAAATAATCTTTCTCAACAACCGTTTTAATCTTTATTCTTACTAAATAACTTTCTTCCCACAGCATTTCAGCCAACCAAATAGAGATTTTCTTATAGTTTCTATTTATATACTATAGTACATAAAAGTGCGTACTTCACTATTCATCTATACAGGTATATTATTTCCTTGTTGGAACTTCCAGCACGAAATAATAGATAAAATTGAGGAGAAGGTGTTTTTTCAATGTTGAATCTTGGTTTATTAGTTATTCGTCTTATCTTTGGTCTTTCTTTCGCACGTCATGGTACGGAAAAGCTTTTCGGCTGGTTTGGCGGTCATGGACTTAAAGGAACAGCTGGTTTCTTTGAATCCATCGGATTAAAACCCGGATTGCCCATGGCTTTTCTTGCTGCACTTGGTGAATTGCTTGGAGGTCTATTCTTAGCCACAGGTGTCTTCATTCCGGCCGCTGCTATTCTCATCGTTGGAGCCATGGTCGTAGCTATAGCTACCGTTACCGGGAAAAATGGCTTTATGATTACAGCAGGCGGCTATGAATATAATCTAGCCATCATTGCAGCAGCAGTAGGAATTTATTTAACAGGACCTGGAGCTTATGTCCTTTTCTAATTCACATCAACTTTCACATAGGTAATTACGGGTTAAATATTTTGAAAGAATAATAAAAAGTTTAAAGAGGAAGAACCAGATCACATTATATCTAGTTCTTCCTCTTTGGTTTTTGCCTGGATTGGCTTCACTCTTTGCATGAAGTACTTTAGTCAGCCTATATTTATTATCGTTTTAAAATATCTTGCTCCTAATTTGAGAGAGACATTTACCAATGCGATCATAACTGGCACTTCAATTAACGGACCTATGACTGCGGCAAAGGCTTGCCCAGAATTGATACCAAAGACGGCTACCGCGACCGCAATTGCGAGTTCAAAATTGTTACTTGCGGCAGTGAAAGATAAGGTCACGGTCTGATGATAAGGAATCCCCATCTTATAGCTTATATAAAACGAGACAAAGAACATTAAGAGGAAATAAATAACGAGAGGGATTGCAATTCGAACAACATCCAAAGGAAGAGCCACAATATACTGACCTTTAAGAGAGAACATAATAACAATAGTAAAAAGAAGCGCTATTAAAGCAAGCGGGCTAATTTTCGGTACAAACTTTTTCTCATACCATTCTTTGCCTTTACGAGGTAACAAAACTATACGGGTAATCATTCCTGCTAAGAACGGTATACCTAAATAAATCAAGACACTTTTTGCGACTTCCCACATACTAATGTGGATTTCTACCCCTTTGGATAAGCCTAGCCATTGAGGAAGAACAGTAATGAAAAAATAGGCAAATACTGAATAGAAAATAACTTGGAAGAGAGAATTAAGTGCAACAATTGCAGCTGCATACTCGGAATCACCTTTTGCTAAGCTGTTCCATAGAATCACCATTGCAATACAACGGGCCAAACCAATTAAGATAAGCCCTGCCATATATTCGGGATAATTGTGGAGAAAGACTACGGCAAGAATAAACATAATAACCGGTCCAACAATCCAGTTTTGAACAATCGATAAGGTCATTACCTTTTTATTTTTTATAACCAGTCCCATTTCTTCGTATTTTACTTTGGCTAGGGGAGGATACATCATAATAATAAGTCCGATTGCAATAGGAATTGAAGTCGTGCCTATTGATAGGGAATTAAGCCATTCCGAAACTCCTGGAAAAACATATCCGATTCCAATCCCAAGAGCCATAGCTAAAAAAATCCATAAGGTCAAATAACGATCGAGTGTAGAGAGCTTTCGACTGACTGGCAATTCTACGTTCATATCTGCTTCACCTATTTTCCTTCCTGTGCAAAATATTGAATTCGTTTTTCAATCTCATCCCGTACCCGTCTGAATACTGCCAAGCGTTCTTCTTCACTTCCTAATGCCTTTGCAGGATCGTCAAAACCCCAATGATCTCGTTTAACATGAGGGGGTGTTATTGGGCAACGGTCATTGGCATCCCCGCATAATGTGATTATAAAATCAGCTTGATTCAATAATTCAGGGTCAATCACATCGGATGTTTGACTCGAAATATCAATACCGCTTTCAGCCATGACTTGGACAGCCTTGGGGTTAAGCCCATGTGCTTCTATACCTGCACTATAAACGTTGTAGTTCTCACGTAAATATTTTTTCCCGAACCCTTCTGCCATTTGGCTACGACATGAATTACCAGTACAAATAAAATAGATCGTTTTCTTTTTCAAAATTATCCTCCTTACACATCAAAATAATTTGATGTATCATCCAAAAAAAATTTATAGTTTAAAATCCACCTCCAGTTGTTGAATATATTCTTTTATAATGGGTTGGTTCAACGCGTAATACTTCCATTTTCCTCTGGCTTTTTCGAGAACAAGTCCTGCCTCTACTAATTCTTTCATGTGGTAAGAAACCCGTGATTGAATGAGACCCAATGCGGACATAATGTCACAATTACATATTCCTTCATCAGAGGAACAGTAACAATCGGAAAGTTTACATTGATCCGCATTGAGCATCATCAATAGAATCTTATAACGTATAGGATCACTTAGTGCTTTTGAAATTTTAACATTATCCATCATAAACAGATCATATCAATTTTTTTTGATTTAATCAATACTTCGATATATTGACATATATCGAAGTATAAGAATATAATAAACACATCGATGAAAATAGATTTGAGATTTAAAAAATGGGTAATACATATGAAAATAATGCGAAGGTGTTTAAAGCACTTTCAGATCCCAACCGATTGATGATCCTTGAAAAATTACAAAGGGGTGAAAAATGTGCCTGCGTAATCTTAGAAGATCTAAAAATAGGTCAATCCACGCTATCCCATCATATGAGGCTATTATGCGATTCCGAACTCGTGAATAGCCGCCGTGAAGGGAAATGGATGCATTATTCGCTTAATAAAGAAGGTTGTAAAAGAGCCATCAATCTATTAAGAGAAATTACAGCTTTGTAAGGAGGTGAGTAAAACTACTGGTGGTGATTTAGAAATAAGAAAAGAATAAGGCTAGTGATCCTAAACCAGTTCGGAATGGGCTATCGCGTTTAAACTAGCCTTCATGGAGGAGAAGATTTTCTATGGATAAGAAAAAAATCGTACTCATACTTGGATTTGCCGGTTTTGTTACAATGGCAGACAATTGGGTCGTTTCTCCTATCCTACCTTCTATCGCACAAAACTTAGGGGTTGATGTTGCATCAGCTTCTCTTGTAATTACTGCCTACATGCTTCCTTTTGGATTGTTCCAGCTGTTGTATGGTTACCTTGCAGAACGTTTTGGTAAACGCCAGGTTATTACCTTTTCCATCTTGATGTTTACATTTGCTACTGCACTTTGCGCCTTTGCTTTTGCAATTCCTGATTTGGCAGTATACAGGGCTTTAACAGGAATGTTCGCCGCTTCGATAATGCCAGTTTCGTTAGCACTCATCGGTGATTTATTTCCGATGGAGGAAAGGCAGTCAGCCATTGGATCATTCATGAGCATATCTTTCTTAGGTCAAGGTCTTAGTATGGCGATTGGTGGTTCCATTGCCTATTTTCTAAACTGGAGAGGCGTATTTGGTGTCTATGCAGGACTTGCTGTTATTTCTTCCGTGTTATTGTTTACGATAGGAAGAAAGATACCATCAACCAAAAATAAAGAAAGTAAGGCGCTTTTGCCTTATATTACGATATTGAAAAATCCTTCGAGCACGATTATTTATACCTTAGTCATATTTGAGGGGATTTTCCTCATTGGTTCGTTTTCATTCCTCGGGGGATTTATTAAACAAGTATTTGGACTTAATAATTTCGCAATAGGAATGGTTATGACCGCTTTTGGCATAATGGCATTAGTCGCGGGCAAAAAATCCGGCAAGCTTGCTGCAAAGATTGGTCGTAAGAAAACTGCTATTATTGGCTTAACCTCTGCATTTATTGCTGATATATTGCTTGTTTCAATAGGAAATTATCTACCTGTCGTTGTCATTGCTGTTGGAGCTATGGGATTTGGTTTTATGATGGCACATTCAACGTTTCTTACAATCGCTACAGAATTTGCAGCAAAAGCAAGAGGAATTGCCATGTCACTTGTGGCATTCTGCTTTATGGGAGGCGGAGGTATTGGAACGGCAATAGGTGGAAAGATTGTTTCCTCATCCAGTTTCGAAGAATTGTTTTTAATCTATGGAATTGGACTTTTGGCATTAACGATGATTACAGTTCTTGTGAAGAAAAGCTTTAAATCTAGCGTTCAAGCATAATTAGTTAAATTAAAGGAGGAATCCATACATGGATAAGGATAAGATGTTAGAAAAGATAAAAGCTGAGATGGGAGAAGTCCCAAAACCACTGGAAAATCTCGCTTCACTAGATCTGGGTATTTTGATGGGACATATCGAAGCAAAGAAAAATGCCTATGCAGGTGAACACTTAGATAAAAAAACGAAGGCTCTCGTTGCTTTGGCAGTAGGTATTGCATTGGATTCTCAGGTATGTATTTTGAACAATGTTAAAGCCGCAAAGAAAAATGGAGCTTCAACTGAAGAAATAATGGAAGCCTATTCTGTAGCCAAGTTTTCGAAATCTGCGACCTCTATTTCAGGCTTCAATCATGCCATGGAATGGCTGTTAGCCGACCGTGGATAAGTAATGAGGAGTGGTTAATGTGTTTTCAGCAATTGATTGGGGGTTAAACGGAATCGCAAATGCTTTAAGTTTTGGGCTTACTTCATTACTAAGATGGATTATAGGCTTGTTTGGTCTTAACCCCGCATTTTTGAACTCTGAGCATTATCAAGGGGCTGTAAATTTCTTTTTCTACGATTCCATGAAGATCTTTTTGATGCTTGCGGTAATTATCTTCATCGTATCAATAATAAGGAGCTTTTTCCCACCTGAAAGGACCAAAAAACTCTTAGGAGAAGGGAAAGCTAAAGGTTTTTTAGGAAACATTTTTGCTGCCCTACTGGGCATAGTGACACCTTTCTGCTCATGCTCTGCTGTTCCTGTCTTTATTGGGTTTATTGAAGCAGGAATACCCTTAGGCATTACATTTTCATTCTTAATATCTTCTCCGATGGTCAACGAAGTCGCACTTGTTATGCTATGGGGCTTATTTGGCTGGCAAATCGCTCTATTATATATTGCAACTGGCGTGATAGTAGCGATAATAGCGGGAATTATCATCGGAAAGTTAAGATTGGAAAAATTCGTTGAGGAATATGTCTTTAATATAAAAATGGGGGATGTTGATATTGTCATCCCCACATGGAAGGAAAGGCTAATTGAAGCTCGAAATTACGTTGGCGAAATTCTAAGAAAGATTTGGATCTACGTACTCGTGGGTATCGGAATCGGAGGAATTATGCATGGATATGCTCCAACAGGGTTATTGGCTAAATATGCAGGAAAGAGCAACCCGTTTGCCGTATTTATTGCCGTTCTGATTGGAATTCCTTTGTATTCTAATGCAGCTGGCACGATTCCTATCGTTAAGGAGCTCACAAGACTAGGTATGCCGATGGGGACGGCTCTTGCATTTATGATGGCAGTTACTGCCTTAAGCCTTCCTGAAATGATTATCTTAAGAAAAGTATTGAAGCCACAATTATTAAGCATCTTCATAAGTATTATGGCAGTAGCCATTGTAATTATCGGCTATTTGTTTAATTTGGTTTTAGGGTAAATTTAATGGAGGGGTGATTTTCTAATGAATATCAAAATACTCGGTTCAGGATGTGCAAACTGTAAAAAATTACAGGCTATTACTGAGGAAGTTGTTAAAGAAATGGGTATTACCCCTACTATTGAAAAGGTGGAAGATATTCAAAAAATTATGGGGTATGGTATTATGCGTACTCCCGCACTAGTTGTTAACGAAAAGGTTAAAGTTTCCGGAAAGATTCCCCGCAAAGATGAACTCAAAAAATACCTTGAAGCCGAGCAATAAGCAAAAATTAAAGAGTTAACATTCTTTTAAGGATGTTAACTCTTTTGTTAATTATTGTAGAGGTAGATTTCTTTATGTTTCGAGATATCCTAGTTTTGAATAACTAATAACCCTATTTTTCTTTTCTTTTGCAGCGTAAAGTGCTTCATCAGCTTGTGTTAATAGTTCATCTAAAGATAAATCGTCGCAGGTGGAAACAATCCCTAAACTTATTGTAACCTGAAAACCAAAATCATAATTCTCAACCGTTTTCCGGAGTCTTTCAGCAAATATTTTTGCACCATCCAAATCAGTTTCTACTAAAATTATTGCAAATTCTTCACCACCCCAGCGGGCGACTATATCAATATTTCGCGTATTGTTTTTTAAAATATAACCGAGTTTTTTGAGTACATCATCACCCATTAAATGTCCATGAGTATCGTTAACTTTTTTAAAATTATCTATATCAATAAGTATAAGAGTAAGTATGGATTTTGTTCTCTGAATGCGTGATATTTCCTTGGCAAGCATAAAATTAAAATATCTTCTATTGCATAACCCCGTAAGTTGATCATTATGTGCAATAAAATGTAATTTATTGATTAGAATTACGTAGGTCGTGCTTATTACTATTTGGATTCCTAACATGGGCAGCCACACTAATAAATTGGGTATATTCGTTAATACATCCAAAAGAAATGCAACAACCCATAAAACAAAGCTGAAAACAATTAAAATTACAGGCCCAGAAAATATTATTTTTTCCTCAAAAGTAGTAGGTTTCATAAGAATTACTGAGTGAAATTTATGATACAATCGGACCAAAAAACATCACCTTCAACCTTAATCCACTTAAAGGTATTTTTATCAAAACAATTATATACCCAATTGGGAATTTTGTCCTATTTTTCTATCTAAAATTATTAAAGCGGCTGCTAATGTACCCTCTTTAATTCATCTCCTATCATTCTTTATTCATATTACTTGATTTTAGATCCTTTAAGATATCTAATTTAGAGTTTTAAAGTTCATATAGAAAGACGGCTTGTACGATTCTCTCGCATTCAGCCGTCTTTTTTTGCGAAAATATGATGTTGTTTTTCAGTATTAGTAATTATGCTGACCGAGGTTATTCGATAAATACTCAGATCCAAAAGTATGCATCTGGTTTAAAATCGGGATAACTTTTTTCCCGACTTCCGTTAACCCATATTCTACTTTGGGAGGTACAACTGGATAAACCTTTCGATAAATGAGGTTGTCCTCTTCTAAACTTCTTAACTGCTGCGTAAGCATTTTTGTTGTCACATTAGGCAAGAGCTTTTGAATATCGCTAAATCTTAAAACATTATAGCTTAAGTACCATAAAATAAGGATTTTCCATTTCCCCGCAAGGATTTGCTGGACTAAAATCATTGGACAGATATCAAACTTCTGACAATTGTCCCTCATGTGACATTCCTCATGCAGCGGATGTTCTACAGTGGCAGCGATGTTTACCCCCTCCTGTCTCTATTCCTTGATCAAAGGAATGTGCTTCTTCATTTAGTATAACACTTAGGGCTCGAGAATGATTGTCTAATTCGCAAGCTTATTTTTGATTTACTGATTTTTGAATAATGGAAAGTACACTTTTTAACTCATCAATGGGAATTTGTCCTGGTGCGGAACTGCTTTCCCCGACCGCAAAAGTAACCGCCGAGCCAAAAACTCCGCCAATCATACGAGTGATTGACCCATACTCACCCATTGCCATACTGATAAGCGGTATTCTAAGTGTATTTTTTGCTTCTAAAGTAACATCTAAGACATTGAGCACATCCTGCAGACTCTCAGCCATCACTGCAATTTTAGCTACATCGGCTTTTAAATTCTGAGCATCTTTGATTTTATTGATTAAAATCTCCATTTTCGGTGTAAAGTTAAAATTATGGTAAGAAGCAATAATTTTCGTATTGCTTTCTGCTGAAATATGCCGTAATTCTTTAAAGGATTCTTCTGGATAGCTCAGCTCATAATCGACATATTCAATACCTGTATTCCGGCAAACAGCCTTGATTAGATTAAGCACTTCGCGATCCGTCAGTGATATCGGCTGACCTCCCTCGCGAACTGACCGGATGGTAAAAATAATGGGAGTATCCCCGGCACGTCCCTTTATTTTTTGTGCTATGCTCAAAACCTGATCGGTATTTGCAATTTCCGCAAAGAAATCGGCACGCCATTCGATTAAATCCGGTTGTTTCTGCAAAACGTTTTCCAATTCCCTTAAAATATCTTCTTGTTCTTTGCCAACCAAGGGAGTACAGATCAGTGGCTGATTCCCTTCCCCTATTTTTTTACTCTCCATCCTCTGCAACCTCCCCCAACGTAAACCTTCTCTTAATTATTTGAGTTTAGCAAACCTATTGGTATTTATCAAATTATTTAATCTTATTCAAGTATAAATGTACCTTATCACTTAATCATGGATATCTTTATGAACTTAGATCCTTATTAAAGTTAGATAAAGGAGGTTTGCAATTAGGGTTATCCCTTATTGCAAACCTCCGACACGCTCACCAATGTGAATTACCTGCTGTAGTAATTAATTAGGCTTCCTTTTAAGATGATCTCTTTTTCATCTGAGGTTAACCCTTTCAATTCCAGTTTAAGCTCGTAAACGCCTTTCGGGCTGATCACTTGCGCTGTCATTGTTTCCTCGGCGTCAAGAATGCTTTGGCGAATTCCTGGAACAAAGACATAGTCTTCAGTGCTAAAGGGCTTATCTAACGCATTTTCCAAAGTGAACGGCAGCATTCCCCAGTTAATAAGGTTGCTGCGATAACGTTTTGTCGCATACTCTTGACTGATATTCGCCCATCCGCCTAAGACCTTTTGACAGGAAGCCGCTTGTTCCCGGGCAGAACCATCTCCAGGTTTAATCGCATAAATTACGGTACCAATGCCTGTGCTGGCAAGGATATCGGATAGGTCTTTCGTCTCAAATCCTTTAACCTTAAAAACTTGTTTTATCGTCTCTTGCAAAGCCTCTGATATTGCAGGGGCTTGCTTAGATTCCGCTTGGACCAGGTTTTCACGCTCTTTTTCCAGAACTTGAACAGCCTTCGCTCTGCCAACATATTGCGGATCCTTTCTTGAAAGCGTAAATTCTGCCAAACGGAGCGGATTAGAACGGTAGGATGAGGTTTCACCCGAAGGAATAAGCTCATCCGTTGTTGTCACAGGATCGGTAATCACGGAAGCGACCTTAAGCAGGAGATTTTCAGGCAGGGCAACCATCGCCGGCCAATCGGCAATGTTTGGACCGAGCTTCAATTCGCTCTCCGGCTTAGGATTGCCAAAGCCGTTATAAACCCGTTTTTGATAAATTCCAGAATCGAAGGAATAATCATGTGAAGGAGCTGTAAACTCAATTTCCGCAGCCGAGGTTAGACAACCGCCATGGATTACTGTAGCCGCAATAGATCTCGCATCCATTAAAGCGACCGAAGAAATTTGACCTTCTCCGGGTTTCGATCCCTCCCGATTCGGGAAGTTGCGGGTGGTATGACGGATGCTGAATTGGCCATTGGCCGGAGTATCTCCCGCTCCAAAACACGGTCCGCAGAAAGCCGTCTTCATATTTGCACCGGCCGCAAGCAACTGAGCCGCTGCTCCGTTTTTCATCAGCTCAAGGTAAATCGGTTGGCTTGCCGGATACACACTGAAGGAGAGATATTCATTGCCGACGGATTTTCCGTTGACGATGGCCGCAACATCCATCAAGTTTTCAAAAGATCCTCCTGCACAACCGGCAACAATTCCCTGATCAACCATGACTTTGCCATCAACGATGTGATTGGTTAAATTAAAGGAAATGAACGGATTATTGATTTGCTTCTTTCCCTCTTCCTCGACCTTACTCAGGATATCATAAGGATTTTGATTCAATTCCTCGATCGTATAAACATTGCTCGGATGGAAAGGAAGAGCGATCATCGGCTTAATCTTATCGAGTTCAACAATGACCATGCCATCATAATACGCAGCTTCGCCAGGCTCAAGCTTTGCATATGCTTCCGGTCTGCCGTGAATGCCGAAGTATTCTTTGACCTTATTATCTGTCGTCCAAATGGAGCTTAAACACGTGGTCTCTGTTGTCATGACATCGACCCCAATCCGAAAATCGACGGATAGATTTTCAATCCCAGGGCCTACAAACTCCATCACTTTATTTTTAACAAAACCATTGGCAAAAACTTCACGAATTACGGCTAAAGCGACATCCTGAGGTCCAACTCCCGGTTGAGGCTTGCCTTGAAGGTAAATTGCAATAACACCGGGATATTGAATATCATACGTTTTTTTCAAAAGCTGTTTAACCAGCTCCGGTCCGCCTTCCCCAACAGCCATTGTTCCTAAGGCACCATAACGCGTATGGCTGTCCGAGCCGAGAATCATGCGGCCGCAGCCTGCCATCATCTCGCGCATATATTGATGGATAACTGCCTGGTGTGCCGGAACATAAATCCCGCCATATTTTTGAGCAGCGGAAAGTCCAAAAACATGATCATCCTCATTGATCGTTCCGCCTACGGCATTAAGGCTGTTATGGCAGTTGGTCAAAACATAAGGAATCGGAAATTCTTTAAGTCCGCTGGCACGTGCAGTTTGGGTGATTCCTACATACGTAATATCATGGGATGCGAGAGCATCAAAGCGAATCTTTAATTGATTCGGGTTTCCAGATGTATTATGGCTGTTTAAAATTTGATAAGCCATCGTTTGCCGACGCGCTTTTTGCCGATCAAGAGCTTCCTCTCCAACGTTAAGATCTCCCTTGGAAACGGGATTACCCTTTAAATCACAAAGCGAGTCTCTATCCTTTGCTTCGAAAACCTTATCCCCCCTAAGGAGATAGGTACCATTTTTAATCAGGCGAACCATTAAATTACCTCCGTAAAACTTATTTCTCTTCATAATTAAATAGCATTATTAGCGATTAAACACTCTATTTTAACAGATGAAGATATCTTATTTTAATTTACCTAGATTTCATCAATTTAGCAACCGTTTTGGTACTTGTATACAATATTTATGACAATACAAAGGCTTAAAAAGACACTAAAAATACTTTACTTTCTCTAGTGTCTTTTAGCTCTTATCTTTTATCATGCGACCGTTGGAAGCCATACACTGAATGTACTGCCCTCGCCAGCTTTGCTCTTTACCCAAATTCTACCCTTATGAAGCTCCACGATAGACTGCGTAATTGCGAGTCCGAGTCCAGCCCCTCCGTATTTACGGGTCCGTGAGGTGTCAATTCGATAGAAACGCTCAAACAGATGGGATAGATGCTCTTCCGATATCCCCTGACCGTTGTCCTTTACAGAAAGCTCAATTCCGCCCTCGGCCGGACCTACGGTAAGCACAATCTCCCCTTTCTCCGGATCTGTATGCTGCACCGCATTATGAAATAGATTCAAAATAACTTGCTTCATTTTATCTTCGTCATACAGGCAATGTGAATTCGGAGTAAGATTTAATCCTACGCTGCGGTTTCCTGCGAGAAGTCTGAGCTGATTTTCCATTTTTACAACCAGATCATCCAGATCGTTTTCAACCGGCTCAATATTGGGTGAGCGATCTAACTTCGCTAAGAGAAGTAAATCTTGGACCAGCTTTTTCATGCGCTCCGATTCTTCATACATGCTCTTTAATGAACGCTCGAGCTTGTCCGGTTGATTCATCGCCCCACGTAAAAGCACCTCTAAAAAGCCATGAATGGAGGTTAAAGGAGTACGAAGTTCATGGGAAGCATCCGCTACAAAGCGGCGCATCTGTTCTTTGGCTTCTTTTTCCGCCTCAAAAGAGGTTTCTAACCGCTGGAGCATCCCATTAAAGGATACGGCCAGACGATCAATCTCAATTTGTCCCTGTTCAATCGGTAAGCGCTCCGCTAAATTTCCAGCATCAATATTCTCCATTTTGTTCACCATGTTGGACAAGGGGACGAGTGTTTTCCTGAGAACTGGAATAAACGCGACTAAGCCACCTATTAAAGCAAGCAGAGAAAGGACCAAAAAGATCATGAGCTGTTTCATCAGCATTTCTTTAAGGGGCTTCGTCCCTACACTGACTTGAATAACACTTTTCCAATGTCCCCGACTTTCAACAGTCTGGAGAACAACAAGCTGCTCATCTCCTTTTGACGGCGTAACGACTTTATAATGAAGCGTCCTCGGATCCTTTATTGCGGAAACATAATCTTGAACGTCGAGTTGCGGGGCTACTTTTAAACCTGAAGAGGAATTTGTCAGCACTGTCATGTTCCCTTGCTGAGGATCAAGAACTGAAATCGTTGAATCCGGTAAAAAGTAAAAGTCCATATGATTTAGTTTATCAGAGAGCAAATTGCCTGCTGCGATTTGCTCCCAAACATCGGGGGGTAACGCCATAATCTGGCTTTGAATGCTTTTTGCTTGATTTTCATAAATAAACTTTTGCATAAAAATATATTGAAAAAAACCGACCACGATCAGCAAGACTGCAATCAGAATGAAAGAACGAGAAAGGAGTTGGAAACGAAGCGAATGGGGAACACCTATGCGTTTTAACTTGCTTTTAAGCTCCGTTCTTTTTGTTTTATACTCTGCTCGCTTATTTTTAACCTTCATTAATATATCTTTATATAACATAAATCTCACCAAGCCTTACTGTCTCAACGCTTGTTAGGATAAGTCCATACGATAACCTGCTCCGCGTAAAGTCCGAATTAAGTGATGCTCTTTATCGTTTAATTTATCCCGAAGAGAACGGATGTACACTTCAACGATATTCTCATCCCCTACAAAATCATAGCCCCAAACCTTATCAAGAATCATCGTTTTGCTTAAAACTAATCCTTGATTCAGGATCATAAACTTAAGCAATTCATATTCTGTCGGAGAAAGCTCTAAAACTTGATCCATGTATACGATTTCGCGGCGCCGGTCGTCCACACGAAAAGGACCGATTGCAACCTCCCCCATCAAATTGGGAAATTGATTGCGGATACGAGCCTGGATTCGCGCAAGCAATTCTTCAAAGCTAAAGGGTTTGGCCATGTAATCGTCGGCTCCCAGATTAAGTCCTTTAACCCGATCATCGACATCATCTTTCGCCGTAAGCATGATAACAGCGATATTGCTGCCTTTTTTAAGCATCCGACAAACCTCAAACCCATCCATTCCCGGCATCATCACATCCAGGACGGCAATATGGGGTTCAAATTGCTTGGCAAGAGTAACTGCTGTCATCCCATCTTGAGCTGTCTGAACTTCAAACCCTTCATTGACCAGACCCATTTCTAAAAATTCCAGGATACTGGGTTCATCATCGACAAGAAGTATCTTAATCCCTTTAACCTTTTGCATAAGCTTTCTCCCTTCTTTATAGGGCTAATATAACTTAATTTAAGATAAATGTGTTTCATTAAACTTATCTTTGTTAATTATCGCTTATTCGCCTGAATTAAGACTGAAGGGAAACTGAAAGTAAACTGAGAATTCTATTCCAATTATACAATAATGTCGAATGAAATCTACCTAAGTCCAAAAACAATCTTTATGTCTTATAAATTGTTAAATTGGTTCCGGTTATTAAATTTATACTGCCCACTATGAGCCCTTTTTTTACTTTTAATTTCATTTTCATTTTTTAAATCATTATACTTCGTAAAATTATT
Source organism: Desulfitobacterium nosdiversum (assembly GCF_049860565.1). Classification (GTDB taxonomy): domain Bacteria; phylum Bacillota; class Desulfitobacteriia; order Desulfitobacteriales; family Desulfitobacteriaceae; genus Desulfitobacterium_A; species Desulfitobacterium_A nosdiversum. Next base: position 4,251,144 of record NZ_CP172056.1, read on the forward strand.
GACTAAAAAATCTAAACTTTTCTGTTTATTTAAAAAAGTCTGTTCTATAAGAACTTTATTACTTATCGCAATAATTAAAAATATTACTTTATATATAGAGATACTAATATTTTTCTATATTTTCGACATTTTTTGCGTGATAATCCTCACAAGTACAGCTATTATTTTATTAATGATGAAGCAAGGAGATGAAAAAAGTGGATGTTGCTCAACAGTACATAGAATTTAAGCTAGGAAATCAAACTTATGCTGTAAAAATGAAGTATGTTCGGGAAATCATTAAGCCTTTAGACATAACCTCATTATTGGGATCCCCGGATTTTGTCAAAGGTGTCTCCAGGGTAAGAGATCACGTAATTACAATTATCGACTTACGTAATAAATTTAAAATTGAACTTTCTGATCTAACCAAAGAGGAACCACGAATTGTTATTTTAGAACATGAAAAAGGTACTTTAGGACTTTATGTAGATGATGTAGTAGAAATATTAGAATCATCATCTGTCGAACAAATTCCGAACATGGTTCATCATGGTGTGATTCAAGAAATTATCAAGCTTGAAGAGTCTTTAACTCCGATTCTAGATGTGAATAAGCTTTTCACTGAAGATGTTACGACCTGGTTGAATTCTTAATATTAGAATTAAGGAGGCTTTATTAATAATGCTAGAAGATTATTTACAAATAGTTGACTTTGTTTACGATGTGGGTATTGGTAAATTTACAGTTTGCTTATATGATAGAGAGAAATATGTAGCCGTAAAACAAGGGAAGATTACTTTCCCAGTAAAACCTGGTGATATTCTTAATTCGGGTACTGCAGCCTATAAATGTATGGAACAAAGAAAGAAATTCGTAGCTAAAGTTGGGGCAGAGGTTTTTGGATTTCCTTACTACTCTGCAGCATACCCTATTATTGAAAATGATGAAGTCATCGGGGGTTTTGTCGTTACTCAATCTCTAGAATTATATGAAGCAAGTGAAAAGCTTAAAGATACCTCCTTACACCTTGTCTCTTCCCTCGAGCAAATTTCCGCAGCAATCAATAACATTGCCAATTCAGCCCAGCAACTGGCTAACGGCAGTCAATCCCTAGCTAAATCCTCAGAAGATGTTAACGAAAAAGCTGTGGAAATGGAGGAAGTTGTAACTTATATTGATTCCGTCGCAAGCGATACTAAACTACTAGGTCTCAACGCCTCCATTGAAGCGGCTCGAGCAGGGGAACTTGGGCTGGGTTTCGGAGTTGTCGCTCATGAAATTCGATCTATGGCAGTTTCCAGTGCAAGCTCCGCAAAGGATATACGGAAAATTATCGGTGGAATTCGCAATGTCATCAACCAAATGGCCGGGAATTTAAATGAGTTTAGTTCCAATACACAAGAAGTATCGGCCGCTATTGAAGAAATTGGGGCATCGATTGAGTCATTAACTGATCTAGGCAAACAATTAGAGGAAATGTCTAAAAATCTTTGATTATGCGACTGTTGCAGTAATAAAGAAAATCATAAAAAACAGCAGGCTCTTGTGCAAAATCACATTGACCTGCTGTTTTTGTTCAATATTATATTCTTCATTTCTGTAATGACTTGAGCTATATCTCGATTAAAGGCTAAACATTTTGACGTTATTTTCTCAGGTGCTTTTGAATTATCCATATTTATACGGATCAGTTCTGCATGAGGATGTTCGGCAGTAATCTGCTCAAAAGGCCATCGAATAATAACTGGAGTATTAAAACCTACTCCTAATTCTATAAGAAGCAATTTGCCCTCAACCGATTGATTAATGAAATCTAAATAATCTTTCTGTTTTCTCATATGCGGCTCTTCGACAAAAGTATGATCGATACGGAGATTCTTTGCTAAATAGGAGCCGCAATTCGGGCAGCGAGGAATATCCTCCTCACGAATCAGAAAGTCATCCGAATTCATATTGGATATCATTTTATCGATCAAACTGCGATTATCAAAAAGTTCATTGCTGCATGGTCCATCACATTGAAATAAACCATAATCCCCTTGAGGAGCAAATATCTTGTCCTGATCAAACCCAGCTTTGACAAACTGCCCGTCAACATTAGTCGTAATAATAAAATAATCCTTATTTTTGACCATATCAAATAAGTCCATATATGGTTGTAACACCGGAGCATCATAACGGATTTTCTGGATATGATTAGCCCAATAAGCCCAAAAGGCTCGCCGATTTGAATCATTGACCTGCCAATAGATTGAAATAGCTTCACCTATGGTTCTTATGCCAAACTGATTAAGCCTTGGAAACCATTTTTTAAATAGCTCGGGATCATTATAATTTAATCCTCCGGATGCTGAAAGCCCAGCACCAGCACCAATAAGGATAGAATCCGCTTCGTTTATCCGTTTCACAGCTTCACTGATATTATCTGTATTGATTTGAATACTCATGCTCATGAGAACCTCCATGTACATTGTCAAAATAATTTTATCAAATTATTTTGCAATAGAAAGCAAGAGAAGGATGATCTTATCATCCTCCTAGGTATAGTGTTTAATGTTTAGGGCTTACGTTTAGGATTATAATGTATATTCTCTGGGCGGTTCACCTGAAAAATCAGCGATAACAGCTTTGGCCTTTTCAAGATAAAATATCTCAAATGTGGGATTATCCGATGTTTTATAAATGGATTTAACCAAAGGGCTGTGCTCAATTACTTCGGCTTTAATGTTCAAGTCATTTGAAAATACAACTTTTCCCGACAGTCTAATCCATGCATAACTCGGAGAAGAAGCACAAAGTTCTACATTTGGATTGTTTTTTATTTCCCGATAGACTTCTTTCTGGTTTGAAGTACAGAAAAACAGTTTGCCTTCCTTTTCAAGCATAAATTGAAAAGGTCGTACTTTGGGGCTGCCATCCTTATCTACTGTTGCAAAATACTGGACTGAGCTTTCGTTTAAAAATTTTACTACGTCGTTCATGCTAACATCTCCTTGAATACCTTGATTTTTGCGATCGCCAAGCATAGAATAATTCCATTAGTATATTTTCGCAAGTAAGCACCTTAAAGTGGTATAGTTACATTAAAGTAACTAATGAGATTAGGAGGAAGAAATTATGAAAAAAGAATTACCCTTATGTCCAGTTGAAACAACGCTTTCCCTAATAGGAGATAAGTGGAAGGTTTTAATATTAAGAGATCTTATTGATGGTACTAAACGGTTTGGTGAATTAAAGAAGTCGATTAGCTCTATAAGTCAAAAGGTACTTACTCAGCAACTTAGAAATATGGAGGAAGACGGTCTTGTTGAACGTAAAGTTTATGCAGAGGTTCCGCCCAAAGTTGAATATACTCTTACAGAATTAGGCTTAAGTCTGAAACCGATTCTTGACTCGATGTGGATATGGGGTGAAGAATATCAGAAACGGGGGACAATAGTTTTATGCAAGAACAAGAACTAAAAAAATCCTGTTGAGAAAGTGAACAAAACTCTACTCGTGTAGTAGAAAATAATAACTTTTGCTTCTTAAACAAGTAAATACAAGCGTCCTCATTCCACTATAACAGTGAAAAGAGGACGCTTTTAATTTTTTGCAAAACATACTCATTTAATTTACTAATCAGCACTCTCTATGCAATTTTAAGGGTAAAGCTTTTAAGCTACGATAGCATCTTATGGATAACTCCCATAAAGAGCAAAACAGAATGAGCAAGCCGAGTATCCTTCGGATATGCAAGAATAACAGGGCATTCAACCCCAATGGGCATAGACTCCAGAAAGCCTTTTTCGAGTTCCCAAAGAATCAGGTTTTTAGGTAATATACTGCACCCAAAGCCTCCTATAAGTGCCGTTCTAATTCCCTCAAGAGACTCAATGGCAATTGGTGAACTTGTACGATTAACAGATTCGGGTAATGCATATTTATAGTCTTCGCCAAAGGAAGACATTTCCGGCGGAAACAGAAACGGAGTATTCCTTTCAATATTACTGAAAATATCAGGATTAAGTGTTCCAGGAGCCACAAAACAAAGTTCTTCTGTACATAGTTGTTCGAGAGTAAGGGATAAATTCTCCTTTGGTTCCCCGCAGAAAAAAGCTAAGTCTGCCTGTCCATCCGCTAAGAGATTTACCAAACTTTCTTGCGGATGAGTAATCAAACGCAGTTGAAGGTTTGGATAACGGCGATGAAACTCACCGATAAATCTCGGCAAAAAGTATTTACCTAAATAATTATCGGCTGCAACAGTAACTGTACCACTCTCTAAGTCTTTTAAATCCCTAATGACGGATTCAGCTTGGTCAAGTTTATGAAGAATATCATCGACATAAATGAGAAGTCTCCGACCAGGATCGGTGAGCGAAATATTATTTCCCATACGTACAAAAAGTGGTAATCCTATCTCTGCTTCTAACGATGCTACTTGACGGGATACCGCAGGTTGACTAAGAAATAATTCCTTGGCTGCCCCAGAAAAACTTCGCTGCCGTGCTACTTCACGAAAGGCTCTGAACTGTTGTATATCCACGAGGCTATGCTCCTTCAACATAAGATTGATGAAAACAATGCATAACTATTATAGTTTATAATGTGATATCTTAACAATAGGTAAGGAGGAACATTAAATGTCAAAGGCAAGCAATAATGTCCGGTTGACAAACTATTCTCCTGGCTCAGGATGAGCGTGTAAAATAGGTCCGGGTGACCTAAGTGAAATCCTCAAGTATCTTCCTAAAAGTGGTCCTGCTGAGCTGTTAGCCGGAATGGAGGATGACGCAGCGGCTTTTCGTATAGATAATAACTTAGCTGTTGTCCAAACGGTTGACTTTATCACACCGATTGTTAATGATCCTCGTACCTTTGGAGCCATTGCAGCGGCCAACGCCCTTAGTGATATTTATGCCATGGGGGCTGCTCCAATTTTTGCTTTGAATATTGTCAGCTTTCAGATCAAGAGTATGTCATCCGAAATATTGGGATCTATTCTGGCCGGGGGATCCGAAAAAGTTGGAGAAGCCGGAATTTCCATTGTTGGCGGGCACTCTGTGGATGATCCTATTCCTAAATACGGTCTTTCTGTCACAGGATTAGTTAAGCCGCAGAACCTAATCCGGAAACAAGGCGCACAAGTTGGCGACGTTCTTATTTTGACTAAACCACTAGGAACAGGAATTTTGGCGAATGGTTTAGATGCCGGAATCGCTGAAGAAAAAATTGAAGAAGTCATGATACAGGTCATGCTCAAGCTCAATAAAGAAGCAGCTCAGCTCATGTCTTTATTTAATGTGCATGCTTGTACAGATGTTTCAGGGTTTGGACTTCTCGGTCACTTGCGTGAGATGCTAGGCTCAAATTTAACAGCTGTAATCAGCTATGAGCACGTTCCTATTTTGCATCAAGTCTGGGATATCCTTAAATATGGAGGAATATCCTCGGGAACCCACTCAAATGCCCGTTACTTAAGAGATGAAGTAAAATGGGATGGAATTCTGACAACCCAACAGCAGCTTGTTTTATTTGATTCTCAAACTTCTGGCGGTCTTCTCATTGCGCTTCCCGAAGATGAAGCCAAAGACTTGCTCGCTAAACTCCTTGAAGTTGGAACGATCGATACGGCAGTTATCGGATATATAGAAAATCGCAAAACCGTTCCTATAAAAGTAAAGGCTTAGTTCAAGATGCTTAATCATTTTGTTAATAGGAACGAAGGGGGGCGTTGAAAATTTCTACTAATTTTGTACCCGAATAGACAACTACAACATAGACAGGGGAAATAATTTATGAAATTTACACCCTTAAAATTTCAGGCACCCTTAGCTGCGGGGGGCATCTCACTTATGGCCTTTAATTTTCTGCAGTTTGCTATACCTCACGGAAAAGGGCTGATTAAGTTATCAGATATTCAATGGACGAGTTTGTCATTAGGCGAAATCACCTTGTTTCTTCCATTAACCCTACTCATGTTGGCATTTACACTCATGAACTTAGTCCTTATTTTGAGCTATTTAAAAAGTCTTGGGCAATGGATTTCCGATAAGGAAGAATATAATAACTTTATCGAAAATCCTTCCACAAATGTCGGTATTTTTGTACCCATTGCTTCACTTTCAATGACAATGAATGTAATTTGGGGTCCCTTGGCTTTTTTTGTACCGCAGTTATCGTCTCATCTCCAAACGATCATGATGCCTGCCCTAATCTTCTTTGCATTTCTCTGGATAATGCTATTTAAGCTTGAATTTCAGGTTCTCAAAATATTGTTGACCAAGCCTTATGATGTTACCAAAATGAATTTCGTATGGTTGCTTGACGTTTTTGCCTTTGCATTAGTAAATCTCACAGGAACAGGTATAGCCGCCATGTCGGCCGACAAAACAATTGCTTCAATCGCAGCTTTCGGATCATCATTCACATTAACCGTTGGGTTTTTCCTGTTTATAATTAAGCTGGCCTACTTGATTTACCAACAGCTTAAAGCAGCCAAACTGCCTGAGAAACCAGTTTTACCCGCTTACTTTATGGTTATCCCCATCACTTGCTTATTAGGCTTAAGTTCTTACAGGATTACAACCTATCTGCAAACGTATTTTTCCTTTGATGTCAAAGCATTATCATTTTTTCTGATTACCTTTTCCTATGTAATCACAATTGGCTGGGGCTTATTCAGTTTATATTTACTCAGTGATTATTTAAAAAACGATTTTGCTAAAAGTGATTACTCGGCTCCTCAGTGGGGTATGGTTTGAGCGTTCGTTGGCTCCCAAGTTTTGGGGGTTTACGTTTTCGGTAATTATTATCCGAATTTTATTCTTTCAACAGTAAATTATGTAAGTATTATCTTTGCGACAATCATCTATATTACTATTTTTTCGAAGTTTGCTAAAGGAAATAAGAAAACTAAACTTAATGTTTCATCAAAAGTCCCCAGATACCCAAATGAAGCCCTTTAGCCCTATCATAATCAGCACGTTCTTAAAAAGTATTTTCGGGCTTAAGTAATAAAAACGAGGAGTGGTTTTCGTGAAAGTTGGACTCATTCGATGCATGCAAACTGAAGACATGTGCCCTGCATCAACCGATTTTATGGTTATGAAAGAAAAGAAAATGGCCTTTGCAAATGTTGAAGAAGATATTCAGGTCATTGGTGTAAATACTTGCGGAGGTTGTCCGGGGAAAAAAGCGGTTACGAGAGCTTCAGAAATGGTTAAACGAGGTGCTGATACCATTGTATTAGCTTCTTGTATAACGAAAGGAAATCCAATTGGTTTTCCCTGCCCTAATGCTGATCAAATGAAGCAAGCGATCTCCAGAAAATTAGGCGACACCGTAAGAATAATCGATTACACCCATTAAAAAGGATGTTACGGTCGAAAGAAAATAGATAAGAGAAAACATTTCGACATAACCAAAAAGGAAGAACTAGACTTAATCTGGTTCTTCCTTTTTGAGATTTTTAACTTTTATACACAACTTTATCACAAAAAATTCAGCTAATCTTCAGCTAATAATCAATTTCGGCTCAGGTAAAAAGACTATATTATTCACATACAAAAGTTGAAAGAAAACAAAGTCGCACAGCGTGTTATAAGGAGGTCACTTTTATGGATAACGAATTTAATGACGAAAATAAATCTCAAAATAAGGGATTGAATGAGCCCCATATTCCCCAAGAGATTGACGCCGTCATCGTCGAAAGCAAATCAAATTCTGATTCTTCCGGTTCATCGGGTTTTTCTGGCTACTCCAGCTATTCAAGCTTCTCAGCCCCTTCCTCCCCTAAACCGAAACTCAGTAAGAAATTAGCAGGTGTCGTTGCTCTTTGCCTAACAAGCGCTATGATCGGGGGACTGACGACGGTTACTCTTCTTCCTCGGATTTATCCCAATTTACTCTCGTCTAACCAAACCGCTTTAACCACTTCTTCTCTTAGCCCGATCTCAACAGTAAGCAATTCGTCACAATTCCCGGTTACACAAATTGCAAAAACAGTTGGACCTGCAGTCGTCGGTGTTTCGAATTTCCAATCGCCTCAAAACCGTTTTTCCCGTCAAAACAGCTCAAGCTCAGGACTGCAGGAAGCTGGAACAGGATCCGGCTTTATCATTGATGCTCAAAAAGGCTATATCGTAACCAATAATCATGTTATTGACGGCGCACAAAAAATTACTGTAAGTTTAAGCGACGGCCGTACATTGGACGCGAAACTTGTTGGCGCGGATGCACGAACCGATCTTGCTGTTTTGCAGATTTCTGATACCAAAAATCTAACTGCAGTAACCTTAGGCGATTCGACTAAGCTCGAAGTGGGAGCATCTGTGGTTGCCATTGGAAACCCTGGCGGAAATGATTTTGCCCGCTCGGTTACGACCGGAGTCATTTCTGCAACCAATCGGACGTTAGACATTCAAGGCGAATCCAGTTTCGGTCTCATTCAAACGGATGCCGCAATCAACCCCGGCAACAGCGGCGGACCCCTTGTCGACTATCAAGGAAAAGTCATTGGGATTAACTCCGCAAAATATGCTCAATCGGGCTTTGAGGGAATGGGCTTTTCGATTCCGATTTCTGATGCCTTGCCAACTATACAGCAATTGATTGATAAAGGCGCTGCTTCCCATCCTGCTCTTTACATTTCCATCAATGATCAATATAACACCTACGCTCAAAGCAATAAT